>JBAYOD010000199.1:0-6092 GCA_041678445.1 Burkholderiaceae bacterium | reverse complement strand
AGCTTGCTCATCAGCCGGTAGCGCCGCTCCATCTCGGCCACGCACCAGTTCAGCGCGTTGCCGGCGTGGCGCATATCGGTGACGACCGGCGCCAGCAGGTGCGGAATGCCCTCGTAGGTGCTCATTTCGAGCATCTTCGGATCGATCAGGATCAGCCTGACCTGGGAAGGATCGGCCTTGTACAGCAGCGACAGCAGCATCACGTTGATGCCCACCGACTTGCCCGAGCCCGTGGTGCCGGCCACCAGCAGGTGCGGCATCTTGGCCAGGTCGGCGACCACTGCGTTGCCGGCGATGTCCTGGCCCAGCGCCAGGGTCAGCGGCGAGGCGCTGTTCGCGTAGACCTGCGAGCCGAGGATTTCGGACAGGCGCACGGTCTGGCGGCGGGCGTTGGGCAGCTCCAGCCCCATCAGGTTCTTGCCGGGAATGGTTTCGACCACCCGGATCGACACCAGGGACAGCGCCCGCGCCAGATCCTTGGACAGGTTGACGATCTGGCTGCCCTTGACGCCGGTGGCCGGCTCGATCTCGTAGCGGGTGATGACCGGACCGGGCTGGGCGGCGGCGACATTGGCCGCCACGTTGAAGTCGGACAGCTTCTTCTCGATCAGGCGCGACGTGTATTCGAGCGTCTCGGCCGACACGCTTTCCTGGCGCTGGGCCGGTTCGTCGAGCAGCGACAGCTGCGGCAGCTCGGTGTCGGCCGGCAACTCGGTGAAAAGGCGGGTCTGGCGCTCGGCCTGGGCCCGCTCCGATGGCACGATCCGGGCCGGCGGCGGTGCGATGCGCACCGGTTCGGGGTCGTCGTCGAAGATCTTGCGTTTCTCCTGCACCAGTTCTTCGCGCTCGATGGCCGCCACCGAGCCGATCCGCCGGTCCTTGCGCGCCGACAGGATCTGCACGGCACGCAGCGCCAGCCATTCCAGCGCGGTGCCGACCCGCTCGAACACGGCAAGCCAGGACCAGCCGGTCCACAAGCTGAGGCCGGCGGCGATCATTGCCAGCAGCACCAGCGTGCCGCCGACGGCACCGAGCGCTTCGAGCAACGGCGTGGCGATCAGGCTGCCGAGCACACCGCCCGGCGCCAGGGGCAGCATGACCTGCATGCTGTAGAGGCGGGCCGATTCGAGTGCCACGCAGCCGATCAGCAGCAGCGCGAAGCCCAGCCAGCGCTCCCAGGCGAAGCGGTGGGCCGGTTCCAGCGCCTCGTTACCCCCTGCGGGCCGCCGCCCCGGTGCGGCTTGCGCCCGGGCGGCCGCACGCAGGCCGGCCATGCCGCGCAGCACCGACACGCCCATCGCGAGCGCGAGCAGGTAGGCGCTGACGCCGAACAGGTAGAGCAGCAGATCGGCGAACCAGGCGCCGACGCGGCCGCCGGCATTGCGCACCGGCTGGCCGGCCGCGGCATGCGACCAGCCCGGGTCGGCCGGGTCGTAGGTGGCCAGGATCAGCAGCAGGAACAGCGCCAGCACGGCCAGCGCCAGCCAGCGGGCCTCGTGCAGCAGGCGCATGGCCCGCTCGGACAGAGTGAACGCGGAACTGCGGGAACCGGGACTGCTCAGAGCGGAACTTCGGGACATCGGCAAGCGGCGCGATCAGTTGCTGAAAGTGTCGAGTTTTTCACGCAGCAGCATCCTGCCTTCGGACAGCGGCACCACGAAGCCTTCGGATTCGAGACCCTTCATCACGCGCGAAACCATCTCGCGTGACGCGCCGATCATCTTGGCGATCTCCTGGCGAGGCAGCCGGTTGCGCACGATCCGCTCGCCGTCGATGTCCTCGGAGAAGTCGAGCAGCACACGGGCCACCCGTCCGTAGACGTCGAGCAGTGCCAGGGTCTCGATCTTGCGGTCGGCCTCGCGCAGCCGGGTCACCAGCTGACGCATGACGGCCATGCAGATCTCCGGGCTCTGTCGCAACAGCGCCCGGAAGCTGTTCTTGTCGATCGACATGAACTCGCAGGCTTCCAGCGTGACCACGCTGGCCGAACGCGGCGCATCGTCGATCATGCTCATCTCGCCGAACCAGTCGCCCGAGCCGAGCACGGCCAGGATGACTTCCTTGCCGTCGGCGTCGGAGCGCTGCACCTTCGCCCTGCCCGCGAGCAGGATGTACAGCGACTGCGAAGGCTCGCCCTCGGCAACGATGGTGCGCCCGCGGGGAAAGCTGCGGCGCGCGCTGCCGGCGGCAAGCGCCTCGATCTGCGGCTCGCTCAGGCTGGAGAGCAACGGAATTCTCTTCAAGAAGAGCTTGTTTTCTTCCTGGCGCATACCCACCTCAAGATACGAAGTTCACCCGCGCTGGGCGCGCAGGGAGTCTCTATAATTCTGCCCTATCACCTCGTGATTTAACAAAACGCTCAAAATACATCTGCTTAAACCGATGATTTATTGAGGTTTTCGCAACGCTTATACCGGCCTTTCCGACGAACGGACCGGAATTCTGAGGTTACCCGACCATGACCGAACGACGCCACGCCCGCCTGTTGATCCTCGGTTCCGGCCCAGCCGGCTACACCGCTGCCGTCTACGGCGCCCGCGCCAACCTGAAGCCGGTGCTGATCACCGGCATGGCCCAGGGGGGGCAGTTGATGACGACGACCGATGTCGACAACTGGCCGGCCGACGCCGACGGTGTCCAGGGTCCCGACCTGATGACCCGCTTCCAGAAGCACGCCGAGCGCTTCGGAACCGAGCTGATCTTCGACCACATCCATACCGCGAAGCTCGATGAACGGCCGATCCGGCTGATCGGAGACGCCGGCGAGTACACCTGCGACACGCTGGTCATTGCTACCGGGGCCTCGGCCAAGTACCTGGGGATCGATTCCGAGCAGGCCTTCATGGGCAAGGGGGTTTCGGCCTGCGCCACCTGCGACGGCTTCTTCTACCGGGATCAGGAAGTCTGCGTGGTCGGTGGCGGCAACACGGCGGTCGAGGAAGCGCTGTACCTGACCAACATCGCGCGCAAGGTCACGGTCGTGCATCGTCGCGACAAGTTCCGCGCCGAGCCGATCCTGGTCGACAAGCTGATGGCCAAGGTCGCCGAGGGCAAGGTCGAGATCCGCTGGTTTCATGAACTCGACGAGGTGCTCGGCGACGACAGCGGCGTGACCGGCGTGCGCATTCGCGACAATCGCAGCGGCGAGACCACCGACCTGACGCTGACCGGGCTGTTCATCGCAATCGGTCATTCGCCGAACACCGAACTGTTTGTCGGCCAGCTCGACATGGACAACGGCTACATCATCACGAAAGGCGGCCTGAACGGTCAGGCGACGGCGACCAGCGTGCCAGGGGTGTTCGCCGCCGGCGACGTCCAGGATCACGTCTACCGCCAAGCGGTGACCAGCGCCGGCACCGGCTGCATGGCGGCGCTCGACGCCCAGCGCTACCTCGAAGCGCAGGGCTGAGGCGACGGGCGGTCCGGGCGGGCGTCCGGTGTGGCGCGGGTCGGTCGGCGGCTGGCCGGCGAGGCTGCAGTGCGCAAGCGACGCTCCAGAGCGTCCGGCAGCCAGGCCATCGACGGGCTGGCCGGCCTGGCCGGGTTGCGCGAGACGCTCGCCGAGCAGGCGCGCCAGGCACGTCAGGACAGGCGACGCGCGCACATCGCTGCACTGCGCGCAGAACGCGAGGCCAACCTGTTCCGCGTCGAGATGGCCGACACCACGCCGCTCAAACCCACCGGGCGGATCGAGCCGCTGCGCGGTACGCCATCTGCCGTGCCGGTCCAGCGCCTGCGCGACGAGCAGGCGGTGCTGGTCGAATCGCTGTCCGACGAGATCGACATCGAGCGCTGGCTCGACACCGACGAGGCGCTGTCCTGGCGACGTGCCGGCATCGGTGCCGATGTCGTGCGCCGGCTGCGGCGCGGCGACTGGGTGGTCGGGTTGCAGCTGGACCTGCACGGACTGAGGACGGATGAGGCCCGCACGGCCCTCGCCGAGTTTCTTGGCCGGGCGGTTCGCGACGAGGTGCGCTGCGTGCGGATCATCCACGGCAAGGGCCTGGGTTCGGTCGGCCGCGAGCCGGTGCTCAAGCGCAAGGTGCCCCGCTGGCTGGCCCAGCGCGCCGAGGTGCTGGCATTCTGTGAAGCGCGGCCCAACGACGGCGGCTCGGGCGTGCTGATCGCATTGCTGCGCGTCGCTCGCGAGCCGGCCCTGCGCAATGTCGGCGCAGATGCTTGAGCTGGCTCCCGAGCTTGCACTCGCGGCGGCGCTGGCCTGGGGGGCCGGGATCCGGCTCTATGCCGTGGTGTTCCTGCTCGGCCTGGCGCAGATGCTCGGCTGGTGGCAACTGCCCGAACACCTGCAGGTGCTCGGCCATCCGCTGGTGCTCGGCACAGCAGCCTTCATGGCCGTGGTCGAGCTGTTCGCCGACAAGCTGCCGCTGCTCGACAGCGTCTGGGACGCGCTGCACACCTTCATCCGGATTCCGGCCGGTGCGGCACTGGCCGCCAGCGTGTTCGGCGATGCCGGTGCCGCGACCGCGATTGCCGCCGCCCTGCTGGGCGGCAGCCTGACCGCTACCACGCACTTCGCCAAATCGGGTACCCGCGCGGCGGCAAACGCTTCGCCGGAACCGTTTTCGAACTTTCTGCTGTCGTCGATCGAGGATCTGCTGGTGCCGTTCGGACTGTGGCTGGCAGCGGCCTGGCCGCTGGTCTTCCTGGCCCTGATCCTGATCTTCGTGCTGGCCGCGGCCCTGGCACTTCGAATGCTGCTGCGCGGCCTGCGCCGGCTCCTGCGTCGTCCGCAGGCGCCCTGAGACGGCTCAGATCGCAGTATCGCCGCTTTCGCCGGTGCGGATGCGGATGGCCTGCTCGACGTTCGAAACGAAGATCTTGCCGTCGCCGATGCGACCGGTGCGCGCAGCCTTGGTGATCGCCTCGATCGCCTGCTCAGCCGACGTATCGTTGAGCACCACCTCGACCTTGATCTTGGGCAGGAAGTCGACGACGTACTCGGCTCCACGGTACAGCTCGGTGTGCCCTTTCTGGCGGCCGAAACCCTTCACCTCGGTGACGGTCAGCCCCGATACGCCGACTTCGGCGAGCGCCTCACGTACCTCGTCGAGCTTGAACGGTTTGATGATCGCGGTAATCAGTTTCATGACATCTCCGGAAAAATCGACTCAGTCTCTGAACTTCGAGGTGATCGGGTAGCGCCAGTCGCGGCCGAATGCGCGGTGGGTGACGCGGATGCCCACCGGTGCCTGCCGGCGCTTGTACTCGTTGACCCGGATCAGCCGCGCCACCCGGGCAACCACGTCGGCACAATGGCCGGCGGCGACGATCTGCTCGACGCTGCGATCCTCTTCCATGTACATCCGCACGATTTCGTCGAGCGTTTCGTAAGGGGGCAGCGAATCCTGGTCGGTCTGGCCGGGTTTGAGCTCGGCCGACGGCGGGCGGGTGATGATGCGCTCGGGAATCACCGGCGAGATCGCGTTGCGCCAGTGGCACAGCCGCCAGGCCAGTGTCTTGACGATGTCCTTGAGGACCGCGAAGCCGCCGGCCATGTCACCGTACAGCGTGCAGTAGCCGACCGCCATTTCACTCTTGTTGCCGGTGGTCAGCACGATGGAACCGTACTTGTTCGACAACGCCATCAGCAGCGTGCCGCGGATGCGGGCCTGCAGATTCTCTTCGGTCGTGTCCTCGGGCAGGCCGCGGAACTCGTCGGCCAGGGTGCCCCGGAAGGCATCGAAGCATCCGGCGATCGGCAACTCGTCGTAGCGCACCTGCAGGCGTTCCGCCATGTCGCGCGCATCGATCCAGGAGATCTCCGCCGTGTACGGCGACGGCATCATCACCGCGCGCACCTTGCCGGCACCCAGGGCGTCGACCGCCACGGCCAGGACCAGCGCGGAGTCGACCCCGCCCGACAGGCCGATGAGCACCCCCGGGAAACCGTTCTTGCCGACGTAGTCGCGAACGCCGAGGACCAGCGCTGCATAGGCCTGGGCTTCCAGCGGCGCGTCATCGGGGACTGGCTGGGCGACGAAATCACTGCGCCCGTCGGCGGCCGGCGCCAGTGTGGTGACCAGCAGGTCGGGTTCGAAGGCTGCTCCCTGGGCCGCGAGCCTGCCGCT
>JBAYOD010000198.1:0-6102 GCA_041678445.1 Burkholderiaceae bacterium | reverse complement strand
GCGGGTGTTCGCTGCGCACGGCGTTGATGAGGTCGGCGAGCAGTTCGGGGCGGTGGGTGAACAGGCGCTTGAAGACGAAGTCGTTCCTGGGGTCGAGCAGGGCGGGGGGCATGGTGAGAGGCAGGCGAAGGGCGGAGAGGGGCGGAGAAGGGCAGCGAAGGGCAGGCGCAGTGCGCTGGGGGGTGTCGCGCCGGATCGGGACGCTTGTGAAGCGTTGTACGCCGCGCCTGGGGCGGCGTCGATCGAACGTTCGGGTTAGACCCAATGCTGTACAGATGCGAATTCCCGGCATCGCTCATGCTGCCGAGCCCGCTCGGGCCGATACCGCTTTGCGTTCGCTCGCCGGCCACTGTCTGCCCGGACGCGGGGCGAGGTTTTCGGCGCACGCCTTGTGCGCAGCCGAGGAGCGCAGGGCTCGTGGCCAGCGCGCGTCAGCGCGCACCAATAATCTGACTTGCCGCCGACTGTTCGAGCGAAACGAACGGAGCGAAGCGAAGGGAGTGCAGCGAGTTTCGGCGGCAGGCCACGAACCCAAGCACCGCAGGGCACCCCGCGAAGCGGGGCAAGCACCCGGCGTGCGCCGAAAACCTCGCCCCGCGTCCGGGCTCGTAGCCCCGGGAATTCGAACGCGAAGGGTATGAGCGGCGCGGGCCCGGACTGGATCAGGTCTCCAGGCGCCCCACCAGCAGGTACTCCATCAGGGCCTTCTGCGCGTGCAGCCGGTTCTCGGCCTCGTCCCAGACGACGGACTGCGGTCCGTCGATGACCTCGGCAGTGACTTCCTCGCCGCGGTGTGCCGGCAGGCAGTGCATGAACAGCGCGTCGGGGGCGGCCACCGACATCATCTCGGCGTCGACGCACCAGTCGGCGAAGGCCTTGCGGCGCGCTTCGTTCTCGGCCTCGTAGCCCATGCTGGTCCAGACGTCGGTCGTTACCAGATGGGCGCCGCGGCAGGCCTGCATCGGGTCGGCGAACTGCTCGAAATGATGGGTGCCGAACAGGCCGGCGCGTTCGGGTTCGATCTCGTAGCCGGGCGGGGTCGACACGTGCACGTTGAAGTCGAGCAGCTCGGCAGCCTGCAGCCAGGTGTTGCAGACATTGTTCGAGTCGCCGATCCAGGCGACGGTCTTGCCGGTGATCGGGCCGCGGTGCTCGATGAAGGTGAAGATGTCGGCCAGGATCTGGCAGGGGTGGTATTCGTTGGTCAGCCCGTTGATGACGGGCACCCGTGAGTTGGCCGCGAAACGCTCGGCGGTTTCCTGTTCAAAGGTGCGGATCATCACCAGGTCGCACATCCGCGAGATCACCTGGCCGGCGTCCTCGACCGGCTCGCCGCGACCCAGTTGGGAGTCGCGCGTGTTCAGATAGATGGCGGCGCCGCCGAGTTGGTGCATGCCGGCCTCGAAGGACAGCCGGGTCCGGGTGCTGGCCTTCTCGAAGATCATCACCAGCGTGCGGTCGGCCAGCGGGTGGTAAGGCTCGTAGCGCTTGAAACGCTCCTTGATCACCTGTGCCCGCAGGAACAGGTACTGGATCTCGTCGCGGCTCAGGTCCTTGAACTGGAGGAAGTGCTTGAGGGAAGTCATGATCGCCGTCCGGGGCTCATGCGGCCTGCGCCGGGGTCCGTGAGAGGAAGTCGCGCACCAGCGGAACCAGGATGTCGACCAGCTGCCGGGCGTGCTCGCGCGTGAAGATCAGCGCGGGCAGCAGGCGGATCACGCTGTCGGCGGTGACGTTCAGGATCAGGCCGGCGGCGAGTGCCTTGCCGACCAGCGCGCCGCAGGGCCGGTCGAGCTCGATGCCGAGCATCAGGCCCTGGCCGCGCACCTCGCGCACGCCGGCCAGCCCTGCGAGTTCAAGCTGCAGGGTCTCGCGCAGCCAGTCGCCGGTTTCGGTCGCGTTGGCCAGCAGACCGTCTTCCTCCATCGTGGCCAGGGTCACCAGGCCGGCGCGCATCGCCAGCGGGTTGCCGCCGAAGGTGGTGCCGTGATTGCCCGGCTGGAAGACTTCGGCGGCAGGCCCGTGCGCGACCACTGCGCCGATCGGCACGCCGGAGGCCAGGCCCTTGGCCAGCGGCATGACGTCGGCCTTGATGCCGGCCCACTGGTGGGCGAACCACTTGCCGGTGCGGCCGGTGCCGCACTGGACTTCGTCGATCATCAGCAGCCAGCCTTTTTCGTCGCACAGCCGGCGCGCCTCGCGCAGGAACTCGACACCGGCCGGCTGGATGCCGCCTTCACCCTGGATGGCCTCGAGGAACACGGCGACCACATCGGGCCGCTCGGCCGCGGTTCGGTGCAGCGCTGCAATGTCATTGAGCGGCAGGCGCACGAAGCCTTCGACCAGCGGCTCGAAGCCCTTCTGGACCTTGGTACTGCCGGTTGCCGACAGGGTGGCCAGCGAGCGGCCGTGAAAGGCCTTCTCGAAGACGACGATTTCCGGCAGCGCGATGCCGCGGTCGCGGCCGTACTTGCGGGCGATCTTGATCGCCGCTTCGTTGGCTTCGAGTCCGCTGTTGCAGAAGAAGACGTTGGTCATCCCCGAGAGCTCGACCAGCCGGGCAGCCAGCTCGGTCTGCAGCGGAATCTCGAACAGGTTCGAGGTGTGGATCACGCTGGCGATCTGTTCGCGCAGCGCCGCCACCAGCCTGGGGTGGTTGTGGCCCAGCGTGTTGACCGCGATCCCCGACAGGCCGTCGAGATAGCGCTTGCCATCGGTGTCGTAGAGCCAGGCGCCGTCGCCATGGCTGAAGGCCACTGGCAGGCGGGCGTAGGTATTCATCAGCGGGGCGGTGGCGGCCATTGCGCAGATCCTGTCGGTTCTCATTGCCGGAAGCATCGGGCCCGGGCAGCCTCGGCGGCCGGCTGATCGTCCCAGCGTCCATTGTATTGGATGCTGCTCCACTGCGCTGTCGGGTGCGCGTTACAATCACCGGTTCGGGCCGCCTTCATCGGCTCGCAACAATAGCCAATGTGGAGGATTCCCGACATGGATCGTCGTTCGCTGCTCAAGGCTGGCGCTGCCGGCTCTGCTGCGCTGGCAGCCCCCTTCGTCATCACCCGTGCCGCGCACGCCCAGAACTACCGGGCCGAATACCGGGTATCGACCGTGGTCGGCACGGCTTTCCCGTGGGGCCAGGGTGCACAGCTCTGGATCGACATGGTACGCGAGCGTACGCAAGGCCGGATCAACATGAAGCTGTATCCGGGCGTGTCGCTGATCAACGGTGACCAGACCCGGGAGTTCTCGGCCATCCGCCAGGGCGTCATCGACCTGGCCGTCGGCTCGACGATCAACTGGTCGCCGCAGATCCGCGAACTCAACATCTTCTCGATGCCCTTCCTGTCGCAGGATCACGCCGGGCTCGACGCGCTGGTGCGCGGCGAAGTCGGCGATCGCATGCTGAAGATCGTCGAGAAGGCCGGCGTGGTGCCGCTGGCCTGGGGCGAGAACGGCTTCCGACAGGTCACCAACTCGAAGCGCGAGATCCGCACGCCGGCCGACATGAAGGGCCTGAAGTTCCGTGTCGTCGGTTCGCCGATCTTCAACGACACCTTCACCGCGCTGGGCGCCAACCCGACCCAGATGAGCTGGGCCGATGCACAGCCGGCGCTGGCTTCGGGCGCCGTCGAGGGCCAGGAGAACCCGCTGCACATCTTCATGGCCGCCAAGCTGCAGACCCTGGCCCAGAAGTACGTGACCCTGTGGGACTATGTTGCCGATCCGCTGATCTTCGTGGCCAACCGCGACGTCTGGAATTCCTGGTCGGAACAGGATCGCGCCATCGTCCGGCAGGCGGCGCTCGACGCCGGCAAGGAAGAGATCGCGATCACCCGCAAGGGGCTGTCGGACACCGACCGCTCGATGATCAAGGAAGTCGAGGCGTTGGGCGTCACGGTGACCGAACTCACCCCCGCCGAGCGGGCTGCATTCCAGAGCGCGGTCCGGCCGGTCTACGAGAAGTGGACCCGGCAGGTCGGCGCGGAACTGGTGAAGACCGCCGAAGCCGCCGTCGCGGCCAGCCGCAAGGGCTGAGCCTGCTCCGGGCCCGGCCGCCGTCGCCTGGCGGCCGGGCAACCCGATTCCGGCCCGGCCCTGCACCGGGCCTCGATCCGTACGGTCGGTCAGCGGCCGTCGCCAGCCGTCCGAAGGCCTGACCCCGATGTCTCTCACGGAACCCCCTCCCGCTGACGAAATTCCCGCGCCGGCGGGTGGAGCGCGTCGTTACCTGCCCGAAGACTGGGTCGGTGCGATCTCGATGGCGCTGCTCACGCTGATCACCTTCATCAACGTGCTCGTGCGCTATCTGACCAATGAATCCTTCGCCTGGAGCGAGGAGGTCTCGATCTGGCTGATGGTCGTCGTCACGATGGTTGCTGCCGGCGCCGCGGTGGTCCGCGATCGCCACATCCGGATCGAGATCCTCTACGTCAAGGGGTCGGCAAGGCGCCGCAAGCTGCTCGCACTGCTGTCGTCGGCGACCACTGTCGCCGTCTTCCTGATGATGTTCGGGCTGGGGATGCGTCTGTTCTGGGACGACTATCGCTATGAGGTCACTTCGCCGGGCATCGGGGTGCCGCAGTGGTGGTACACGATCTGGCTGCCAGCGCTGTCGCTGGCGATTGCCGCCCGGGCCATGCACCAGTTGATCCAGAGGGTCCGGACATGATCGGGCTCACGATCTTCATCGTCTTCCTCGTCCTGATGATCCTGGGCGTGCCCATCGGCATCGCGCTGGTGCTGGCCGGTACGCTCGGGATCAGCATGGCCGACCTCGGCCTGCTGTCGGTGCCGAACAACTTCTACGCCGGCATCGCCAAGTATCCGCTGCTGGCGCTGCCGATGTTCGTGCTGGTCGGGGCGGTCTTCGAGCGCTCCGGCGTGGCCCAGCGCCTGGTCGATTTCGCCGTCGCGCTGGTCGGGCGCGGCCCCGGCATGTTGCCGATGATCGCGATCGGCGTCGCGATGTTCATGGGCGGCATCTCGGGCTCGGGACCGGCCACGGCCGCTGCGGTCGGCGGTGTGATGCTGGTCGCGATGGCCCGCGCCGGCTATCCGCGCGACTACTCGGCCACGGTGGTCGGTGCGGCGGCGTCGGTCGACATCCTGATTCCGCCATCGATCGCCTTCATCGTCTATTCGGTGATGGTGCCCGGTGCCTCGGTGCCGGCGCTGTTCGCCGCCGGCCTGATCCCCGGCATCCTGGCCGGCATCTCGCTGATGGTGCCGGCTGTCTGGCTGGCCCGCCGCCACGGCTTCGGCAAGAACGAGGCCGCTCAGTCGCGCCCGCCGTTCTGGCGGGCCCTGCGCGAGGCCAGCTGGGGGCTGTTCGCGCCGGTGCTGATCCTCGGCGGCATGCGGATGGGCTGGTTCACGCCGACCGAAGCAGCGGTGGTGGCCGTGGTCTACGGCGTGTTCGTCGGCATGGTCGTCTACCGGACGATCAACCTGCGCCAGTTGTTCGAGATCCTCGTCGATGCAGCCGAGACCTCCGGCATCATCATGATCATCGTGGCGCTGGCCAGCGTCTTCGCCTACGCGGTCAATACCCTGGGCATCGTCGACCCGATCGCGCAGATCGCCCAGGACGGGACAATCGGCGCCGGCCTGGCGATGGCCATCGTCATCGTCGTCCTGCTGTTCCTCGGCATGGTGCTCGACGGCATCTCGATCTTCCTGATCTTCGTGCCGCTGCTGCTGCCGCTGATGAGGGCCTACAGCTGGGACCCGGTCTGGTTCGCCGTGCTGCTGACCTACATGGTGGCGATCGGCCAGTTCACGCCGCCGATGGCGGTCAACCTGATGGTGTCGGCCCGGTTGGCAGGCGTCGCGATCGAGAGCACGGCACGCTGGGCTTTCTGGTTCGTATTCTCGATGATGACCGCGATGATGCTGCTGATCGCCGTGCCCGACCTGGTGCTCTGGCTGCCGAACGTGCTCGGTTATTGAGATCCGGAGGGGAAATATCGGGATCCAGCCGGGCAATATGTACTGCCCCATTGTGTCGCAAGATTGCTAGAATCCTCGCCGTTGGCACTGACCCGTCCATCGATGACCGCTTCGATCCTGCGCCATGACGATCGCCCGGAGTTCCGGGTGGCG
>JBAYOD010000197.1:0-6108 GCA_041678445.1 Burkholderiaceae bacterium | reverse complement strand
TCCTTCGCGCTCCTCCTGCTGGGCGCCTGGATGCGCGAGCGCGGCGCCGACGCGAAGCCGGCCGGGGGGCGCCCATGAAGCCGGTCGCAACCGAGCCTGCCGTCGAGCTGCGCGGCGTGGCCAAGCACTTCGGCGACACGATAGCCCTCCATGAGCTGGACCTCGTCATCCGCAAGGGCGAGTTCTTCTCGCTGCTGGGCGCCAGCGGCTGCGGCAAGACGACCACGCTCAACCTGATCGGCGGCTTCGAGGCGGCCACCCGCGGGACGATCCGGATCGGCGGGCAGGAGGTCCAGGGCGTGCCGCCGCACCAGCGCCCCGTCAACACCGTGTTCCAGAGCTACGCCCTGTTTCCGCACATGACCGTCGCCGAGAACATCGGCTTCGGCCTGAGCATGAAGCGGGTGCCGGCCGCAGAGCGCCGGGTGGCCGTGGCCGAGATGCTGCGCCTCGTGTCGCTGGAGGGCTTCGGCGAGCGCCGGCCCTCGCAGTTGAGCGGCGGCCAGCGCCAGCGCGTCGCACTGGCCCGTGCCCTGATCAACCGGCCGTCGGTGCTGCTGCTCGACGAACCGCTGGGCGCGCTCGACCTCAAGCTGCGCAAGCAGATGCAGACCGAGCTCACGCGGATCCAGCGCCAGGTCGGGATCACCTTCATCTACGTCACCCACGACCAGGAGGAAGCCCTGGCGATGTCCGACCGGATCGCGGTGATGGACAAGGGCCGGCTGCTGCAGGTGGGAACGCCGTCCGAGATCTACGGCGCGCCGGCCAGCCGCGGGGTGATGGAGTTCATCGGCTCGGCGAACGCGTTCGAAGGCGTCGCCTCGACCGACGGCACCGGCGGGCTGGACGTGCCGGGCCTGGGCCGGATTCCCGCGCCCGTCATCGAGGGGCACGCCGCGGGCGAGCCCTTCGCCCTGCTGGTTCGCCCGGAGCGCATGCAACTGGCCGGCAGCCCGGACCGGGCGGCGCCCGGCGCGCTGCCGGGCAGCGTGTCGCAGGTGGCGGACCTGGGGTCGGTCACCCATTGCACGGTACGCCTGGACAACGGGCAGGAAGTGCTCGTGCTCCGGCTCAACCGTCCGGATGCCGACAGCCGGCTCGCCGTCGCCGAGCGGGACAACGTGCTCGTCTGGTGGTCACCCGACGATGCCAGGGTTTTCGAGATGAACGCAACCGGGGCCTGCGTGAGTACCTGACCGTCCACCTTTGCCTATGACCAGTGAGGAGACCGACATGACACGTCATCTTGATCGCCGTGATTTCCTGAAGCACACCGCGCTCGCCGGAGGGGCCGCCGCCGCGCTGGCGGCATGGCCGGGCCGGTCGATGGCGGCCGGAACCGTCAGCTGGCTGGCCTGGGGCGGCCACGTCGAACCGGCCGGGATCAAGGCGTTCTTCGACAAGACGGGTATCCGCGTGAACCACATCGGCATGAGCGGCAATGCCGAGACCTTCGCCAAGCTGAAGCTGTCGGGCGCGGCGCAGTACGACCTGTTCGAGGCCGACGGCCTGTGGCCGGTGCGATACATGGAGGAAGGCCTGATCGAGCCGATCGACCTCGAGAGCATCCCGAACGTCGCGAAGCACATGTATCCGGAGTTCAAGAAGCTCGCGCCGCTGCAGACCGCCGACGGCAAGTCGCTGATCGTGCCGTGGGGATGGAACCCGACGACGATCATCTACAACAAGAGCAAGGTCGACACGCCGCCGACCTCCTGGGAAGCGCTGCTGGACCCGAAGTACAAGGGTCGCGTCTCGTTCTCCGACCAGCATGAGTTCATGTGGCCGGTGGCCGCGATGCTGCTCGGCTACGAGAATCCGTTCCGGATGAACAAGGCGCAGCTCGCCAAGGCCACCGAGATCCTCGTGCGCATCAAGCGCAACGCGCGCAACGTCAGCAAAGGCTGGAACGAGCAGATGCGGCTCTACGTCGAGGAGACGGTCTGGATCGGGATGTCGTCGCCCGGGCGCGCCATGACCATCCAGTCGGCGGGCGGCCCGGCGATGGGCTGGTCCAACCCGAAGGAGGGGTACTACGGCTGGATCGACGGCGACATGCTGGTCAAGGGGTCGCCCAACCGCGAGGCGGCGCTGGCGTGGCTGAACCACATCCACAGCCCGGAGTACGTCGCGATGAACTTCAAGCGCCTGCAGCGCGGCGCGGCCAACCGGGGCGGCGTCGAGCTGCTCAGGCAGCAGGGCATGGGCGAGATGGTCACCGCCAACCTGATGGACCAGCCCGAGCTGGTCAAGGACATGCGCCTGATCGAAGCGCCCGAGAACCAGGACGAGTACGCCGCCGCCTGGAACGAAGTCCTCGCGGCCTGACGCAACCGGCCGGCACGACGAACCAGCATGACCACCGCACCCGCCGCCGGACGCCAGCAGCTATGGGGGCTCGCGCCGATGCTCCTGGTGCAGGTGGCGCTGTTCGTCGTGCCCCTGGGCATCATGTTCGTCTACAGTTTCTGGACGACCAGGAGCTACCAGATCGTCACCGACTGGACGCTGGCGAACTACGTGGCGTTCTTCGAGAGCGCCACCTATCCCAGGGTCCTGCTGCGGACCTTCCTCTCCTCGGTGCTGATCACCGTCATCACGCTGCTGGCCGCCTATCCACTGGCGTACTTCATCGTCCGCTACACGCGCCGCTGGCAGAAGGTGCTGCTGGGCGCCATCATCCTGTCGTTCTGGACCAGCGGCCTGCTGCGCGCCTATGCCTGGATGGCGCTCCTGGGCGACTCCGGGATCATCAACAAGGGCCTCATGCAGCTGGGCCTGATCGACGAACCGCTGGGCTTCCTGCTGTACAACCCCTTCGCGGTGATCCTCGTGATGGTGTACTTCTCGCTGCCGTTCGCCGTCATCGCGATCTACGCCTCGCTCGAGAAGATGGACTGGTCGCTGGTCGATGCGGCCGCCGACCTCGGCGCCTCGCCGGTGCGGGCGTTCCGCCACGTCACGCTGCCGCAGACACTTCCCGGCGTCGCGTCGGCCACGGTGCTCACCTTCGTGCCCCTGATGGGCATGTTCTTCGTGCCGATGCTGCTGGGCGACGCATCCAGCGTGATGATCGCGCCGCTCATCGCCAACCAGATGCAGGCCTTCCAGCTCGGCCTGGGCGCCGCCTCGTCGTTCATCGTCGCGATCGTCGTCATGATCACCCTGGCCCTGTCCTGGCGATACATCGGATTCGACGATGCGAAGGCCTGAAGACGCGAAGGCCTGAGCGCCTTTCCCACTGATCAAGGCGGCCGTGTCCCTCGAGCTCCTCTACGCATGCGCATGCGTGTTCCTCGCTGCGATCGTCCGCGGATTCTCCGGCTTCGGCTTCGGCATGCTGGCGATCACCTCGATCTCGGTCGCCCTGCCGCCGGCGACGGTGGTGCCGGCGATGTTCGTGCTCGAAGTGGCGGCCGGCATCCACCTGCTCCCGTCGATCTGGAAGCATGTCCACTGGCGCTCGATCGGCGTCATCGTCGCCACCGCCATCCTCTGCACGCCGGCGGGCGTCTATCTCCTGGCGAACGTGCCGGCCCGTCCGATGAAGATCGCGCTCGCGGTGTTCGTGTTCACCAGCGCGGCGGTGCTGATGACCGGCGCGCAGATGAGGCGCATGCCGACGACATCGGAAACCGGCGCCACCGGAGCGGCGAGCGGCCTGCTCAACGGCGCCTTCGGCATGGGCGGGCCGCCGATCATCGTCTTCTTCCTCGGATCGCCGCTGGCGCTGGAAGCCGGGCGGGCATCGATCATCGCCGCCTTCCTGGCGATGGACATCGCCGCGTTGCCGGCGCTGTTCGCATTCGGCCTGTTCTCGTGGGACAGCCTCAGGCTGGCAGTGCTGTCGCTACCGGTGCTGGTGGCGGGCGTCTTCCTCGGCTCGCGCCTGGTCGGCCGGGTGAACGAAGCCGCGGCCCGCAAGGCGGTGCTGGCCGTCCTGATGCTGATGGCGTCGGCGATCGGCGCGCAGAGCCTCCTCGGCTAGGCGACGTCACCACCCGGACGTCCATTCCGATAGCGCGACGGAAGAGTCGGTCGTGGCATCCGGGTGGCAGGCCGACGGAATGGTCTTCAGGTCCACGTGGCCAGACCAGAGCGCGGGGTCATCGTCCGGCAGGTGTCCCAACGGCGGACCCGTGCGTATCTTTATGGAGAATTCCGCGAGGGGCACCTCCAGAAGATTCACGCTGTCCAGCTGTTTCCGGGTGGGGGGCGTCAGCTTGCGGGGGCCTGGCCAATTGCGTGCCCCAAGTTTCTCGAAACTCTCGATCTTCTTGCGGACATCCGTTACCTCGGTGGCCTCTCCGTAGAGCACGATGCTTCGATAGTTGACAGCGTTGTACCTGACACTGCGGGCGAGAACGAGCCCGTCAATCAGCGTTACAGCGAAACAGAGCCTGGTTTTCCGTAACAAATGCTCCATCAACGGCGTATGCGCACGGCCGTGGATATGAATGGAGTTTCCATATCGAACGTACATCATCGGCACGCATCGAATATCGTTGTCCAGAATGGTCGTCAGGTGGCCATGGCGACCAGCGTCGAGGATCTCGCAGGCCGTTTCGTGGTCATAGTGGGCGCGCTCAGGGTGCGACCGAACCTTCACTCGGTCGGAAAATGGCTGGTCTGACATGACTGCTCCGTGTGAACTTGCCGGCAATCGAAATCCGGTGCGCGAGGCGCGATTCGAACATGCGCGTGAGCAGGGGCTTGCAGGCGTGCATGGAACATTCTAGGCGGACCGGAAGATGTGCAGGGTGCCGTTCCGGCTCGATGATCGGTCGTAAAGCCCCCATCTGCACGTACGCTCACTTCGGGCCGAGCCGGCCCAGCGCGCTGCCGACACACGCTCGCATTGGGCACCCGAGTCGACGTTCCAAAAGCCTCAGGCACTTGACTTATATTGATAGCCTTGGAGGTGTTCCCATGTCCACGCTGACAATCCGACTACCCGACGACAAGCATGAGCGACTGAAGGCACTGGCGCGCGCCAACTCGGTCAGCGTGAACAAGCTGATCGATGAACTGGCGACCGTGGCGCTGGCCAACTATGACGCGCGCGTTCGCTTCGAGACGCGCGCCGCCCGTGGCAATCGCGAACAGGCGCTGGCGCTGCTGGACAAGCTCGACCAGGCGGACTGAAATAAAGGGAAATGGGGTCAGACACGATTAATTTTCAATTAATCGTGTCTGACCCCATTTCCTACCATTTCCTACCCGCCCACCTCGAGCAGGATCTTCCCGATGTGCCGCGACGACTCCATCAGCTCGTGCGCGGCGCGCGCCTCGGCCATCGGGAACACCTTGTGGATCGTCGGGCGTACTTCGCCGGCGGTGATGCGCGGCCAGATGTGCTTCGCGAGTGAATCGGCCATGGCGGCCTTGTCGGCGGCCGAGCGCGGGCGCAGGGTGGAACCGGTGACCGTGAGGCGACGCACCATGATCGGGCTCATGTTGAAGTCGGCCACCTTCGGCCCGCCGAGAAAGGCGATCTGCACCAGGCGGCCGTCGATCGCGAGCGACTTGATGTTGCGCGGGGTGTAGTCGCCGCCCACCATGTCGAGGATCAGGTCGACGCCTTCGCTGTTGGTGATGCGGGCGATCTCCTCGACGAAGTCCTGGCTCTTGTACTCGATCACGTGGTCGGCGCCGGCATCGCTGCAGAACGCCGCCTTCTCGGCGTTGCCGACGGTGGTGAACACGGTCGCGCCGACCGCCTTGGCCATCCGGATCGCGGTCAGGCCGATGCCGGACGAGCCACCATGCACCAGGAAACGCTCGCCCCGGACCAGGTGGCCGCGGTCGAACACGTTGGTCCAGACGGTGAAGTAGTTCTCCGGGATCCCGGCGGCATCGCGCAGCGACAAGCCCTCGGGAATCGGCAACGCCTGGGTGCCGGGCACCACGACGTACTCGGCGTAGGCGCCGCCGTTGCACAGCGCGCAGACCTGGTCACCCACCTTCCAGCGGGCGGTATCCGGGCCCACGGCGACGACTTCGCCGGAGACTTCGAGCCCGAGGATCTTCGAGGCGCCGGGCGGCGCCGGATAGCTGCCGGCGCGCTGGGCACAGTCGGGGCGATTGACGCCGGCCCAGGCGACC
>JBAYOD010000196.1:0-6108 GCA_041678445.1 Burkholderiaceae bacterium | reverse complement strand
GGCCATCAGGCCGCCGCGGCCGATCTGGCGCTCCCGGAACGCGACGAAATTCTCGTCGACGAACACACCGATCGTGCCCGGCTCCGAGAAGTCGAGGAAGGTGGTGAGCAGCGTCATCGATTCGATCAGCCGTTCGCCGCGGCCGCTGAGCACCGCGGCCGCCGTGCCCAGCAGCGTGCCGCCGACGCAGAAGCCCAGCACGTTGATCCGGTCGGCCTCGCTGATTTCCTGCGCGCGCCGGATCGCCTCGATGACGCCGTGCTCGATGTAGTCATCCCAGGTCAGATGCCCCTGCGAGGCATCGACGTTGCGCCACGACAGCATGAACACGGTATGGCCCTGGGCAACGGCCCAGGCCACCACCGAATTGGCCGGCTGCAGATCGAGAATGTAGTATTTGTTGATGCACGGCGGCACCATCAGCAACGGACGCCGTGCCACCTGTGGCGTGGTCGGCGTGTACTGGATCAGTTCGAACAGTTCGTTGCGGAACACGACGCTGCCCGGCGTGGTCGCCATGTTCACGCCGACTTCGAAGACCGTCTCGTCGGTGTGCGAGATGCGGCCCTTCTGAATGTCGTCGAGCATGTGCCGCATGCCCTTGATCAGGCTCTCGCCGCGCGAGGCCAGCAGTTTCTGCTGGGCCTCGGGATTGGTGGCCAGATAGTTGGCCGGCGACATCGCGTCGATCCACTGCTGGGTGGCGAACCGGATCCGCTCCTGGGTCAGCGAATCGGCCTCGACCGACTCCGCCAGCTTGCTCATGTACTCGGCATTGAGCAGGTAGAGGCTGGCCGCCCAGCCGAACGGCTCGGCCTGCCAGGCCTCGTTCGAGAAGCGGCGATCGGCGGCCGGCCGCTCGCCCGCCATCAGCTCGCGCAAACGGCTCATGTAGCCGGTCTGGAGCTGTGCCAGCCGCTCCGGCGAAACCTGGGGTGCTGCCGGCATTGCGCCCCCGGCAGCGGCGCCGGCAGCCTTGCCGGCGGACGACGATGAAGCCGACGCCTTTGAAGTCGAAGCCTTGGGTGCGGAAGCAGCCGTGCGTGGAGCAGCAGAGGTTTTTCGCGAAGCCGGCGCCCGGCGGGTCGCCTTGGTGGCTGCGCCCCTGCTGGCCGCACCCGCCTTGGCAGCCGCGCCCTTTACCGTATCGCCGGCCTTGCCGACGGCCGTGTCGGCCGCCGCTGCAGCAGTGGGCCCGGACGATGCGGCCGCCCCGCTTGCTTCCGCCTCCACCTTCGCCCGGCTCCGGCGGGCGCGCGTTCCGGCCCGGGATCGCGCTCCGGTCCCGTCTTCGGCTGCAAGCTTTGCTTTGTCCGGCATTCGGCCCCTCCCCCGTCGAGCGGTTATCTTCTTGCATTCTGCACTGCATAAACCTTTTGTCAACGCGAGCCCCTGCGAGTCTTGCGAGTGCGCAAGGCTTGCGTCGAATCCACTGCCCATGTACATCGTTGCGATCGCCTGGCTCTACGTCACGCTGCTGATGGCCCTGACCGAAAGCAGTGTGGTCGCCGGCGTAGCGACCTTCCTGTTCTACGGCCTGCTGCCGCTCGCCCTGCTGCTGTGGCTGCTCGGCACCCCCGAACGCCGGCGCAGGCAGCGCGCCGCCCTGCGGCCCGCGCCGCCGCCGGCGCTCGATCCAGCGCCGTCAGCGCTCGATCCAGAGCAGCGAAGCCATCCGCCCCCCGACGGCGTGGCGCCGATACGACCAGAAGCGCCGGGTGTCGGCGAAGGTGCACAGGCCACCGCCGCCGACCTCGGCGACTCCGAGCGCTGACAGCGCGATACGGGCCAGCGCATAGAGGTCGGCCTGCCACTTGCCCGGCCGGACACCGGGCCGGAAGGCTGTCGCTGCGGCGCCATTCCGGGCAAGAAAGGCGGCACGCACCTCGTCGCCGACCTCGAAAGCCGTCTGGCTGATCGCCGGACCGAGCCAGGCATGAATGACGGCATCGGCCGGCAACAAGGCGCGCAGGCTCACCACGGTGTTCTCGACGACCCCGCCGGCCAGCCCCCGCCAGCCGGCGTGCGCAACACCAACCGCGCGGCCTTGGGCATCGGCAACGAACACCGGCAGACAGTCTGCGGTGAGCACCGCCAGCACGACCCCTGGCCGGTCGGTGACCGCGGCGTCGGCGACCGGTTCGCTGGCGGCAGCCGACGCCGCGGCGCGGTGCACGGCGACGCCGTGCACCTGCTGCAGCCAGAGGGGTGCGGAAGGCAGCGTGGCCGCGAGCCGGCGGCGGTTCTCGGCGACCGCCTCGGGCCGGTCGCCACAGTGCGCACCGAGGTTCAGCCCGCCGGGCAGGTCACCGTCCAGCCCCCAGGCACCGGCGCTGACGCCGCCGGCGCGCCCGGAAACGAAGCCGCGCACCCTGGCCGACACCGGCCAATCGGGCTGCACGACCGCAAAGGCCTGCCAGGGCGCGGCGGCGCGATTCACAGCGGCGTTCATGGCAGAACCAGTGGCCCGACCCGTGTCAGCGCTCATCGATCACCCCTGCCCGCTCCCGTCGGGCCTCAACCGGCAAGGCGTCTGCCGCAATCCCGGCCTGGGCAAGCAGTGCCGACAGATCGGCTGGCGGCGGCGACGCCCAGGCCATCTGCCGGCCATCATCCGGATGACGCAAGGCCAGTTGCCAGGCATGCAGGGCCTGACGTTCGAACCCGGCCAATCGGGGCCCGCCGTACAGACCGTCACCGATCAGCGGCCAGCCGGCATCGCTCAGGTGGACCCGGATCTGGTGGGTGCGCCCGGTCTCGAGCCGGCATTCGAGCAGCGTGACCGACTGGCCATCCAGTCGACCGCGGGCGAGCGTGCGGAAGTCCGTGCAGGCGGAGCGCCCACGCGGCGGTGGCACCACCGCCATCCGGATCCGCTGGCGGGGGTCGCGTCCGATCGGGGCCTCGAGCCTGCCTTCGGACGGCGGTGTTCCCCGCACCAGGGCCAGGTAGCACCGGCCCATGCTGCGATCGGCCAGTTGTTCCGACAGTGCCGCCATCGCCCGTTCGCTGCGCGCGACCACCAGCAATCCGCTGGTGTCCTTGTCGAGCCGGTGCACGATGCCGGCGCGCGGCAGGGCTGCCAGCCCGGAGTCGAGGTGCAGCAGGCCATTGAGCAGCGTCCCCCGCCAGTTCCCGGCCGCCGGGTGGACAACCAGTCCCGCCGGCTTGTCGATGATGCGCAGCGCCGCATCGCACCAGACCACCGACAATGGAATCGGCTCGGCGACAAAGGCCGAATCGGCGTCGCGTGGCTGGGGTTCGATCAGGAGGGTCTCGAAGCCATCCAGACGGGTACTGGCGGCCCGCACCCGGCCATCGCACCGGACGGCACCGAGCGCGATCCAGCGCTGGATCCGGGTGCGGGACAGCTCGCCGAACGCGGCCGGATCGTGGGCCGGCAGAGCCATCGCAAGGAAGCGGTCGAGGCGCTGGCCGCGACCGCCGCTCGCCGTCAGCAGACAGAGCTCGACAGCGCCGGCAGCGAGCTCGCCATCCCCGTCGAAATCGTCACCGGCCCGGCCGGCTCCGGCCACCGCCTTGGCTATAATCGTCGTCATGAAATCGAACGCCTTCCGGCTTGGCGCGGCGCTCGCCGCGATCGTCCTGACGCTCGGCGCATGCAGCGTCAGCGAGCCGCCCGACCCGACGATCGGCTGGTCGCCCGACCGATTATATGCAGAGGCCAAGGACGAGATGCGCGCGTCGAACTACCCGCGCGCCGTCGAGATGCTCGAGAAGCTCGAATCGCGCTATCCGTTCGGGCGCTGGGCCCAGCAGGCCCAGCTCGAAATCGCCTGGGCCCATTACAAGGACGGCGAGCGTGCGCTGGCGCTGGCTGCGATCGACCGCTTCATCCGCCTGCATCCCGAGCATGTGGCGCTCGACTATGCGCTGTATCTGAAAGGCCTGATCAACTTCAACGAGCAGCAGGGGCTGATCGCCTGGCTCGGCGGCCAGGACCTGGCCGAACGCGACCTGCAGGCCGCCCGCGATGCCTTCGACACCTTCAAGCAGCTGATCACGCGCTTTCCCGACAGCAAGTACGCGGCCGACGCCGAAACGCGGATGGTCTACCTGATCAATTCGATGGCGCGCGGCGAGATGCTGATCGCCCGCTACTACTTCCAGCGCGGCGCCTACATCGCCGCCGCCAACCGGGCCCAGGACATCGTGCGCAAGTACGACCAGGCACCGGCGGTCGAGGACGCGCTGGCCGTCCTCGTGCATTCGTACGAACGGCTCGGCATGAACGAACTGCGCGACGATGCCAACCGCGTGCTCGAACTGAACTTCCCCGGCAGCGACGCCCTGGCGCGCGTCACCGAAACCCGCCAGCGCAACTGGTGGCAGGTCTGGCGCTGAACGGACGGGCTCAGTCCGGTGTGCTGCGCGCCGCAGTCAGCCAGGCAAGCGCCTCGCCGACATCGCGCACCACACCGAAAGGCGGCATGCTGCGCAGCAGGCTGCGGCCGTAGCCGCGCGTCACCAGTCGTTCGTCGCCCACCACCAGCAAGCCGCGGTCGGTTTCCGAGCGGATCAAGCGTCCGGCGCCCTGCTTGAGCGCCATCGCGGCGGCTGGCAACTGGATCTCGCGAAACGGGTCACGCCCACGCCGACGCAGCGCGGCAATCCGGGCGCCCAGCACCGGGTCGTCGGGCGGGGCGAACGGCAGCTTGTCGATGATGACCAGCGACAGCTGGCGGCCGGTGACGTCGACCCCTTCCCAGAAACTGGCGCTGCCGACCAGTACCGGGGCATCGGCGATGCGAAAGTGTTCGAGCAGCGCGGCCCGCGCAGCGCTGCCCTGAACCAGCAGGGTCAGCGGCTCGGCCTGTTGCGTGATCCGCTCAGCCAGCAGGCCGGCAACCCGCTCGACCATGCGCAGGCTCGTGCACAGGACGAAAGCCCGGCCCGCATTGGCCTGCAGCAAAGGCCAGCAGACGTCGACCAGGCAGTCGGCGAAACCCGGGTCGGACGGATTGCCGCAACGCGGCACCAGCAGCCGGGCATTGCGCGGGTAGTCGAACGGGCTGCCGAGCTGCAGCGTGCGCGCATCCGGCATCCCGATCGCCTCGGTGAAATGCGAGAAACCATCGGCCACCGCCAGCGTCGCCGACACGAAGACCCAGGCCCTTGGCAACTGTTCGCGCGCCCGCTGCAGCGCCGGCGCAACCGACAGCGGTGTCGCGTGCAGCGTGACGCCGGCACGGTGGACTTCGCACCACAACACGGCTTCGTCCGGCATCTCCGGCTCGCTGGCCGGATCCCCTCCGGTTGTCGGTTGCCCCAGCGCTGCAAGCTGCTCCAGCCACCGGGCCAGCCGCATCCGCAACTCGCCCACGCGCAGCGCCAGCCGCAGCAGGTCGCGGCTGCGCCCAGCCGCCTGCGCCAGCAGATCGTCGATCTGTTCCAGCACCTCGAGCAAGCGCGCCAGCGCTGCCCGATGCCCGGTTTCTGCGCGCAATTGCAGGGCATCGCGCCGCCCCGGGCGGCCGGCGGCCAGACGCCATTCGCGCTGCGCCTGTTCGAGCGTGCCGACCACGGTCGTCCAGTCGGCCGCATCGCGCGCATCGGCCAGCCCGATGCACAGCAGGTCGCGCCCGAAATCGGTCAACTGATGGCTGGACAGGCTGCGTCCGAAGAACTGCACGGCAATCTCGGGCAGCTGGTGGGCCTCGTCGAAAATCACCGCGTTGGCGCTGGGCAGCAGCTCGGAGACGCCTTCATCGCGCAAGGCCAGGTCGGCACAGAACAGGTGGTGATTGACGACGACGACGTCAGCCTGCTGGGCGGCCTGCCGGGCCCGGAACACGAAGCAGCGGTCGATGTCCGGGCAGTCCTGGCCCAGGCAGTTCTCGCGCGTCGACGTCGCCTTGGCCCAGAGCGGGGAATCTTCGGCGATCCCGCCGAACTCCGCCCGGTCACCGGTCGGCGAAGTCGCTGCAAAGCGCTGGATCCGGTGCAGACTGGCCGCCTCGTCACGACGCTCGAAACGCCCATCCTCCAGGTGCCGGCGAAGATGGTAGTGGCAGACGTAGTTCGAGCGGCCCTTGAGCAAGGCCAGGCGGGCGCCGGAACCCAGCGCCCGGCGCACCGCCGGCAGGT
>JBAYOD010000195.1:0-6201 GCA_041678445.1 Burkholderiaceae bacterium | reverse complement strand
GTTCAAGCAGGCGGGCCCCTATCCCAAGCTGCGCTCCGTCTTCTCGATCCACCCCGAACCGTTCACCGTCGTGACGCGCAAGGAAGCCAACATCAAGAGCTTCGAAGACCTGAAGGGCAAGCGCTTCAACGTCGGCAACCCCGGATCGGGCACGCGCGCCTCGATGGAGGAACTGGTCGCCGCGTTCGGCTGGAAGATGAGCGACTTCGGGCTGGCGGCCGAGCTGAAGGCCGACGAACACGGGCCGGCGCTGTGTGACGGCAAGATCGACGGCTTCTTCTACGCGGTCGGCCATCCGTCGGCGAACATCCAGGATCCGACCACTTCGTGCGGGGCCAGGCTGGTCTCGCTGACCGGCCCGGTGATCGACGCACTGCTGGCCGACAAGCCCTACTACGCGAAAGCGACGATCCCGGGCGGGATGTATCCGGCGAACCCGGATCCGGTCGAGACCTACGGTGTCCTGGCCACCGTGGTCGCCTCGGCCAGCACGCCGGCCGAGACCGTCTACCAGGTCGTCAAGGCAGTCTTCGAGAATTTCGACGATTTCCGTCGGCTGCATCCGGCGCTGGCCAACCTGAAACCGGAGAACATGGTCAAGGACGGCCTGTCTGCCCCGCTGCATGAAGGCGCGGCGCGCTATTACAGGGAGAAAGGCTGGATCAACTGATCCCGGCCGACGCAGTCGATCCACGAAGAGCGGGCTCCGGGCCCGCTCTTTTGTTCGGGCCCGGTGAGGGGAGCACCGCGGGCAGGGAAGAAAGAAGAACGAGCAGGGGGAGACCATGAGCGACATCGACAAGGCACCGGCCGATCTGCAGCAGTTGGTCGCAGACATCGATACCGGCGGGCGGGCAGCGGGCGGCGTGGCCGGCGCAACATTGTTCGCGGTGGCGATCGGCTGGTCGCTGTTTCAGCTCTGGTATGCGTCGCCGCTGCCCTTTGCGCTCGGCATCGGCCTGCTCAACGATACCGAGGCGCGTGCACTGCATCTGGGCATTGCACTCTTCCTGGCCTTCCTGGCCTTTCCGGCTTCACGGCGAGGGATGCGCTATGCCGTGCCGCCCCAGGACTGGGTGCTGGCCTTGGTGGCCGCCTTTACCGGGGCCTATCTGCTGCTGTTCTACGACCAGTTGGCCACGCGGCCGGGCCAGCCGACCACTTTCGATGTCGTGACGGCATCGGTCGGGCTCATCCTGTTGCTGGAGGCAACCCGGCGTGCCGTCGGTGCGCCGATGGTGGTCCTTGCGATGGTCTTCCTCGCCTACATCTTCCTTGGTCCGCATCTGCCTGACGTGATCGCGCACAAAGGGGCGTCGCTCGAACGGATGATCTCCCACATGTGGCTGACCACCGAGGGGGTCTACGGGGTGGCCCTGGGGGTGTCGGTCAGTTACATCTTCATCTACGTGCTGTTCGGTTCGCTGCTCGATCGCGCCGGGGCCGGCAACTACATGATGCAGGTCTCGTTCGCGGCGCTCGGCCACATGCGCGGCGGGCCGGCCAAGGTGGCCGTGGTCTCCTCGGGCCTGAACGGGCTGATCTCGGGCTCCTCGGTATCCAACGTGGTGTCCGGCGGAATCTTCACGATCCCGCTGATGAATAAGGCCGGCTACGGCGGTGTCAAGGCGAGCGCGATCGAAACCGCGTCGTCGGTCAACGGCCAGATCATGCCGCCGGTGATGGGCGCTGCCGCCTTCCTGATGGTCGAGTACGTCGGCATCCCGTACACCGACATCGTCAAGCATGCCTTCCTGCCGGCGGTGATCTCCTACATCGCGTTGTTCTACATCGTGCATCTCGAAGCCCTGAAGCTCGGCCTGGAGCCGACCGCCGCCCCGCGCGCACGCAGCGTCGGGCAGAAGATGCTGCGCTGGGGGCTCGGCCTGTCGGGCACGGTGATCGTGCTGGCGCTGATCTACTGGGTGGCGCTCGGCCTGCAAGCGGTATTCGGTGCCGCTGCCCCGTGGCTGGCGGCCGGCCTGCTGCTCGGCTTGTACGTGTACCTGCTGAAGGTGGCTGCCGGCTATCCCGACCTGCCCGACACCATCGACGTCGAGAACCCGGTGCTGCCCGACACCTGGCCCACGGTGCGCGCCGGCCTGCATTTCCTGATCCCGATCGGCACGCTGATCTGGTGCCTGATGATCGAGGAGATGTCGCCGCCGCTGTCGGCACTGTGGGCAACGGTCGCGCTGCTTGCGCTGATGATCACCCAGCGGCCACTGATCGCGATCTTCCGCGGGCAGGGGGGCGTTGCCGAGGCTTTCGCCGGCGGCTGGCAGGAGGTCGTGGGCGGGCTCAACGACGGTGCCCGCAACATGATCGGAATCGGAATCGCCACCGCGACGGCAGGCATCATCGTCGGCGGCATCACGCTGACCGGGCTCGGTTTCCGGATGACCGATTTCGTCGAAGTGGTCTCGCAAGGCAATGTCATCGCGATGCTGCTGTTCACCGCGGGCGTCTGCCTGGTGCTCGGCCTGGGCGTGCCGACCACCGCGAACTACATCCTGGTCGCCTCGCTGATGGCGCCGGTGGTCGTCGAGCTGGGCGCGCAGAGCGGACTGGTCATCCCGCTGATCGCCGTGCACCTGTTCGTCTTCTACTACGGAATCATGGGCGACATCACGCCCCCGGTCGGACTGGCGTCGTTCGCGGCAGCAGCGATCTCGGGCGAGGACGCGATCGAGATCGGCATCCAGGGCTCGCTGTACGCGCTGCGCACCGCCGTGCTCCCCTTCGTCTTCATCTTCAATCCGACCCTGCTGCTGATCGACGTGCACGGCTGGTTCGAGGTAGCGCTGGTGGCCACGGCCTCGGCGATCGCCTCGCTGACTTTCGCGGCGGCCACGATGGGCTGGTTCCGGATCCGCTGCAAGTGGTGGGAGATCGGCCTGCTGTTCGTCGTGACCTTCGCGCTGTTCCGGCCCGACTTCTTCATGGACAAGATCGAGGCGCCGTATACCGAAGCCTCGCCAGCCCGGATCTTCGATGTCGCGACCGGGCTGCGCGACGGGGACCGCCTCGTCCTGCAGATCCACGGAATGAATCTCGAAGGCGATGACATCCGCAAGACCGTTGCCGTGCAGTTGCGCGGCGAGCCGGGTGACGGACGCCAGCGGATGCGGGAAGCGGGCATCACGGTCGTGGCCCTCGGGGACTCGGTGCAGGTCAGCAATGTCGCCTTCGGCAGCCGGGCGCGCAAGTCGGGCTTCGAAGCCGGCTGGGACATCGCGGCCGTGATGGTGCCGAGCGACCGGCCATCGGCCTACTGGGTCTATATCCCTGCGTTGCTGCTGGGCGGCTTCCTCTGGTGGGGGCAGGGGCGGCGTCAGCCCGCCAGTAGCTGACCGAATCGTGCCAGATCGACATTGCCGCCGCTCAGGATCACGCCGACCCGTCGGCCCTGCCAGCGGGCGGCTTCGTCGAAGGCTGCCGCCGCGGCCAGGCAGCCGGTAGGTTCGACGACCAGCTTCATCCGCTCGGCGAAGAAACGCATCTGCTCGACGAGCCGGGCATCGGGCACCGTCAGGATGTCGCGGACATGCTTGCGGATGATCGGGAAGGTGAGCTGCCCCAGGTGGGTGGTCATGGCGCCGTCGGCAAGGGTCTGCGGAACCGGGATCGTGACGATGCGGCCGGCGCGCAGCGATTGCCGGGCATCGTCGCCGGCTTCGGGTTCGACGCCGTAGACCGCGCAGTCCGGTGCCATGCCGGTCGCCGCCAGCAGGCTGCCCGAGAGCAGGCCGCCGCCGCCCAGGCAGACGAACAGCGCATCGAGCGGCCCGGTTTCCTCGAACAGCTCCAGCGCCGTCGTGCCCTGGCCGGCAATCACCGCGGCGTGGTCGTAGGGCGGGATCAGCGTCAGCCCGTGCGCCGCCGCGAGTTCATTGGCGATCTTCTCGCGGTCTTCGCCGAAGCGGTCATAGGTGATGACCTCACCGCCATAGCTGCGGGTGGCGGCCAGCTTGGCTGCCGGCGCGTCGGAAGGCATCAGCACGACTGCCCGCGTGCCGAGCAGGCGGGCCGCCAGCGACACCGCCTGGGCATGATTACCCGACGAGAAAGTCAGGACGCCGGCCTGGCGGGCCGGTTCGTCGAGCATGGCGATCGCGTTGTAGGCACCGCGGAACTTGAATGCGCCCATCCGCTGCAGGTTCTCGCACTTGAAGAAGAGCCTGGCACCGGTCAGGGCGTCGGCAGTGGCCGAACGCAGCACCGGCGTGCGATGGGCGATCCCCGCCAGGCGGGTGGCGGCGGTGCGGACGTCGTCGAAGTCGGGCAGGGCGAGGGTATTCATCGTGGCGAAACGGCTGGGCGATAAAGCCGTCATGCTACGCGATGGGCCCGGCCCGACTGCTGCCGGATCAGCCGGCCAACGCTGCCCGGACCTCCGGCATCACCTCGGTGGCCAGCCGCCGCATCGACTCCCATTCGCGCTCGCGGTTCACGCCGAAGCCGTCCATCGACGCCATCAGCAGCGTGCCGAACGGGCCGGTGCGCTCCCTGAAGGCGAGCAGCTTCTCGGTGACGGTCTTCGGCGATCCGTACATCACCATGCTGTCGATCAACTGCTCGACGGTGACGGAGTCGTCATCGGCCTTGGGGTCGTCCTTCATCACCGCCGTGTAGTTCGCGCTCCTGAGCACGCGCCACAGGTAGTCGAAGTAGTAGTAGTTGCTGCCGGCCGGGTCCATGACGCGGTCGAGTGCTTCCTGGTCGCTGCCGGCGATCACGATGTTGCGGGCCACCCGCCACTGATTGCCGTCCGGGGCGTGGCCGGCGGCCTCCGAGCCTTCGACGAACTTCTTCCAGTGACTGGCGATCACGTACTCGGGGCAGAAGTTGGCGCTCATCGCCCCCCAGCCGCGCATGGCCGCCGTGCGCACGCTGTCCGAGAACGGCGACATTGCCGTCATCGAGATCGGCGGATGCGGCTGCTGCAGCGGCTTGGCGATGTAGCCGACGCCCAGTTCGGGGATGATGTTGTCGGTCAGCTTGACGTGCCAGTGCTTGCCGGCGATGTCGTAGGGTGGATCCTGCGACCAGATCTTCAGAATGGTGTCGATCGACTCCATCATCCGCTCGGTACGGTAGGCGCCGTCGAGCACGCCGAACACCTCCATGTCGCTGACCAGGCCACCCGGCCCGATGCCGAACATGAAGCGCCCGTTGCTCAGATGGTCGAACTGCGCAGCTTCGGCGGCGACCACGACCGGATGGTGGTTGGGCAGCGCCACGACACCGGTACCGAACTTGACCCGCTTGGTGCGGTCGAGCAGCGATGCCATGAACATCATCGGCGCGGTGATCGGTTCGGTCGTGCAGGACATGTGCTCGCCGATCCAGACTTCGTCGAAGCCGATTTCGTCAGCGTACAGAATGCGCTCGGCATCCTCCCGATAGGTGTCGCCGCGTGAGCGGTGCGGTGGATGCAGCGGCATTCCGAACAGGCCGAGGTTCATGAGGAGTCTCCTGATGGGGCGTCCGGGGACGCGGGGTTGTAATCGGGGGCGTTGATGTTGACCAGCCGGCGAGCGGCGCCGTCGAGCCAGACCAGTGGCTCGGCCGACGGGCCGAGGAGGACGCGGGTGACGCGGCCCACGCAGATCGTGTGCGTGCCGTAGTCGACCAGGCGTTCGAGTTCGCAGAAGACGGCCGCCGGTGCCGAGGCCAGGTAGGGCATTTCACCGGCTTCGAGCTGCCAGTCGGGCGAGGTGAAACGCTGCGCACGCAAGGCGGTGCGGGAGAAGGGTTCCAGCAACGGGCTCTGCTCGGGACCGAGCAGGTTCAGGCAGCAGCGCCGGACCCGTTCGACGACCGGGTGGATGCTGGCCTCGCGATGGATCGCAACCAGCATCGACGGCGGCGCCATCGAGACCGGAATCATGGACGAGGCGGCCATGCCGTAGGGGGCGCCCGTCTCGTCGACCGTGGTGACCAGCACGACGCCTGATGCCAGGCGACGCATGGCCTGGCGCAGGGAAAGGGCCAGGCTGTCGGGTTTGCTCATTGCTGCGAAGGTCTCATCGTTTGGATCCCGTCATCGTGGGGAATCGAATGAGAATAAGCAAACTCGATGCCAGCCCGCGAAGCCTTGTCTATCAAGGGCTTGGCGATGGCGGTCGGTGTCGCATGAGACAGTGCCTGCGACACTGTGACTGTCGCAGCCGTGCAGCCGTGCAGCCGTGCAGCCGT
>JBAYOD010000194.1:0-6245 GCA_041678445.1 Burkholderiaceae bacterium | reverse complement strand
CGCTGGATCACGCGCTGGAAACCCAGCGTCGGCTGGGTGTCGATTTCCTCGGCCCCCGGCACGATCGGCGTGTTGTCCTTGATGAAACCGGTGAGGTTGCGGCGCAGTTCATCGATGTTGGCTGCGCAGGCCCGCAACACCTCGGCCGCCGACGGATTGTCGAGCAGCGCGAGCAGCAGGTGCTCGACAGTGATGAACTCGTGTCTCTGCTGCCTGGCCTCGACGAAGGCCATGTGCAGACTGACTTCCAATTCCTGGGCGATCATGCTTCCTCCATCACGCACTGCAGCGGATGCTGATGCTCGCGTGAATAACTGCTGACCTGTTCGACCTTCGTTGCCGCAATGTCGCGCGGGAACACCCCGCAAACCCCGCGCCCGTCCCGGTGCACCTTGAGCATCACCTGAGTCGCCTTCTCGCGGCCCATGCCGAAGAACTTCTGCAGCACACTCACGACAAACTCCATCGGGGTGAAATCGTCGTTGAGCAGGACGACCTGATACATCGGAGGCGGCTTGAGGCGCGTTTCCTGACGTTCGAGAACGGTGGAGGGGTCGTGCCGGGTCGCCATGCGTTGCATTCTAGCGAGTCGCCGGGGTCGCGCAAGATTCATCGCTGAACGGGTCGGCAGCCTGTCACACCGCCGGTGGGCACCTGCACGGGCGCACGCCGCGAGACTTGACGCGCGCGCAAATCCGAAAAAGAATCCCCAGGCTGCCAGGGAGAGTGATCCCCTGTGGTCGCGCCAGCCGGACCGTTCCTTTCAAGAAAACGAGGCAGCGCGACCGCTCCTGCGGGAGGGTGGCACCGGGAGGGCCGGAGCAGGGGGAGGATGCCGTGAGGGATTTCCAGCCGGTCCGGGTAATCGTCTTCAGGAATGTTCAGGCATGGCTACAGGTACCGTTAAGTGGTTCAATGACTCCAAAGGCTACGGGTTCATCACCCCGGACGATGGTGGCGAGGATCTGTTCGCGCACTTCAGCGCGGTCCAGATGAATGGTTTCAAGACGCTGAAGGAAGGTCAGAAGGTCCAGTTCGAAGTCGTCACCGGCCCCAAGGGCAAGCAGGCCTCGAACATCCAGGCGGCCTGACCCGGCGGCAACACCCCGCCACAGGGGGAGCGCCGGCGACTGCCGGCGCTTTTTTCTCGTGTGCCGTTCCGAGAACCCGCTTTCCGGAACTCATTTCCGGAACGTCTGTCCGGATTCCCGCCAATCATTGCGTCTCATTCTCATTGGCGTTACGATTTGTGACCTCTGAAGCAGCCGGGCCGACACCCGGTTTCCCGCCCGCCGCCGAATCGCACAATGTCACGCCCCGCCCCCGTCCGACCCTGCCACCTGCTGCCCGGCCTGGCACTGGCTCTCCTGCCCGGGGCCCTCCTGCCCGGCCTGGCCACTGCGCAGACCGGGGCAGACGAATCCACCTTGCCGCAGGTCGTGGTGACCGGCACCCGTCACGAACGGCTCGTCGAGGAAGCGCCGGTCCGCACCGAAGTGGTCGACCGGGCCGAGATCGAACGCACGCACGCCCGCACGCTGAAGGACGCGCTCGAGAACGTTCCCGGGTTGCAGCTGCGCGAGATCCACGGCAAATCGGGCTACGAGCTGTCGATGCAGGGCCTGACCAGCGACCAGGTGCTGGTGCTGATCGACGGCCTGCCGATCACGGCCAGCACCGGATCCACCGTCGACCTGGGCCAGTACATGCTCTCCGATGTCGAGCGCATCGAGATCGTCAAGGGCGCCTCGTCGGTCCAGTACGGCAGCTCCGCGATGGGCGGCGTGGTCAACGTGATCACGCGGCGTATCCAGCCCGGCTTTTCCGGTGCGATCAGCCTCGATGCCGGCAGTCGCGGCGATCAGAACCCGTCGAACCGCAAGGCCGACCTTGCCACCCGCCATGCCCGTTTCCTGCTCGAGGGCGGCGCGGAAAGGTGGCGACTGCGCGTGCACGGCGATCTGGCCGACGACGACGGCTTCACGATCGACCCCCAGGCCTGGTCGCGCCAGGGCGACGAGATTCGCCGCACCCAGTTCGGTGCGCGCGCCGAATGGCTGCCGACCGAGAGCACCCGCCTATGGGCCGAAGCAGGCCTCTACCGAGAGCGCGACGTCCAGCGCTTCCTGTACTTCGCGCCACCGAACCGGGTGCCGCAGCGCAAGCTCGAGGACATCGAGCGTGACCGTTTCGGCGCCGGCGGCGTCTGGACCGGCAGCCAGGGGCTGCGCGCCGAACTGAAGGTGATCGACGAGCACTACGACAGTGAATCGGACGGCTTCTCCAACGACTTCCTGCAGCGCCACCGCCACTCCAGCCAGCGGATGACCCACATCAGCGGCCAGCTCGACCTGCCCGCGTGGCGGCGCCAGCTCTGGCAGCTGGGCGTCGACTGGCACCGTGAAACGCTGGACCAGACGAACAATGGCGTGGCCGAGCTCGTCTCGGGCAGCGGCCGCACCTCACGCACCAGCCACGAGTTCTACGTGCAGAACGACATCCTGGTCGGCGACCGCTGGGAAGTGGTCGTGGGCGCCCGCTGGCAGGACGACTCCGACTTCGGCTCGCACCTCGTTCCCAAGGTGGCACTGCGCGCCGACCTGCTGCAGACGGGGCAGTGGACCGGTGTCTTGCGCGCCAGCTACGGCCTCGGCTACCGGGTGCCGAACCTGAAGGAACGCCATTACCTGTTCGACCACAGCGCGCTCGGCTACATGGTGCTCGGCAACCCCGACCTCAAGCCCGAGGAGTCCGACAGCCTGCAGTTCGGCGGCACGCTCGACTATGGCCAGCGGCTGTCGTTCGAGCTCAACGCCTTCTACAACCGTGTCGACGACCTGATCCAGATCGACGAGGCAAACGCCACCTCGATCAACGGCGTCAGTGTCTATCGCTACCGCAACGTTTCGCGGGCCCGCACCTCGGGCCTGGAAACCGGCCTGCGCTGGCGGGCCACGCCGAGCCTGCGCCTGAACGCCTCGTGGACCCTGACCCGCACCCGCGACCTCGACAGCGGCACCGAACTGACTCGCCGGCCCCGCCACATCGTGCGCGCCGGTGTCGACTGGCAGGCGCGCCCGGACACCACGCTGTCGCTGCGCATGCGCCAGCAGAGCGACGAACTGGTCGACAGCCGCAGCGGCGCGCGCTCGCCGGGCTGGGCAACCCTCGACCTTGCCGTCAACCACCAGATCGACCGGCGCACCACCGTCTTCTTCGGCATCGACAACCTGTTCGATCGCCAGCGCGACTTCGGCAATACCGACGACTTCGGTCCCCTGGCGGGCCGCTTCTTCTACGCCGGCCTGCGACACGCCTTCGGCAACGCCCCCTGACCGACACCAACATTGACGACTGATGTGGAGACTCCCGACATGACCCGAGCGATGACGAAAACCCTGGGCGCCACCCTGATCACGCTGGCCCTGGCCGCCTGCGGAGGCGGAGGATCGGACGGCCCCGACCAGGAGCCGGATCCTGATCCGGTCAACCCCACGACCCGGTTCACGGGCAGCGCCACCTGGACCTTCACCCTGCCGTCGGCCGGCAGCGCGCTGTGCTATGACTTCGACGCTGCCCAGGAACGCGCCGACTGCAGCGGCAACACCTGGGATCTGAAAGTCGCCAGTGGCGGACGCTCGGCAACGCTGTGGACCAACAGCGGCGTCAGCGGCAGCGGCAACGGCGGCGCCTTCGGCGGCCCGTTCGACCGCAGCTGGTCGGAGCTGTCACAGTGGACCGACGCCACCGTCGATCCGGTCGACGGCCCGATGCCGTCGGCGGTCTACTTCAAGGACACGGCCGACGGCGTGTTCACCGGCTCCAATGCCATCGGCGTGGCGGCCTTCGAGTACGGCATCGACGGCGGCCACCTGCTGCACCCGAACTACCGGGTCTTCCTGATCACCTCCGACAGCCGCAGCGCCGATACCACCGGAACCCCCGGCGCACCGGTCTTCGCGGTGCAGGTCATCGGCTACTACGGCGGCCCCTCGGGCGTTGCGTCCGGCCACCCGACCATCCGCTGGATCGACCGCGCCGCACCGGGCAACGTGCGCACGATGACCGTCGACGCCAGCCAGGGCGACGCCTGGGTCCACATCGACCTGAACGCCGGCGCGGTGGTCGACGCCTCGGCCCCGTGGCACATCGCCTTCAACCGCTACAACGCCAAGCTCAACGGTGGCGACTCGGGCGGCGGCCAGGTCGCAGGCTTCGTCGCCAAGACCCCGGCCGGTTTCTATGACGCCGACGGCGCGCCGGTAACCAGCCGCTTCCTCTCCGCCACGCCGGCCGACACCCTGGCCGAGCTGACCGCGGCCGACCTCGCCACGCCGGCCGCAGCCGGCGACTGGGTCACCGACGCCAACGCCTCGTCGCTGAATCCCGACTACCGCGGCAACTGGCCGCAGTCGCTCGACTACGGCTGGTACGCCTACCACCCGAGCAGCGACGCCGCCGCCGCCGCAGGCCTGCAGCCGCCGACCGCGCACCTGCTGTCGGCCCGGCCGGAAGGCGCCGCCCTGCTGCGCTCGGGCGAAGGCAACAGCTACGCGCGCTTCCATGTCGTGAACATCCGCTACGCCGACCCATCCAACCCGAGCAGCGCCCAGACCTGGACGATCGAGTTCGACGTCCAGCCTGCGAACTGAGTCCGACCGAGGTACCCGATGGTTCATACCGCCCTCGAAGCCCTGCACGCCCGCCACTGCGCCCTGGCCCCGAGCGAAGCGGCCCACCGGATCCGGGACCGGGCCCGGGTCCTCGGCGCCACCGAGGAACAACTGGTGGCCGCCGGCTGCGGCGTCGATTCGATCGCACTCGGCGCGACGCCGCAGACCGTGTTCCGGGCCCTGAGCACCCTGGGACCGGTCATGGCGCTGACCCGCAACGACGGGTGCGTGCACGAGCGGCATGGCCGCTACGAGCACATCCAGACCGAAGGTGACATCGGCATCGTGCTCGGCCCGGACATCGACCTGAGGATGCTGTTCGGCTACTGGCGCAACGCCTTCGCGGTCGCCGAGAAGGGTCGCAAGAGCCTGCAGTTCTTCGACCGGCACGGCGAAGCGATCCACAAGGTCTACCGGACCGCAGCCACCGACGCGAAAGCCTGGGACGCGCTGATCGACCGCTTCGCCACCGGCTGCACGGCGCTGCCCGCCGCCGAACCCCTGCCCGACCCCGTCGACACCCGCGCACCCCGCAACGCGACTGCGTTGCGGCGTCACTGGCTGGCACTGAAGGACACCCACGAGTTCTCGCCGATGCTGCGCAAGTTCGGTGTGTCGCGGCTCGGGGCCCTGCGCGCCGCCGGGGCCGACCTGGCCCAGCAGGTTCCCTGCCGGACGGCCGAGGCCGTGCTGACCCGGGCCGCCCGCGACCAGCTGCCGATCATGTGCTTCGTCGCCAATCGCGGAATCGTCCAGATCCACACAGGCGGCGTGCGCCGGCTGGTCCGCACCGGCCCGTGGTTCAATGTGCTGGATGCCGCCTTCAACCTGCACCTGAACACCCAGGCGATCGCCGACTGCTGGGTCGTCAACAAGCCGACCCGCGACGACGGATGGGTCACCTCTCTGGAGGTCTATGCCGCCAGCGGCGAGCTGATCGTGCAGTTCTTCGGGCGACGCAAACCGGGCGAGGTCGAGCTGCCGGCCTGGCGAGCGTTGCTGGCGGGGTTCTGCGCGACGAAGTTGGCGGCGTGATGTCCAGAGGCTGAAGGCGTTCACGAGCAGCCCGGGGCAGCGCGGGGTTTGGTACCGGCCCGGCAGCCGGAACGGCCTGGGGCGGGGCTTGGTGCCGGCGGTCCGTCCTTCGGCCGGACTTCCCTGCGTTGCTCGGACGTGGAGCCTGCCGCCGAAACTCGCTACGCTCCCGCCGCTTTGCGGCGCTCGCTTCGCTCAAACAGTCGGCGGCAAGTCAGATTGTTGGATGCGCGCTGCGCGCGCAGGCCCCACGTCCTGCGCTACTCGGCGCCGGCAAAGCGCCCCGCCCCAGGCCGCTCCGGCTGCCGGGCTGGCAAGGTTGCTGGCTGTCCATGGCTGTATTCGCAGCCGGGCCAAACTGCGTGCTGCCGACCTTACTCGCAGCGATGTTCAACCGCGGACCGAAGCCAGGCCTCCGTCAGCCCCGAAGCCACGAAGAGCCCGGCGGGTACTCCGGAAGGGGGCCGGGCCGTCAGAACCCGCGTCGAGCAGCACAGCCCGCGTGGCCCGCGCGCGCAGCGCGCCACCAATACTCTG
>JBAYOD010000193.1:0-6248 GCA_041678445.1 Burkholderiaceae bacterium | reverse complement strand
GGCCAGGCGCCGGAGGGTGCCGCGCGCGGGAGGGACCTGCTGGCGCTTCAGGAAATCCAGCATCGGCTGGCGCTCGGCCGGGGTCAGGGTCGGGAAGCCGTGATAGTGGCCGGGGTGGGTGAAAGCCTTCCAGTAGTTGATGCGCGAGAAATCGGGGCGGCGGATGAACACCCTGACCTCGCGGGCGCCAGCCTCGAGCGCGCAGGCGGCGGCGTCGAGCGCCGAGTCGCCCCCGCCGATGATGCCGATCCGGCGCCCGCGCCAGGCGTGGAAGTCGATCTGCTCGCTGCTGTGCTGCCAGCGGCTTCTCGGCAGCGCGTCGGCAATCCGGGGAATGGCCGGCCCGCCCAGGCCATCCATCCCGGTGGCGAGGACCAGATGCCGGGCACGATATCGGCCACTTTCCACCGTCTCGAAGGCGACGCCGGGGGTGCCGTCAGGGAGGGTTTCTCCGGCGATGTCGATGACCCGGGTATCGCTGGTGACGGGCAGCGCGAGCACGGCCTGGTACCAGTCGAGGTAGTCCTGCCACTGGGGGCGCGGTATCCGGTCGAGCCGGTCCCAGGCGGCCTTGCCGAACACGGCTTCATGCCAGGCGCGGAAGGTCAGCGACGGCAGGCCCATTGCGGGGCCGACCAGATGTTTCGGTGAACGCAGGGTCTGCATCCGCGCGTGGGTCATCCACGGGCCGGCCCGGCCGGCCGGGTTGCGGTCGAAGACCCGGATGCGCCGGATGCCCAGTAGCTTCAGTGCCGCTGCCGTGGCCAGCCCGGACATGCCGCCGCCGACGATCGCGACGTCGAGCGTCGGGTCGTCGGTGGAGCGGTGCAGCCAGTCGTCGGCGGGCAGGCAGAGCCGTTCGAGATCTTCGCGCAGACGCTGCTCGAGTGCTGCCAGTCCCGGGGGTGTGGAGGCGGAATCGGTGTTGTCGGTCATGCCGGAGGGCTCATGGATGAACGGTGCTCCAGCCAAAGCCGCCGATCGGCGCATGGAGATCCGCAGGAAGGGGCAACGCAGTGTCGAGACGGGCCGGGGCAGGCCGGGCGGCCGGTCGGGTGGCGCGCAGTCGTCCGGACTCGAGCCCGGGCCGGCGCCCTGGAATGGCCTCGATCAGGCTGCGCGTATACGGATGGCGGGGGGCCTCCCAGAGTTCGTCGTGCCGGCCGCTTTCCACAATGCTGCCCTCGCGCATCACCATGACCCGGTCGGAAATGTACCGGATCACCGCGAGGTCGTGGGAGATGAACAGATACGACAGTCCGTACTCGCGGCGCAGGTCGGCCAGCAGGTTCAGAACCTGCGCCTGAACGGACACGTCCAGTGCCGACACCGGCTCGTCGCAGATGATCAGCGCGGGCTTCAGCACCAGTGCGCGCGCGATGCCGATCCGCTGTCGCTGGCCACCCGAGAATTCGTGCGGGTAGCGGTGGAGGCTGTCGGCAGGCAAGCCCACTGCGTCGATCAGTGTGCGCGCCTCGCGTTGCCGCGCCGGCCGGTCGAGGCCGAGATGCAGGCGCTGTATCCCATCGAGCATGTCGCCCAGGGTCTGCCGCGGATTCAGGGAACCGAACGGGTCCTGGAAGATCATCTGCACCTGGCGCCGGAACGGCCTCAGCCGGTGTTCGGGCAAGGCACTGATGTCCTGGCCGCGGTAGTGGAGTGAGCCGGCGTCCTGGCGAATCAGGCGCAACAGGATCCGGCCGAGGGTCGACTTCCCGGAACCCGACTGGCCGACCAGCCCCAGGGTTTCCCCGGCATGCAGCGTGAAACTGACGTCGCGCACCGCGACCAGTGACCGGCCCTGGTTGTGGAAGGTTTTCCGGAGTCCGCGAGCCTCGAGCAGCGGCGCGCCGTCCCGGGGTGCTGCGGGCTGTCCCGGCGATCCGCCAGTGGCTGGTCCGGGGGGGTTGACGGCGGCCAGCCCGGTGTGGGTCAGCGAGAAGGTGTGGGCGCCGTCCGCAGCCGTATCGACCCTGATTTCGGCCAGGCGCTCACGGCTGTAGTGCCGCGGGTCATCCTTGCGCAGAGAGGCGCCGAGCAGGCCGCGGGTGTACGGGTGTTCCGGCTTGGCGAACAGTCGTCCGGTGTCGGTGGACTCCATCACCTTGCCGGCGTGCATCACCACCACGCCGTCGGCATGTTCGGAGACGATGCCGAGGTCGTGGCTGATCAGCAGCAAGCCCATGTCGAGTTCGCGACGCAACTGGTCGAGCAGGGCGAGGATCCGGGCCTGCGTCGTGACATCGAGTGCAGTCGTGGGCTCGTCGGCGATCAGCAGGCGGGGGTGGCAGGCGATCGCCATGGCGATCATCACGCGCTGACGCTGTCCGCCGGACAACTGATGAGGGTAGCCGCGCAGCACCTGGGCAGCGTGCGGTATTTCGACCCGATCGAGCAAGGCCAGTGCCCGGGCGCTGGCTTCGCGTCGGCCGAGCGGCTCATGCTCGCGCAACACCTCGACGATCTGGTCGCCGATCCTCATCACCGGATTGAGGCTGGACAGCGGTTCCTGGAAGACGAAGCCGATCCGGCTTCCCTGGATTCGGCGTCGTGCACGGCGCGACAGGTCGATGAGGTTGCTGCCTTCGAACAGCACCTTTCCGGCAACGCTCGCATTGTCCGGAAGCAGGCCGCCGATGGCCAGCGCGGTGGTCGATTTTCCCGAGCCGGACTCGCCGACCAGCGCCAGGGTTTCACCGGCCCGGATATCGAATCCGATGCGGTCGAGCAGTGGCCTGCCGTCGTAGCCGACAACGAGATCCGAGACCTCGAGCAGTCGCGCTTCGGGTGACACGGTGTCTGGCGACCGTGCCGGTATCGCCGAGTGAACGCCGTTCATGCGGATCTCCGTTGAAGACGCGGGTTCAAGGCGTCGTTGAGGCTGTCGCCGAGCAGGTTGAAGGCCAGTACGACGATGGCGATCGCACAGCCGGGAAGCGCCGTCAGGAACCAGGCAGAGCCGATGTGTTCACGGTTGGCGCCGATCATTCCGCCCCAGCTCACGACATTCGGGTCGCTCATGCCCAGGAAGGCCAGCCCCGATTCGGTGAGGATCGCGCTGGCAATCAGGATGGACGTCGTGACGACGAGCGGCGGCAGTGCGTTGGGCAGCACCTCGCGCAGGATGATGTGCGCCGGTCCGAACCCGGCGGCGCGGGCGGCCAGCACGAACTCGCTGTCGCGCAACACCCGGAATTCGGCGCGCACGAGGCGAGCGATCTCGGGCCACGAGGCCAGGCCGATCGCCAGCTGGATCATCCCGAGGGTGGGCGTATTGATCGCAACCAGCACGACGATCAGCAGGAAGGTGGGTATCGTCTGGAACAGCTCGGTCAGACGCATCAGCAGGTCGTCGACGACGCCGCCGAAGTAGCCACCCAGTGCGCCGATGACCAGGCCGATTGCAAGACTGATCGACGCGGCCACCAGACCCACCGCAAGCGAGGCGCGGGCGCCGTGGACGAGGCCGCCCAGAACGTCGCGGCCCAGCGAATCGGTGCCCAGCGGGTGAGCGGGGTCCTCACCGGGCCATTGCAGCGGAATGCCGGCCATGTCGAGCGGGTCGCCCGGAAAGATCAAGCCAGCCAGGGCGGCCACGGCCACGGCCGCGGCGAGGATGGCGATCCCCGCCAGGGCGAGCGGATCCCTGAGCAGGCTGGCCAGTGCCCGGGCGCCTGGTGAGCGGCCTCGGGCCGGCGGCGAGGCTGCAGCGTGGCGAGGCGGATGTACGGTGATATCCATGTCAGCGTGTCTGGATGCGTGGGTCGAGGTAGAGCTGGAGCAGGTCGACCAGAACGTTCACGAGCACGACCAGCAAGGAAGACAGCAGGAGAATCCCGAGCAGCAGCGTGAAGTCCCGGCCCATGACCGCTTCCAGGGTCAGGCGTCCCAGGCCCGGCCACCCGAACACCGTCTCGGTCACTGCGGCTCCGCCGAACAGTGCGGCGAAGTGCAGGCCAGCCACCGTCGTGACCGGCATCAGGGCATTGCGCAAGACATGGCGAAAGACGATTCGCCCCTGGGACAGCCCCTTGGCCCGTGCCGTACGCACGAAGTCCTGCTGCACGATCTCGAGCATTGCGGCGCGAGTCAGGCGGGCGTAGACGGCGACGAAGAAGGTGGCCAGCGTGACGATGGGCAGGACCGCGTGACGAAGCCGGTCGCCCAGCCACGCCAGGCCGGAGAGATCGACGCCTATCGTGGCATTGCCATTGGCCGGCAGCCAGTCGAGCCGGACCGAGAAGACCAGGATCAGCATCAGGCCGATCCAGAAGCCGGGAGTGGAGTACAGCAACAGGTTGACCAGCGACAGCAGGCGATCGGGCAGGCGACCCGCCCAGGCGGCCATGGCCGTTCCGAGCAGCACGCCGGTCGCGATGGCGAGCAACAGGCCCGATGTCACCAGGAAGAGGGTGGCCGGCAGCCGCCCGAGGATCAGCTCGGAAACCGGTACGCCGAAGCGTGGAGACATCCCCAGATCGAAGCGGCTCAGATCGCCGAGATGGGTGAACAATCGTTGCGGGAGTGAACCGCTCAACCCGAGCTGATCGCGCATCGCAGCCATGCTTTCGAGCGTGGCGCCACCGGACTCGCCGGCGATCACGTCGACCGCATCGCCCGGCACGGCCTGCAGCAGCACGAAATTGAGCACCAGGATGCCGACGATCGTCGGCAGGGCCTGCAGCAAGGTTCGTCTCAGGGGCGGTCGGAACCGGCTCGTCGCTGCATCCATCTCAGGCCTCGGCCACCTGGATGTCGGCCAGCGTGCCGCGCAGGCCCGCTGCCGTGTGGTCGAAGCCGCTGACCCGCTTGTTGTGGACCGTGACGCTTTGCACCTGGACCAGGGCGATCGACGGGATTTCGCGGATCACGATCTTCTGGAAATCGTGAAAGAAGGCAGCGCGGCGGTTCACATCCGGTTCGATCGCGGCGGCTTCCAGCAAGCGGTCGACCTCCGGGTTGTGATATTTGCTGGCGTTCGACCAGGGCAACTTCGGATTGAAGCTTTTCGACCAGTAGACGCGCTGCAATCCCACCGTCGGGTCGAACATCGTGCTCACCCCGCTGACCGTCAGGTCGAACTCGCGATCGGTGTAGACGCTGCGGATGTAGCTGCCGGGATCCTGCTCGCGAACGGTGACGTCGATGTCGATCCTGGCCAGCGCCGAGCGGACGTACTGGGCGGTACGCCGGAAGCCGTCGTTGAAAGGATTCGAGTGGATCGTCAGCCCGAAGCGGGAGCCGTTGCCCTGGCGGGGATGGCCGGCTTCGTCCAGCAGCCGGTTGGCCTTCGCCACGTCGTACGGATAGGGGTCCTGGGCATCCAGGTGAAAGCGCGGGAAGCTCGAACGCGACACCGGTGCCACGGTCGGCACGGCATGGCCATAGAAGGCGATGTTCCGGATCTGCTCACGGTTCAGCGCGTGGGCGATCGCCTGGCGCACCTCGGCGTTCTGGAACAACGGTCGCTCGAGATTGAACTCCAGCATCGTGATCGTGGCATTGTCCTCGTAGCCCAGTGTCGAGGTGGCCAGGTGCGGATACCTGGAGAGCCTGGGCAGTTCGGACAGCGGAATGGGACTGTTTGCGCCGAGATCCAGCGAGCGGTTCTGAAAGCCGTTCAGGCGCGCGGCAATGTCCGGAATGATCCGGAAGATCAGTTTCCCGATCTGCGGCTTGCCGGCCTGCCAGTAGTCGGGATTCCGTTCATAGAGGATATGGCTGCCCCGCTCCCATTGCTTGAAACGGAAGGGGCCGGTGCCGATCGGTGCCGCGTTCAGCGGGTTCTGAACTGCGCTGTCTGCATCGTAACGATGGGCTGGCAGGATGGGCGTTTCGCCGGCAGCCAGCGCCAGCAGCAGGTAGGGTGCGGGCCGGTCGAGCCGCAGCAGCAGGGTGCCCGGGTCGACTGCCTCCGCCGCGGCAAGGTGCGCAAAGGTGACACTTCCGCGTGGGTGGAAACGCTTGGCAAGCAGGATCGAGAAGGCGGCGTCGGTGGCAGTGAAGGGCTTGCCGTCATGCCAGCGCACCCCTTCGCGCAGCTTGAAGCGGTAGGCGAGGCCATCCGGGCTGACCGTCCACGAGGTGGCCAGCTGGGGTTTCGGCGTCAGGTCATGGCTGTACTCGAGCAGCCCTTCGAGTACCTTGGCGCTGACGGTCACGCTGCTGCCCGCGGTATTCGAGAAGGAGACCAGCGTCGGCGGCTCCGGGTTCAGGGCAACGGTCAGTGTGTCGTTGTCGGTGGAAGC
>JBAYOD010000192.1:0-6294 GCA_041678445.1 Burkholderiaceae bacterium | reverse complement strand
TGCCGGGAGGCCGGCCGGCGATATCGTTGTGCTCATGAGCGTATCTCCAGGGAATGCAGGGAATGCAGGGAATGCAGGGAATGGGCGAGGGGGGCGACGTCGATCGGCTGAAACCGGCCGTGACCTCTTCGGCCGGCCTTCAGTCGCGGAAGTTCTGGAAGGCCAGCGGCACGTCCGCGATCTCCTTCTTGAGCAGCGCGATCACGGTCTGCAGATCGTCGCGCTTGGCGCCGGTGACGCGCACCGATTCACCCTGGATGCTGGACTGCACCTTGATCTTGCTGTCCTTGACGAGCCGGATGATCTTTTTTGCGTGCTCGGACGAGATGCCGTGACGTACGGTGACCAGCTGCTTCACCTTGTCACCGCCGATCTTCTGCGGATCGCCGAAATCCAGGAAGCGGACATCGACGCCGCGTTTGGCGGCCTTGTTCAACAGCACGTCGCGGATCTGGCCGAGCTTGAATTCGTCATCGGCGAAGGCGGTCAGCTCGCGCTCCTTCTGTTCGATGCGGGCGTCGGAGCCCTTGAAATCGAACCGGTTGGCGATCTCCTTGTTGGCCTGGTCGATGGCATTGCGCACCTCCACGGCATCGGCCTCGGAAACCACGTCGAAAGATGGCATGGCTGAATCCTCACTTGAATGGGTCGGGGGTCAGGGTTTCTTCTCGAAGAACCACGGTGATGAGGCTCATCCGCTGCGCGCTTCGAGCGCTTCCCAGGTTTCCAGCGCCTCGAGCAGTTCATTCTCGATGGCCTCGAAACGTTCGCGCAGCGCGCGAACGGTATCGCCGCCTTCCTGGTAGCTGGCAGGGTCGGCGAGACGGGTTTCGAGTGTCTTCTGCTCGGCCTCGAGTGCCTCGATCCGGGCTGGCAGCGCATCGAGTTCGCGCTGTTCACGGTAGCTGAGCTTGGTGCGCGGGCTGCGGCCGCCGCCCTGGGTGGACCCGGACGGCGGGGTCTGGCTGCGGGCTGCGGGTGGGGGCGTGCGGGCCGCTTTGTCGGCAAGCTCGCGCGCGCGCGCAGCCTCGACGTCGGTCCAGCCGCCAGCATACTCCTGCCACTGGCCGTCGCCGATGGCCACCAGCGACTGGGTGACGACGTTGTCCAGGAAGGTCCGGTCGTGGCTGACCAGCAGCAGGGTGCCGGGATAGTCGGCCAGCAACTCCTCGAGCAGTTCCAGCGTCTCGATGTCGAGGTCGTTGGTCGGCTCGTCGAGCACCAGCAGGTTAGCCGGGCGGGCAAACAGCCGCGCCAGCAGCAGCCGGTTGCGCTCGCCGCCCGACAGGCTGCGGACCGGTGAACGGGCGCGCTCGGGCGCGAACAGGAAGCGGCCGAGATAGCCGATCACATGCAGGCGCTTGCCGTCGATCTCGACCCACTCGGAGCCCGGACTGATGGTGTCGGCCAGGATCGCGTCGTCGTCGAGTGTTTCGCGCAACTGGTCGAAGTAGGCAGGCTGCAGGTTCGTGCCACGGCGCACCGTTCCCCGGTCGGGTTCGATCTCGCCGAGGATCAGCTTGAGCAGCGTGGTCTTGCCGGCACCGTTGGGGCCGATCAGGCCGACGCGGTCGCCACGCTGAACGATCGTCGAGAAGCCGCGCACGACGCTGCGGCCATCCCAGGCCTTGTCCACGTCGATCAGCTCGGCGACCAGCTTGCCCGAACGCTCACCGGCATCGAGAGCGAGTGACACCTGGCCGAGGCGCTCGCGGCGCGCTGCCCGCTCGCGGCGCAGGGCTTCGAGGCGACGCACACGGCCTTCGTCACGGGTGCGACGGGCTTCGACGCCCTTGCGGATCCAGACTTCCTCCTGGGCCAGCAAGCGATCGAAGCGGGCGTCGGCGCTGGCCTCCTGGGCCAGTTCGTCGGCGCGTCGGCGCTGCCAGGCCGAGAAGCTGCCCGGGTAGCTGCGCAGCCGGCCGCGGTCGAGCTCGACAATCCGGCTCGCGACCCGGTCGAGGAAGCGCCGGTCGTGCGTGACGACGATGATGGCTCCCGGATGGGCGAGCAGCAGATCCTCGAGCCAGGCGATCGACTCGATGTCGAGGTGGTTGGTCGGTTCGTCGAGCAGCAGCAGATCGGGTTCGGCCACGAGGGCCCGGGCCAGCGCGACGCGCTTGCGCACGCCGCCCGACAGCGCGTCGACCGGCAGCGAGCCGTCCAGCCCCAGCCGGGTCAGGACTCGCTCGATCCGGTGGGCAACCGTCCAGGCGCCGGTCGCGTCGAGGTGGGTCTGCAGTTCGGCCAGCCGGGCGAGAGCGCCTTCCTGGTCCGATGCCGAGCTCAGGCGCTGGTACTCGGCCAGCGCGGCGATGTCGGCCGCCAGACCGCCGGCGACGGCTTCATGGATGCTCAGGCCGGGCGCGAAATCCGGCTCCTGGGCGACGTAGGCGAGCGAGACGCCGGCCTGCCGGATGATCTCGCCGTCGTCGAGCCGGGTGACGCCGGCGATTGCGCGCAGCAGTGACGACTTGCCGCTGCCGTTGCGGCCGATCAGGGCCACCCTCTCGCCGGCCTCGATCGAGAAGTCGATGCCATCGAGCAGCGCCACGTGGCCGAAGGCCAGATGGGCGCCGGCGATGGTGATCAGTGCCATCGTCGGCGAACCCTGCAGGCGCCCGGTCGTGCCACGCTGCTCAGCTGCCGCGCTTGCGCGGGGCGCGGCGCGGCGTGGCCGGAGCCGGTGCCGCGCGCTTGCCGGCGGCGATCCGCAGGCGCAGTGCGTTCAGCTTGATGAACCCCTCGGCGTCGGCCTGGTCATAGGCGCCGGCGTCGTCCTCGAAAGTGGAGATCCGCTCGTCGAACAGCGAATGCTCGGACTTGCGCGAGACGATGATGACGTTGCCCTTGTACAGCCGCACCACCACCGTGCCGCTGACCGGCTCCTGGGTGTGGTCGATCAGCACCTGCAGCGCCCGCCGCTCCGGCGACCACCAGTAGCCGTTGTAGATCATGCTTGCGTAGCGCGGCATGAGGTCGTCCTTCAGGTGGGCGACTTCGCGATCGAGGGTGATCGATTCGATCGCCCGGTGTGCGCGCAGCAGGATGGTGCCGCCCGGCGTTTCGTAGCAGCCGCGCGACTTCATGCCGACGTAGCGGTTCTCGACCAGGTCGAGCCGGCCCACGCCATGCTTGCCGCCGAGCCGGTTGAGCTCGATCAGCAACTCGTGCGCCTTCATCTTCTTGCCGTTGATCGCGATCAGGTCGCCGCGGGCGAATTCGAGACTGACGTCTTCCGGCTTGTTCGGCGCCTTCTCGGGGGAGACGGTCATCCGCCACATGCCCTTGGCCGGCGGCTCCGCACCGGGGTCTTCGAGCACGCCGCCCTCGTAGGAGATGTGCAGCAGGTTGGCGTCCATCGAGAACGGCGCGCCACCCTTGCGTTTCTTGAAGTCGACCGGGATGTCGTGCGCATCGGCGTAGGCGAGCAGTTTCTCGCGCGACAGCAGGTCCCACTCGCGCCACGGCGCGATGACCTTGACGTCGGGCATCAGCGCGTAGGCGCCGAGTTCGAAGCGCACCTGGTCGTTGCCCTTGCCGGTGGCGCCGTGCGAGATGGCGTCGGCTTTCTCGCGCCGGGCGATCTCGACCAGGCGCTTGGCGATCAGCGGCCGGGCGATCGAGGTGCCGAGCAGGTACTCGCCTTCGTAGACGGTATTGGCGCGGAACATCGGGAAGACGAAGTCGCGCACGAACTCCTCGCGCAGGTCTTCGATGTAGATCTTGCGCACGCCGGCCTGCTGGGCCTTGGCACGGGCCGGTTCGACTTCCTCGCCCTGGCCGAGGTCGGCGGTGAAGGTGATCACTTCGCAGCCATAGGTGTCCTGCAGCCATTTCAGGATCACCGAGGTGTCCAGGCCGCCCGAGTAGGCCAGTACGACTTTCCGGATGTCGCTCATTTCGCGCTCTGTCTGAGGGATGCGGGATCCGCCCGGCAACGGGCGAATGAAACCCTCGATTATATAGACGCGGACCGCCGGATGGCGGCGAAGGGCGGGGCCGGGCGGGCGATGCGGATCAGACCAGGCCGCGGCGGGCGGCTTCGAGCGCTGCCTCGGCACGCGACGAGATGTTCAGCTTCCGGTACAGCGACTTGACGTAGCCGGCGATCGTGTGCTCCGTCAGGTTCAGGAGTCGGGCCGTTTCGGCGACCCGCAGCCCACGGCCGATGTAGGAGAGCACTTCGGTTTCGCGCGGACTGAGCAAGACTGGTTCGGGGAGCAGGTGGCCAGGGCCGGGCTCGGGCGGCGCGGGCGCGTCCGCGCGTTCCCGGAACCAGGCCAGCATCCGCCGCGAGATCGACGGGGACAGTGGCGGCAGGCCTTCGCCGATCCGGGTCAGGTGCTGGACGAGCACGGCCTGCTCCTGTTCCTTCAGAAGGTAGCCATGCGCGCCGGCGGCGATGGCCGGGAACAGGTGTCCGTCGTCATCGTAGATCGTGGCGACGATCGTCATCACTGTCGGGTCGCGGTCGGCGAACTCGCGGACCAGTTCGATGCCCGAGCCGTCTGGCAGGCCCAGGTCGATCAGCGCCGTGTACAGGAGGTCGCCGGCCGTGGCCCGGGCCCTGAAGTCGGCTGTCCAGGCGCGGGCCTCGGCCAAAGAACCGGCCTGGCCGACTTCGATGCCGGCAAAGGCGGTACGCAGCGCATCGGCCAGCCAGGCGCGCACGTCGGGCAGGTCCTCGACCACCAGGGCGAAGCGGCGTGTCCGGCCTGCATCGTCCGGCGCGCAGCCTGCGCGCTCCCGAGTCGGGGGGGCGGGGGCGGTCATCCTCGGGGGTTCCGGCCGGCGTCCACGGAGGCTGCCTCCGAGCGCCGGCTCAGGGGCAGCGCGATCTCGACCAGGGTGCCCGGGATCGCGTCGCGGATGTCGAGCCGGCCGCCGAGTTCGTCGACGCGCTGGCGCAGGTTGTGCAGGCCGCGACGATCAGGACCGCCAGCGGTGGCACCGCCCACGCCATCGTCGCATATCCTGGCGAACAGCCAACCGTCGATCAGGGCCAGCGAGACCGACAGCCGTCTTGCGTCAGCGTGGCGCAAGGCGTTGGAGACCAGTTCACGAAGCATGGAGCCGAAGTTCCTGCAGAGCCGGTCGTCGACCTGGAGGCCCTCGGCATCGTCGAGCAGTGGCCAGTCCAGCTCGACGCCGGCATTCTCGAGTCGCAGTGCGGTTTCGTGGCGCAACTGGCCCAGGCAACTGCCCAGATCGCGGCCGCCGCCGTCCAGCCCGGTCACGACCGAGCGCATCTCGGCGATCGCTTCGCGGATGATGCGCCGGGTGTCGCGAAGCGAGGGCTGACTCAGGCCGGTCAGCAGCCGGGCGCCGAGGTCGTCGTGCAGGTCGCGTGCCACCCGCTGGCGCTCCTGGGCCACGCCGCGTTCGAAGGCATGGCGGCTGGCGTCGGCGTGCTGCATCAAGGCCACGACCTGGGTGGCCAGCCGCAGCTGCGCGGTGCCGAACAGCTTGCGGCCGTGCCACGGATAGCGCAACTCGATGGGCGCCGACGAGGCGGCCGCAGGCAGTTGCAGTGCGACGCCTTCCCCGCGCAGGCGGGGCAGCGCGCCGGCCGGTCCGGGATCGTCGATCGGGACGATTTCCAGCGGCTCGAACATCCGTTGCAGCAGCGCGTGCCAGGCGCGCACCCGCTCGTCACCCGAAGTCGCGAAAGCCACCTGCAGCACCCCCTGGAACAGCGCATCGTCGGCCAGCCGGCGCCGGTCGACGATGCGATCCCACAGCAGGTTGCGCAGCGGCAGGTACAGCAGGCCGACGACCAGCACCGACAGGCCCAGCGAAACGGCCGGGGCCAGGCGCAGGCTCAGTACGAGGATCACGTCGAAGGCCAGCAGCATCAGCGTGCCGCCAACCCACAGCAGGATCCTGAACGACCAGCGGTCCAGGTCGAACAGCCGCACGCGGCTCAGGCCGAGGGCGATTCCGGCGTAGATCAGCACCAGGAAGCCGAAGGCGACGCTCTGGTCGAGCGGCGGCAGCCAGCCGAGCAGCCGGGTCATGACGACTGCGGCGATGAACAGGCCGCTGCCGAGGATCGTCGTCAGCGCGACCCAGCGCAGCGCGGCCAGCGCATGCGGATCGCCGGCGCTGCGTCGCCACTGGAGCGCGGCGCAGCCGATCGTGACGGCCAGCATCAGCACGATCGGGACACGCAGGCCGAGGTCCAGGTCTGGCGCCAACTGCAGCAGGTCGGCCAGCAGCCAGGGCACGAAGATCACCGGAATGACCAGCAGCCAGCGTGGTGCCACGAGGCGATGCGGGAAGTTCAGGAAC
>JBAYOD010000191.1:0-6321 GCA_041678445.1 Burkholderiaceae bacterium | reverse complement strand
GCTCGGCGTGCTCGAGCACCTGCGACTGGATGAACAGGGTCGACTTCTCGGGGTCGACGCCGGCCGCCAGCCAGTCGATGACCATCTCCCAGACGTTGCCGGCAATGACTTCCGGCGAATCGTAGTGGGTGGTCAGGGCATGCCAGTCGGCAACGAAGAACAGGCAGGGGTGTTCGGCCTGCAGCCGGACCCAGTTCTTCAGCGCGCCATGGTAGTGACCCAGGTGCAGTGCTCCGGTCGGACGCATGCCTGACAGGACTCGTTCGATGGACATGGCGAAGTTCGAAGTCAGAGAAAGAGAATCGCGGCGAGCAGCTCGACGCCGGAGTTCACGAGGGGTCCGATCGCTGCCCCCAGCAGACCGGTGGCGAGCAGAGCGAGCAGGATGAAGATCCCGTAGGGTTCGAGCCGCGCGTACGGGATCGCCAGCCTCAACGGCAGCAGGCTGGTGACGATGCGACCGCCGTCGAGCGGCGGCAGCGGCATCAGGTTCAGGACGGCCAGCACGATGTTGACCACGATGCCGGCGTAGGCCATGCGCAGGAAGAACTCGGCGCCGAACCCGCTGACCACCATCGCCTTGATGAGCAGCCCCCAGAACAGCGCCATCAACAGGTTGGCGCCCGGGCCGGCCGCCGCGACCAACCCCATGTCGCGCCGTGGCGAACGCAGGTTCGACGCGATGACCGGGACCGGCTTGGCCCAACCGAACAGGAAGCCTGCCCCGAAGGCCTTGCTTGCGAGCAGGATCAGGCCCGGTACCAGCAGGGTGCCGACCGGATCGATGTGCTTGATCGGATTGGCGGTGACGCGGCCCAGCGCCGCGGCCGTGCCATCGCCCAGACGGGAGGCCACCCAGGCATGGGCAGCCTCATGCAGCGTGATCGCGAGTATGACGGGAATCGCGTAGACCGCGACGAGCTGCAGCAGACTGAGTTCCATCGGGGGCGATTGTATCAGCGGCGCCGCGTCATTCCGTCGATCGGGCCCTTGCCGGCACGGGTGACCACCGGCTCGTCGCCGGTCATGTCGATCACCGTCGTGGGCTCGAACGACTGGCCGCCGGCGTCGAGCACCAGTTCGATGCGACGCGCCAGATGCTCGATGATCCGGTCGGCATCGCTGAGCGGATCCTCGTCACCGGGCAGCACCAGGCTTGCGCACAGCACCGGTGCGGCATGCGCCTCGAGCAGGCCCTGGACCACCGGCGAGGCCGGCACCCGCAGACCGATGGTCTTGCGCGACGGATGCCAGAGCCGACGCGGCGTCTCCTTGGTCGCATTCAGCACGAAGGTATAGGGCCCCGGCGTCCATTCCTTCAGGAACCGGTACTGACGGTTGTCGACGTGCGCATAGACAGCCAGCTCGGAGAGATCGCGGCACATCAGCGTGAGCAGATGCCGCTCGTCGAGGCCGCGCACGGCGCGCAGCCGGTCGACCGCCTGCTTGTCGCCGAGCCGGCAGGCCAGCACATAGCAGGCATCGGTGGGCAGCGCGAGCAGGCCGCCGTCCTCCAGGATCTGCGCAGCCTGCCGCAGCAGCCGCGGCTGGGGATTGACCGGGTGCAGATCGAAGCGCTGGGTCATGCCCGGCTCCGGGCAAGGCCCGCATGGCCGGCGGCCGGTGCGCCGGAGTCGGCCAGCAATCCGGCCGCCTCCGGCCAGTCGCGCCAGACCGGCTCGACCGAGTCCGGCAGCGGCGGCAGCACGCCGAAGTCGACGCGGCTTTCGCCCGGACTGTGGAAGTCGGTACCGCGCGAAGCGAGAAACCCGAACTCGCGGGCGAAGTCGGCAAAACGCCGATACTGATCAGGTCGATGCGAACCGCTGACGACCTCGATCGCGGTCCCGCCAACATCGCGAAACTCGGTCATCAGCGCCCACAGCCCGCCCTCGTCGAGCCGGTAGCGTCCCGGGTGAGCGAGCACCGCAACCCCGCCTGCTGCACGGATCCAGCCGACCGCCTCGTCGAGCTCGGCCCAGCGGTGCGCCACGTAGCCGGGGCGGCCGGCGCTCAGGTAGCGGCTGAACACCTCGCCCGTGTTGGCGCACAGGCCGGTGTCGATGATGTGGCGGGCGAAGTGCATGCGCGAGATCAGCGCCGGATTGCCGACATGACGCAGCGCCCCTTCGTAGGCCCGAGGCACGCCGGCCCGTTCGAGCTGGCGACCGATCTCGCGCGCCCGTTCGTCGCGGCCGGCCCGCGTGCGCGCCAGCCCGGTGCCGAGCGCCGGATCCTCGGCCGAGATTCGCAGACCGACGACGTGGATGGTCTCGCCGGCCCAGCTCACCGAGATCTCCACGCCGGCCACGAAAGCCATTCCGAGCCGGCCTGCCTCGGCAGCCGCCTCGGCGATCCCGCCGGTTTCGTCGTGGTCGGTCAGCGCGTGCAGGCGCACGCCGGCCGCGTGGGCGCGGGCAACGACCGCGGCCGGCGCCAGCGTGCCGTCGGAAACGCGGGAATGCGAATGCAGGTCGACCTCGAGCTGGTGCCAGGGGCGTTCGGGTCGGGAAAACAAACCTCTCATGCAAGAAACTCCGTGATCAGGCGTGCCACGACCTGCGGCTGGTCGTGATGCATCATGTGGCCGGCATCGGCGACTTCGGCCTCGTGCAGCCTGCGGATCGCCTTCAGGCGTTCGCGGTAGGCCGGGGCGCCCACGAAGGCATGCCAGGCATCGCGCTGCCCGGACAGCACCCACAGCACCTCGGCCTCGATCTCGCGCCAGATCGCCAGAGCTTCCTCCAGCCGGTACAGAATCGGATTGACGATCCGGTGGGCCGGGTCGCCGGCCGGCGCAAAGCGTCCGTCAGGCTGCTCGATGCCCCAGTGCAGTGCGAGAAAGGCCGCCTGGTCGGCGCGCAGGCGCGGGTTGTTCTTCATCAGCCGTTCGGCAACAGCCGCTCGCGACGCATAGTCGCGCAGGCTCGCCCCGGCCTGCAGGCCGTCGAGCCAGGCACGATAGCGGGCCGGCGCCTCGGCCGGGTCGCTGGCCGGCATTCCCACGCCCTCCAGGTTCACCAGCCGGCGTACCCGCTGCGGCCGCAAGCCGGCGTACAGGGTGGCGATGTTGCCCCCCATACTGTGGGCAACGAGGTCGACCGCACCGTCCGGCTGCAGGCGATCGAGCAGCCGGTCGAGATCGGCGAGATAGTCGGGAAACCAGTAACAGTCCGACTGCGTGCGCCCGCTCAGGCCGAAGCCGCGCCAGTCGGGCGCCAGCAGCGTCCAGTGCGGCGGCAACAGGTCGACGACGAACTGGAACGAGGCCGACACATCCATCCAGCCGTGCAGCAGAAAGACCGTGCGCGTGCCGGCAGCATGGTCCGACGCCGGCCAGCGGCGCAGGTGATGGCGCAGGCCGCGCATCTCGATGAAGGCGGATTCACTCACCCGCCGTGGCGAGTACGCGGCAGTGACTTCAGGATCAGGTCGGGTCCGAGTTGGCACAATAGGGCTCCAGCCCTCCATCAGCCCGCCAGACGGGCTGCAACCCTTCATTATAGGAAGCCAGTGGACTCACTCACTCAGATCGCCCTGGGCTCAGCGGTCGGCGTGGCCGTGATGGGCCGTCGCAGCGCCGTCTGGAAGGCTGCGCTGTGGGGCGGCATCTGCGGCACCCTGCCCGACCTCGACGCCTTCATCGACCATGGTGACGCGGTCGCCAACATGACATTGCACCGCGCCGAAACCCACGCCCTGTTCTGGCTCAGCCTCGCCTCGCCGGTGGTGGCCGGGGGGGTGGCAGCCCTGAGCCGTGAACTCGACCGCTTCCTGCACTGGTGGCTGGCCGTCTGGCTGGTGCTGATCACCCATACGCTGCTCGACGCCCTGACGGTCTACGGCACCCAGCTCGCCCTGCCGTTCAGCGACCGGCCCTGGGGCGTCGGGAGCATCTTCATCATCGACCCGTGGTACACGCTGCCGCTGCTGACCGGCCTGCTCGTCACGCTGGCCTGGCGGCGCTCGCCCCGGCGATTGCACGCCAATGCCATCGGGCTCGCGCTGTCGACGGCCTATCTCGGCTGGAGCGTGCTGGGCCAGGCGCTGGTCGAAGACCGGGTACGTGATGTACTGGCCGGGCGCGGCGACCCGGCCGCCCATGACGTGCCGATGCTGGTGACCCCGACCGCGTTCAATACCCTGCTCTGGCGGGTGGTCATCCTGCGCGCCGAACATTACGAAGAAGGCTTCGTGTCGCTGCTCGATCGCGAGCGCCCGCTGCGCCTGGCCCGCTTCGAGCGCGGGCTCGAGCTGTACGACTCGGTCGCCGCCCTGCCGGCGGCGGCCAGGATGATGCGCTTCACCCACGGCTTCTGGCGGCTGGCCGAGCGCGACGGGCGAATCGTCCTGACCGACCTGCGCATGGGCCAGGAGCCGTACTACAGCTTTGCCTTCGTGCTCGCCGAGCGGCGCGCCAACCCGGGCCAGGTCGCGCTGCCCACCGTCAACGTCGGCAGCCGCGAGGGCATGGACCTGCACGCCAGCCTGCGCTGGCTGCGCGAACGCGCGCTCGGACACGGCGCCGATTTCCCGCCCGGCTTCCCTGTCGTCGGCGCACGGTAAACTCGGACACTCCCGCTCCATCGACGCTTTCAGCGACTCCATCGACTCTTTCAGGAATCTGCACATGGCCATCTACCGTCTCGGCGAACACGTGCCGTCCATCCATCCGAGCGCCTGGGTTGCCGAATCGGCCGACCTGATCGGCATGATCGAGCTGCGCGAGAACGCCAGCATCTGGTTCAACGCAGCCTTGCGCGGCGACAACGAGCCAATCGTCATCGGCGCCAACAGCAACGTCCAGGAAGGCGCGGTCCTGCATACCGACCCGGGTTCGCCGCTGACCCTGGCCGAATGGGTCACCGTCGGTCACCAGGCGATGCTGCACGGCTGCACGATCGGCGAAGGCACGCTGATCGGCATCCAGGCCGTGGTGCTCAACGGCACCCGGATCGGCCGCGAATGCCTGATCGGCGCCGGCGCCATCATCGGCGAAGGCAAGGAAATTCCGGACCGCAGCCTGGTACTGGGCACCCCGGGCCGGGTCGTGCGCCAGCTCAGTGACGAGGACGTGGCCCGGATCCGCGCCGGCACCCTCAGCTATGTCGAGCGGGCCCGCCAGTTCCGCGAAACCCTGCACCGGATCTGAGGCCGCACACGGTGACCGACCGGGTCGAACGCTTCCTGCTCCACGGCGCACCGGTGCGCGGCGAGATCGTCACGCTCGATGAGGCCTGGCGCGAAGTCGTCGCTCGTCATGCCCTGCCGCCGGCCGTGCGCGACCGCCTCGGCGAGCTGTCGGCGGCCGCCCTGCTGCTGGCCGCGACGCTGAAGTTCGATGGCGCGATGATCCTGCAGATCCACGGCGACGGCCCGGTCACCCTGTTCGTCGTCGAGTGCCTGACCGACGGCCGCTATCGGGCCACCGTCAAGCTGCGCGATGGAGCCGACGACATCGCCCACGATGCCTCGCTGGCCGCACTGGTCAACCCGAACGGCACCGGCCGCTTCGTCGTCACTCTCGATCCGCGCAGCGACTCGCCGAACCGGCAGCCGTGGCAGGGCATCGTGCCCTTCTCCGGTGATTCGGTCGCCGAAATGCTTGAACGATACATGCACCAGTCCGAGCAGTTGCCGACCCGGCTGTGGCTGGCGGCCGACGAACGGCGGGCGGTCGGCCTGCTGCTTCAGAAGCTGCCGGACGAAGGCGGCAAGCCGACGACCGGCCACGACGAGGACGGCTGGGAGCGGATGCAGCATCTGGCCGGCACGATCAGCCCGGCGGAACTGCTCGGGCTCGCTCCGGCCAAGGTCCTCGAACGGCTGTTCTGGCAGGAAACCCTGCACGGCTTCGACGCGCATGAGTTCCGCTTCTCGTGCACCTGCTCGCGGACCAAGGTCGTCGACATGCTGCGCATGCTCGGACGCGATGAAGTCGAGGAGATCATCGTCGAACAGGGCGGCGTGGAGGTGCGCTGCGATTTCTGCAACGCGCTGTGGCAGCTCGACGCGGTCGACTGCGCGATGGTGTTCACCGAGTCGGGCGAGCTCGCGCCCGGCTCCGAGACAACGCAGTGACCGGATTCCTGCGCTACCCGGATCGTCGCGCCGCCCGGATGGTTTTCCTTCGAATGGCACAACGTCGCCGGCCAGGGTGCGGGGGCTGGGCGGGGGTCCGGCGCCTTGTGCGCAGCCGAGGAGCACAGGGCTCGGGGCCTGCGCGCGCCAGCGCGCATCCAACAATCTGACTTGCCGCCGCATGTCTGAGCGCAGCGAGCGCCGCGCAAGCGGCGGGAGCGAAGCGAGTTCGGCGGCAGG
>JBAYOD010000190.1:0-6355 GCA_041678445.1 Burkholderiaceae bacterium | reverse complement strand
GGCAGACCGCGGATGCCGGCAACACTGGCGATGCCGACCAGCGTACCGCTGCCCCGCGCCCGCATCGGCGCGACGAAGGGCGCGAAGGTGTCGGGCAGCGCGATCAGGTTGGTGGCAACGATCCGGCGAAACGCCGCCGCATCGGCCGGCTCGTCGGTCAGTGTTCCGGCGCTGATCCCGGCATTGGCGATCACGACCTCAGGCACACCGGCCTGGGCAGTGAAACCCGCCGCCGCCTCGGCCAGCGCACCGGGCTCGGTCACGTCGGCCGGCAGCAGCACGGCCTGCGCCTGCCCGCCCGACACCTGGTCGACCTGCTGCGCGGTGCGGGTCAGCGCGTCGACACGACGCCCGACCAGCCCCAGCCGCACCTGCGGATGCCGACGCGCATATTCGAGCGCCAGCGCCGCCCCGAGCCCGCTCGAGGCGCCGGTGATGAAGACGCCAGGCGCTCGCTCGGACATCCCGACGGGTCAGCCGCGCGCCTTGCGCTCGATCTCGATCAGGTGGTCGATGACGGTCAGCGCGGCCACCCCGGAACCCGCCATGCTCGGCGCCGTGTAGTACTTGCCGTTGATCGCCATTGCCGGCACGCCGTCGACGCCATAGGCATCGACGATCTGGGCGGCCCGGCGCATCCGGGTGTTCACGTCGAAGGACCTGAACGTGTCGCGGAAGCGCTTCTCGTCGATGCCCAGCTTGCCGAGCACGGCGACCATCCGGTCGGCCGTGTCCATCGGGTTGCGATCGACGTGGATGGCCCGGAAGACGGCTTCGTTGGCCTCGGCGGTCTGGCCGAGCGACTCGAGCGTGTAGAACAGCTGCTGGTGGCGACGATCCCCGAAGGGGACGTGCAGCTTGCGGAACACGACATCGTCGGGCTGCTTCGCCGCCCAGTCCTTCAGCAGCGGCTCGATCGAATTGCAGAACGGGCAGCCATACCAGAAGAACTCGATCACCTCGATCTTGCCTGCCGGGACGGCCGTCGGCTGCGCGGGTTTCACCAGCCGGTAATCCTGGCCCTCGCGCGGAGCCTCGGCCAGGGCTGCTCGCGGCGCCAGCGCCAGCGAAGCCAGCGGGGCGGCCAGCGCCACCCCCATCATTGCGCGTCGCGTTTCATTCATCATGCTGCTTTCCTCAAACGTACAGGCCCCGTCCGGCGGGGCAGAGTCAGTCGGCTTGCGCGCCTCAGCGCTGGCGGACGAGCGACGCCTCGATCCCGCCCTCGATCAGGCGGGCGCGTGCCCGGGCCGCATCCTCTTGTTTCGCGAACGGCCCGATCCTGACACGATGGACCGTCCGGCCGTCGACTTCGGCCGGTATCACCCTGGCCTCGAAACCGAGCAGGGCCAGCCGCGCCTTCATGCCCTCGGCGTCGTCGGAGGCGCTGAAGGCGCCCGCCTGCAGCAGGTAGCCGTCGACCGGCACAGCCGGCGCCTCGGCAGGCGGCGGCGCAAAGACCGTCGACGGCGGTTCGCTGCCGGCCGCGTCTGGCCTGGCGCGCAGTGGCGCGTTCGGGTCGGGCAGGGGCGTGCCTTCCGGCGGCACGCTGACGATGTCCGAGGGTCGCGATGCCTTCTTGACGAAAGGCACTGGCGCCCGTGTCACGAACAGCGCAACGACGACCGCAATGGCCAGGCCGAGCACCAGCCCGGCGAGGAAGCCGAACAAGGTACCGCCACGCTGCAACCGGACTGTCTGCATCACATCCTCTCGGGGGCCGACACGCCGATCAGCGCGAGCCCGTTGCGCAGCACCTGGCGCGCAGCCACCAGCAAGGCCAGGCGCGCGTTTCTGAGCCCTGCATCGTCGACAAGAAACCTCTCGGCATTATAGTAAGAGTGAACTTCCGCCGCTAAATCCTTGAGATAGAACGCGATCGCGTGCGGCGCGAGATCGTCGACGGCCTCTGCGATGCGCTCCGGAAACTCCGCCAACCGGGCGACCAGCGCAAACTCGCGCGGCGTGTCCAGCGGCGTCAGGTCGGTCTTGCCAGCCACCGTGGCCGCCGTCAGCGCCGCGACGTCGCCGCCCCACTGGGCCAGCACCGAGCACAGCCGGGCATGGGCGTACTGGACGTAGTAGACCGGATTCTCGTCGCTGCGCGACAGCGCCAGATCGACGTCGAACACGAACTCGCTGTCGGCCTTGCGCGAGATCAGGAAGAAGCGCACCGCATCGCGGCCGCGCTGTTCGTCGCTGCCGGTGGGCACGCCGTTCTCGTCGCGCAACTCGCCGCTCCAGCTGATCAGGTCGCGCAGTGTCACGTAGGAGCCGGCGCGCTTCGAGATCTTGACCTCTTCGCCGCCGCGCATCACGGTGACCATCTTGTGCAGCACATAGTCCGGATAGCCGGCCGGAATGCCGGCGCCGAGCGCCTGCAGGCCGGCCCGGACCCGCGCGATCGTGCCGTGGTGATCGGAGCCCTGGACGTTGATCGCACGCGCGAAACCGCGCTGCCACTTGGTGACGTGATAGGCGACGTCGGGCACGAAATAGGTGTAGCCGCCGTCGGACTTGCGCATCACGCGGTCCTTGTCGTCGCCGTGCGCCGTCGTGCGCAGCCACAGCGCACCGCCTTCCTCGTAGGTATGGCCACCGGCCACCAGCGCATCGACCGTCTGCTGCACGCGCCCGTCGGCATACAGCGAGGATTCAAGGAAGTAGTTGTCGAAGCGCACCCCGAAGGCCTGCAGGTCGAGGTCCTGCTCACGGCGCAGGCAGGCCACCGCGAAACGGCGGATCGCCTCCAGGTCCTCGGGGTCCCCGGCGGCGGTGACCGCCGGCACGCGGTCGGCCGACACGGTCGCCCGGGCCAGGTAGTCGTTCGCGATGTCGACGATGTAGTCGCCACGGTAGCCGTCGGCCGGAAAGGCCGGATCGTCGGGCGCCAGGCCGCGAGCCCGCGCCTGGACCGAGCGCGCCAGATTGTCGATCTGGGCGCCGGCGTCGTTGTAGTAGAACTCGCGGCTGACGGCCCAGCCGTCGGCTTCGAGCAGGCCGGCCAGGGCGTCGCCAAGCGCACCTTGGCGGCCATGCCCGACGTGCAACGGCCCGGTCGGATTGGCCGAGACGAACTCGACCATCACCTTGCGCCCTCCGCCCCGCCGGCCGCGGCCAAAGGCGGCGCCGTCGGCCAGCACCCGGCCGATCGCGGCGCGCCGGGCCGCAGCGCGCAGGCGGATGTTGATGAAGCCGGGCCCGGCAATCTCCAGCGTCTCGACCATCGGCGAAACGGCCGCCGCATCGAGTGCCAGCACCCGTTCGACGAGTTCGCCGGCGATCTGCCTGGGTGCGGCTTTCAGCGGCCGGGCCAGTTGCATGGCGAGGTTGCAGGCAAGGTCGCCATGGGCGGCCTGCTTGGGCCGCTCCAGGCTGACTTCAGGCACGGCCGACTCGCCGCCGGAGCGGGCGGCGATCTCCGTGGCGGCCTGCGCGAACAGCGCGGCCAGTCCGAGTTTCTGTTCTGGAAGCATGGGCGCGAATTGTACTTGGCTGGGGCAGCCCTGGCTGCAGCCTTACCTGGCTGCGGCCGGTCCGGGCTGCGGCCGGCGCGCCCGCCGGCCGGCCGAAAGACTCAGTTGATCGCCCCGGCCGAGCCGGCCAGATTCCTGAGCACGTGTTTCTGGATCTTCCCGGTCGAGGTCTTGGGCACTTCTCCGAAGCGGATCTCGCGCGGGCACTTGAAGCCGGCCAGATGTTCGCGACAGTGGGCGAGCAGCTCGGCGGCCAGCGCCTGCTCGGCCTCGGCCGTGGCCGGGATCCGGTCGGCCTTGAGCTCGACGAAGGCCAGCGGGGTTTCGCCCCAGCGTGGATCGGGCCGCGCCACGACCGCCGCCGCCAGCACCGCCGGATGCTTGTAGAGGGCGTCTTCGACCTCGATCGAACTGATGTTCTCGCCGCCCGAGATGATGATGTCCTTGGCCCGGTCCTTCAGCTTCACGTAGCCGTCCGGGTGCAGCACGCCCAGGTCGCCGGTGTGGAACCAGCCACCGCGGAAAACCTCGGCGCTCGCTTTCGGGTTCTTCAGGTAACCCTTCATCACGATGTTGCCGCGGAACACGACCTCGCCCATGGTCTCGCCGTCGCGCGGCACCTCGCGCATGGTTTCCGGGTCGACCACGGTCAGGCCATGCTGCAGCTGGTAGCGTACCCCCTGCCGGCCGTTGCGCTCGGCCTGGCCGGCCAGATCCAGGCTCTCCCAGGCTTCCTGCTTGGCGCAGACCGCCGCTGGACCGTAGACCTCGGTGAGCCCGTACACGTGGGTGACCTCCCAGCCCATCCGCGCCATCCCTTCGATCATCGCGGCCGGTGGCGCCGCGCCGGCGACCATGGCTTTCACCGGCCAGTCGATCCCGGCCTTCAGCTCGGCAGGCGCGTTGACCAGCATGCCGTGCACGATCGGCGCGCCGCAGTAGTGGCTCACCCGGTGTTCGCGGATCAGGTCCAGGATCAGGGCAGCGTCGACCCGGCGCAGGCAGACGTTGGTGCCCGCCACCGCCGGCAGCGTCCAGGGGAAGCACCAGCCGTTGCAGTGGAACATCGGCAACGTCCACAGGTAGACCGGGTGGCGGGGCAGCCCCCAGGCCAGCACGTTGGCCACTGCGTTCAGGTAGGCGCCGCGATGATGAACGACCACGCCCTTCGGGTCGCCGGTGGTCCCCGAGGTGTAGTTCAGGCCGATCGCATCCCATTCGTCGGTCGGCCCGGCAGCCGGATGATCGGGATCGCCGGCGGCCAGCCAGGCCTCGAACTCGATCTCGCCGATCCGCTCGCCCGGGCCGTCGTAGACCGGATCGTCGACATCGACCACGAAGGGTTCGGCCACGCCCTGCCCGGCATTGATGGCCAGCGCCTCGCGGGCCAATGCCGAGAACTCGCGATCGACGATCAGCACCCGGGCGCCCGAATGGCGCAACTGGAAGGCCACAGTGGTCGCGTCGAGCCGGGTGTTGATCGTGTTCAGCACGGCACCCGTGAGCGGCACGCCGAAATGAACGTCGAGCATGGCCGGAATGTTCGGCAGGATCACGGACACGGTGTCGCCGTCGCCGATGTCGCGCGCGGCGAGCACCGAGGCCAGTTGCCGGGCGCGCCGGCCCATCTCGGCCCAGCTGCGCCGGATCGGACCGTGGATCACCGCACAGCGCTCGGGGAAGACCTCGGTCGCCCAGGCCACCAGGCTGATCGGGGTGAGCGGCGCGTGATTGGCAGGATTGCGATCGAGATCCTGGCGGTAGGGGTTCGGTTTGGTCGACATGTCAGAACACCTTCTTCAGACGACTGTCGATCGAGAAGGCGCCGCCGCCCCGCATCAACAGCAGGAAGGTCATGGCAGCCCAGAGGATCGATTTCTCGGAACCGGCCCAGCCTTGCGACTGGACGATCCAGTGGAAGTAGACGGTGACCAGCAGCACGACGGTCGTGGCCAGCGCCGCCGGGCGCGTCAGCAGCCCCAGCACCAGCAGGATCCCGCCGATGAATTCGGTGGCTGCGAGCAGGACCGCCCACAGCGGGCCGGGCACGAAGCCCAGGCTTTCGACCATGCCCACCAGCGACATCGGGTTCTGGATCTTCGGCCAGCCGTGGACCATGAACGCGATCCCGGCAACGATGCGCAGCAGCGCGTAAGCCACCCCGTCGAGCGAAGCGTAGAGCTTGCCCAGCGAGGGGATGATCAGCGAAGGGGATGAGCGTGTATTCATGACGAGAAACTCCGGTACGGGTGAAAGCGGGTGGGGGAGGTCGTCGAAATGGTAACTATTTATCAGGCCACCGGCACTGCTATCGAGGCGGGTCGGCGTCGCACACCTGGCGCATCGCCTCGAACCCATCGACCAGATCGGCGATCAGGTCGCCGGGATCCTCCAGCCCGATGTGTACCCGCACCAGCGGGCCGCCGCGCCACGGTCGCGCCGTGCGCAGGCTGCCCAGCCGGGCCGGCATGATGAGGCTCTCGAAGCCGCCCCACGAATAGCCGATCCCGAAGTGACGGCGCTGCTCGCACAGGGCGGCCAGCCCGCGCCGGATGCCGTCGTCGCCCGCAGCGAAGGCCTGCGGCTTCAGCTCGAATGAGAACAGGCCGCTCGAACCGCTGAAATCACGCTGCCACAGCGCATGCTGCGGATGGCCGGGAAGCGCCGGGTGCCGCACCGCCGCCACTTCCGGCCGGTCGGCCAGCCAGCGGGCCACCATCAGGGCCGACTCCTGGTGGACCCGCATCCTGACTTCCGCGGTGCGCAGGCCGCGCAGCACCAGCCAGGCATCGTCGCCGCCGACGCACAGGCCGAGCTGGCGAACGGCCGTCCAGAGCCTGGGCCAGTGCGCCTCGCGGATCACCACGGCGCCCATCAGC
>JBAYOD010000189.1:0-6374 GCA_041678445.1 Burkholderiaceae bacterium | reverse complement strand
CCCGGCAAGCGGCATGCCGACCTCGTGGCGCGCCGGCACTGCCGGCTGCCCGTCCGCCTGCGCATCGCCATTGCCATGCCCCCCCGCGTCAGCCAGCGCGGGCAGCACGAACTGGCGCTGCCAGCTCCCGTCGTCGCTGGCGGCCAGCTCCGCGAAGGCTGCCCGGATCGCATCGCTGAACGCGCCCAGGCGCGGCAGGGCGGCCAGATCCCGGTCACGCTGGCCGGTCAGCGAGGTGCCGAGGATCCGCTCGGCGCCATGGTTGGCCAACTGCACGCGGAACGCCGCATCGAGCACCAGGACACCGGCGAGCAGGTTCGACAGCACGCTTTCGAGCCGGGCATGGGCGCGCTCGAGTTCGCGCTGGTTGCGGTCGACCAGCACGCGCGCCTCGTCGAGCTGCCGTGTCATGCTGTTGAAGGACTGCGTCAGCATGCCGAGCTCGTCGCGGCCGGAATAGTCCTTGACCGGGCGGAAGTCGCCCTCGGCCACCGCCCGCGTGCCGGCAGCGAGCATCGACAGCGGACCGGTCAGCCAGCCGGCCAGCAGGAAGGAGGCGGCGATCGCGGCAAAGCCGGTGAGCAGGAAGATCAGCGTCAGCGTCACCTGGTACAGGTAGAGCAGCGAATCGCGCGACAGCTGCAAGGCCTGGAAGTCACGCCGGCCCTGCTCGACCGCCTCGGCATTCTCGGCCAGCGTCGGCGGCACCGGCTGCACGAGCTGCAGGTAACGGCTGTCGTCGGCGAACTGGCGATCGGCACCGATCACCAGGATCACCCGCAGGCGCAGCGACTCCGGGCGCTCGTCGGCGCCGGTTTCGATCGCGGCGTAGTGCCGGGTGAGCCGGGCCTGGCGCAGGGCGCTGGCAGGCGGCAGCTCGGGCACCAGGCTGGACAGCCAATTGCCGCTGGCCGAGACGATGCGCCCGGTGCCCGACACGATCAGCGCCTCCTGCACGCCGCCTTGCTCGCGCAGCCGGTTCAGCGCAGCCGGCCATTCCGCCTGCGGTGTGTCGACCAGCTCCGCACTGATCGTGCGCGCCCGTTGCGACAGGTCGGTGAGCATGGATTCGAGCGACGCCCGCCCGAGCGCAATGCCCGATTCGAGCGCCCGCTCCACCGGCACGGCGAACCACGACTCCACCGAGCGCCCGACGAACTGCACCGCGACCAGATAGATCAGCACCGCCGGCACAACGGTCATCAGCGTGAACGACAGCGCCATCCGCGCCATCAGCCGGGTGCCGAACAAGCCCCGCCGGTAGCGCAGCACGAGCCGGCGGATCAGCTCGAGCACCATCAGGAACAGGCCGGCAGCGACCCCGACGGTCAGCCACAGCAGCATCGTGTGGTGGCGCTCGAACATCTGCGTGTTCGCGGTCGCGCCGACCAGCAGCACCAGCAGCACCATCGCCAGCGCCACTGCGCTGATCAGCGCGAACCGCAGGACGCGGCCGACGGCGCGCTTCTCGGAATCTACGGCCTGAACTCGAATCGTTTCCATTCAGCCTGCGGTTCCCAGTCGCGAGGGGTCAGCCCGCCGATCTGGAAGGGTTTGGGCAACTGCGCCGTGTCCAGCCGCAGACGCACCCGTGCCTCGTAGACCTGGCCGGGTTCGACCTCCCCGGCCTCGATCACCCGCCAGCCGCGCAGGCCGGCCAGCGCCGCCAGCGCCCCGGTGGCCGAGTCGAACGGACGGATGATGCCGTCGCGGGTCAGCCGGTACTGGCGGGTCAGCGCATGGTAGGACAGCCGCCAGGTCGTCTCGCGCGTGACCACCCGCGCATCGAACCACCACCAGCGCGGCAGGCGCAGCTCGAAATCGGCAACGAAGTACAGGGGCACGCCATGCTCGAGCGCGTCGGTCAGCGCCGGGGTCAGCGGCACATCGAAATCGGCCGACAGCAGGTAGCTGCCGTCGCCGGCGGCTTCGAGCCACGGCCAGGCCACGCTGCCGGCCGCATCGCGCCGGATCACCTCGACCGCGTCGGACGAGGCCTCGACGGCGGACGGCACCGAGGCTGCTGCCGGGCCGGCCGCCACACCCAGCAGCGCGGCCCTCAGGGCCAGCGCGAGGGCGGATCGTCGAGTCACAGGCGCTTTTCCAGCAGGGCGTAGAAGAAACCGTCGTGATCGCGCTGCGGCCCGGACACCGGCAACAGTTGCGCGATCGGGATGTCGGCGCCGCCGACGCGCGCCTGCAAGGGCTGGCGCTGTGCGTCTTGGTGCGATGCCAGAAAGCTGCCGATGACCGCCTCGTTCTCGAGAACGAACACCGAGCAGGTCGCATAGAGCAATTTACCACCCGGCTCCAGCAGCGGCCAAAGTCCGTCCAGAATCCCGCGCTGGGTCCGGGCCAGTGTCGCAACATCGCGACGCTGGCGCAGCCAGCGGATGTCGGGATGGCGCCTGACGATGCCCGAGGCCGTGCACGGAGCATCGACCAGGATCCGCTGGAAGGGCCGGCCGTCCCACCAGTCGCCCGGGCGGCTGGCGTCGCCGGCCAGCACCTGCGCCTGCTGGCCCAGGCGCGCCAGGTTCTCGCGTACCGGGACGAGCCGGCTTGCGTCGACGTCGACTGCGGTCAGCGCGCAATCGGCCAGTTCCAGCAGGTGGGTCGTCTTGCCGCCCGGCGCTGCACAGGCGTCGAGCACCCGATGGCCGTCGGCCGGCGCCAGCAGCGGCGCGGCCAGTTGTGCGCCGGCGTCCTGGACCACCACATCGCCCTCGCTCCAGCCCGGCAGCGCGGTGACCGGCACGGGGCGTGCCAGCCTGAGCGCCTGCTCGCCGATCTGCTCGGCGTCGAGCCCGGCCGCACGCAAGCGGGCCTGGTAGGCCGCCACGCTTGCGCGCCGGCGGTTGACCCGCAGCGTCATCGGCGGCGTGCCGGCGGCCACTGCCAGGATGGCCTGCCAGTGCTCGGGGTGGTCGCGCTGCAGCAGATCGATCCACCAGCGCGGGTGATCCCAGCGCGCCACTGGATCGGCGCTCACCTCGGCCAGCAAGACCTCGCGCTCGCGCACGAAGCGGCGCAGCGTCGCGTTCAGGAAACCGGCCGCAGCGGCCATGTCCGGGTGGCTGCGCGCCGCCGCCACCGCCTGGTCGACGATCACGGCCTCGGGGCGGATCGGGTCGAGCAGCTGTGACAGCGCCACGGCCTGCAGGGCAGCGAGCGAGGGCGCTGGAGGGCGCCGGTTCAGGCGCGCGGCCAAGGCCCCGACCCGTCCGAGGCGGCGCGCCGCCTCATAGGCCATGTCCCGGATGGCGGCGCGCGAGGCTTCGCCGAACGGCGGGCCGCGCCGCGGCCCGGCCACGTCCAGCACGGCGGCCAACGCCGCCGGCAATGCCCGCCCGCTCTTCAGAAGCCCGATGGCCGCCGCCGCGGCTGCGATCTCGCGCGACAGCGGCGCGCGCTCGGTCATCCGGCGCGGCCGGCCATCGCCATCAGCCGGCTGATCCGCTCGGCAGTATCCGGGTGCGTGGAGAACAGGCCGCGCAGGCCGCCGCCCGACAGCGGGTTCATGATCATCATCTGCGCCGTTTCAGGGTGCCGCTCGGCAGTTTCCAGCGGTATGCCCTGCGCATAGCGGTGGATCTTCTCCAGCGCCGAGGCCAGCGCCGCCGGGTCGCCGGAGATCTCGGCGCCGCCCCGGTCGGCCTCGAACTCGCGCGCCCGCGAGATCGCCATCTGGATCATCATCGCAGCCAGCGGCGCGAGCAGGGCGCCGGCGATCGTCGCTACCGGATTGCTGCGCTGGCCGTCACTGCTGCGCCCGCCGAAGAACATCGCGAAATTGGCCAGCGCCGAGATCGCGCCGGCCATCGTGGCCGAGATCGTCGAGATCAGGATGTCGCGGTGCTTGACGTGGGCCAGCTCGTGCGCCATCACGCCGCGCAGCTCGCGCTCGCTGAGCACCCGCAGGATGCCGGTGGTGGCCGCCACCGCGGCATTGCGCGGATTGCGTCCGGTGGCGAACGCATTCGGCGCCGGCTCTTCGATCAGGTAGACGCGCGGCATCGGCAGCTCGGCGCGCTGCGCCAGCTCGGCAACCATCCGGTAGAACTGCGGCGCGGTCGTCTCGTCGACCTCTCTGGCCCGGTACATCTTCAGAACCAGCTTGTCCGAGAACCAGTAGGCGAACACGTTGCTGACGAGGCCGAAGCCCAGCGCCATCAACATGCCCTGCTGCCCGCCGATCGCGGAACCGACTGCGCCGAACAGCGCCATGATGCCGGCCATCAGGATCGCAGTCTTGACCCAATTGAACATGATGAACGAAGCTCCTTTCAGAAAACCGGACCGGCGCCCGTGAATCGGATCGCCCGAATCGGCACCGGCACTGTGTCAGGTCGTTTCGGGCAGCGTGAACCTTTCGCCGGCCTGCACCCGGAAGCCGCGCAGGAACTCGGCAACCGGCAGTCGCTTGCCGCCCGGTTTCTGCAGTTCGGTCAGGGCCAGCACCCCGTCGCCGCAGGCGACGACCAGGCCGTCGGCATCGGCGCTCAGCACGGTGCCGGCCGGCAGCCGGGCGTTGTCGGCAGCCGGAGCGGCCGGACCCGTTCCCTCACCCGGTGCCGGACCGTCCAGCCGGACGGCACGCCAGACCTTCACCGGCACCGGTTCGGCCCGCGCGAGCAACGCCACCGCGCCCGGCACCGGGTCGAAGGCGCGGATCCGGTCGACCAGCGCCGTCGCATCCATCGAGAAGTCGAGCGGGCTGTCGGCCTTGCCGAGCTTGTGCGCATAGCTGACGCCCGACGTCGGCTGGGCAACCGGCCTCAGGCGGCCGGCCTCGAGCCCGGCCAGCGCATCGACGATCGCCCGCGCCCCGAGCTCGGCCAGCCGGTCGTGCAGCGTGCCGCCGGTGTCGTCGGCATGAATCGGTTCTCGCCAGACCGACAGCATCGGCCCGGTGTCGAGCCCGGCATCCATCTGCATGATCGTGATGCCGGTTTCGGTGTCGCCGGCTTCGATCGCCCGCTGGATCGGCGCCGCGCCGCGCCAGCGGGGCAGCAGCGAGGCATGGATGTTCAGGCAGCCCAGCCGCGGCACGGCAAGCACCGGCTCGGGCAGGATCAGCCCATAGGCAGCCACCACCATCAGGTCGAGGCGCTCGTCGGCCAGGCGCTGCACGGCGGCCGGGTCGCGCAGCGTGGCCGGCTGCCAGACCGGCAGGTCGAGCGACAGCGCGAGCTGCTTGACCGGACTGGTCTGCAGCGCCTTGCCGCGGCCGGCCGGCCGGTCGGGCTGGGTCAGCACGACCGCAATCGTGTGACCGGCCCGGGCCAGGGCGGCCAGGGCGCTTGCAGCGAAGCCGGGCGTGCCGGCGAAGGCGATACGGAACATGGACGAAGTCTGCAGCAAAGCGCCGGGAGGCGGGTCCGGAGGTCAGGGGGCCCGGAGGTCAGAAGATCGGGACTGGAGGCAACCCCCGGCCGGGCGGGGATCAGCCCAGGGAGCGCTCGGCCTTGAGCATCCGGGCGCGGATCCGACTCTGTTTGAGCCGTGACAGGTGCTGGACGAAAACCTTGCCGTCGAGATGATCGATCTCGTGCTGGATGCAGACCGCGAGCAGCCCCTCGCACCTCCTCTCGAAGGGCTTGCCGTCCAGACCCAGGGCCCGGACGGTGACCCGGTCGGGCCGCTCGACCTCGTCGTAGACCCCCGGCACCGACAGGCAGCCCTCCTCGTAGACCTTGCGATCGAGGCTTTCGCCGATGATCTCCGGGTTGATGAACACGCGAAGTTCGTCCTGGGCCTCGGAGACGTCGATGACGACGATCCGCTCGTGGACATCGACCTGGGTGGCGGCCAGCCCGATGCCCGGCGCAGCGTACATCGTCTCGGCCATGTCGCGCACCAGCTGGCGGACACGCTCGTCGACCTGCGGCACCGGCTTGGCGATGCGATGCAGGCGCGGATCCGGATATTTGAGGATCGGAAGTACGGCCATCGGCAAATAAGCGCCGCTGGGGAGGGATTCCCGCGGCTTGGCTTGCGGCGCCCCCGGTTGAACCGGCAGAATCCGCCGGACGAAGGGCACCGAGGGCACCGGATTCAATGAGAAATCTTATCATGCGCAGTCTTGCGCTGGCGCTCGCGCTCAGTGCCTGCATCAGTCTTCGGGCACAACCGCTCGAACTCTCCCCGGACGCGCCGGATCGCCACGTCGTGGTCCGCGGCGACACGCTATGGGACATCGCCGGGCGCTTCCTGAGCAAGCCCTGGCGCTGGCCGGAGATCTGGCAGCTCAACCGCGAGCAGATCCGCAACCCGCACCTGATCTACCCGGGCGACGTCATCATCCTCGACCGCTCCGGGCTCGAGCCGCGGCTGCGGCTGGCGCGCCTGGTGGGTTCGGGCGGCTCAGGGGG
>JBAYOD010000188.1:0-6426 GCA_041678445.1 Burkholderiaceae bacterium | reverse complement strand
CCGAGACCGCTTTGCGTTCGATCCCAAGCCACTGTCTGCCAGGACGCGGGGCGAGGCTTTCGGCGCCCGCCTTGTGCGCAGCCGAGAAGCGCAGCGCTCGTGGCCTGCGCGCGCAGCGCGCATTCAATAATCTGACTTGCGGCCGACTGTTTGAGCGAAACGAACGAAGCGAAGCGTAGGGAGTGCAGCGAGTTCGGCGGCAGGCCACGAGCGCGAGCATCGCAGGGCACCACCGCGTAGCGGTGGCAAGCACCCGGCGTGCGCCGAAAGCCTCGCCCCGCGTCCTGGCCCGCCGCTCCTTGTCGTTCGAACGCGAAGTGGTATCAGCCCAGCCCGGCTCGGAGCGGATCGGCCTGGTCAGGTGCGCGGCCGGCGGGCTTCGTCGAGCGGCTCGATGTGAGTGGTCAGGCTGATCGACAGCCGGCCGGCGGCGGCTTCGACCGCATCGGCCAGGGTGTGTGCCTGGGCGACGCTCCAGTGGCCGGGCACGAGCAGGTCGACATGGGCAAAGCGCGAGGGCCCAGCCACGCGCGTTCGCAGGTTGGCGAAGCGGCAGCCTCGTTCGCTGAAGCCGGCCAAGACCGCTTCGAGGCGGGCAATGTCCGCTGTACCCAGTGCCCGATCCATCAGCCCGTCCACCGAACGATGCATCAGTTGCCAGCCTTCGCGCAGGATGTTCAGGGCGACCGCGATCGCCACCACGGGGTCGAGCCAGTGCCAGCCGCTCAATCCGGCGAGCCCGACGCCGACGACCACGCCGGCAGTCGTCCAGACATCGGTCATCAGGTGGCGTGCGTCGGCTTCGAGCGCAGGCGAATGATGACGCCTGCCGATCACGAGCAGGATACGGGCCACCGAAAAATTGATCAGCGCGGCAGCCAGTGACAGCAGGGTGCCGATCCCCAGTGCGCCCAGGGCCTGGGGATCGAGCAGGCGGTCCACGGCGGCCGCGAGGATCGCGATGGCCGCCACGAAGATCAGCATGCCCTCGAAGGCGGCCGAAAAGTACTCGGCCTTGCCATGCCCCCAGGGATGGCCGCTGTCCGGCGGCACGCGGGCAAGCCTGACCATCGACAGCGCGAAGAGCGCGCCGGCGAGGTTGACGCCGGATTCGAGCGCATCGGACAGATAGCCGACCGAGCCGGTCAGATGCCAGGCGCCGGCTTTCATCGCCATCGTCACGAGCGCGGCGGCGACCGACAGCAGCAGGGCCTGCTGGGGGGTGAGCGATTTCATTGGCAGGGATGACGATCGCCGACTTGCGGCGGGGGACGGGTTATCCTAACGGCATGATCAAAGCCATTGTCACCGGACACAGCCGCGGCCTCGGTGCCGCGATCGCGCAAACCCTGCTCGAACGCGGCATCGCGGTGCTCGGGCTCTCCCGGGCATCGAACTCCGGGCTGGCGGCGCGTCACGCCGACGCGCTGACCGAGGTCGCACTCGATCTGTCCGACAACGCAGCGCTCGGGCGCTGGCTGGCCGGGGGTGCGCTCGGCGAATTCCTTGCCGGCGCCGGTACTGCACTGCTGGTCAACAACGCGGGCACCGTGCATCCGGTCGGTCCGCTGGCGATGCAGGATGTCGATGCCATTGCCCGCGGCGTGGCGTTGAATGTCGCCGCGCCGCTGATGCTGTCGGCGGCCTTTGCGGCCGCGGCACCGGCTGGCGCCGGGCGCCGTGTCCTGAACGTGTCCAGTGGGGCCGGTCGCGGTGTCCAGCCCGGCTGGTCGGTGTACTGCGCGACCAAGGCCGCGCTCGATCACCATGCCCGGGCGGTGGTTGTCGATGCCACGCCGGGCCTGCGAATCTGCAGCCTGGCGCCGGGCGTCGTCGATACCGACCTGCAGGCCGAGATTCGCGCCACCGACCTCGACCGTTTCCCCGTTCGCGAGCGCTTCGAGGCGCTCAAGCGCGATGGCGCGCTGAGCAGCCCCGAAGACTGCGCGCAGCGCACCGTCGCCTATCTGCTCAGCGACGCTTTCGGATCCCAGGAAGTCGCTGATCTGCGTCAGCTGCCGGCCGACAACTGATGACTGCCAGTTGATGGTCGACAGCCGATTGCCGGCGCGATGAGTGTGGGTCGCCGCCGACGGCCAGTGCTCAGGTCACGGTAAAGCGTTCGACGAAATCCTGGTTGATCGTCACACCCAGGCCCGGGCGGTCGGGGATCTCGACCATTCCGTCGCTGACCTCGAAGCGTTCCTCGGCCAGCTCGTGCAGCATCGGGTTGGCCCCGAGCGAGTACTCGAGGATCCAGCCAGCGGGTGAGGCGGCTGCCACGTGCATGCCGGCGGCGAAGGCCAGGGCACCGGTCCACAGATGCGGCGCCATGCGCAGGTTCCAGGCCGAGGCGATCGCGCCGATCCGCATCGCTTCCGAGATGCCGCCGCAGATGGCCAGGTCGGGCTGGAAGATGTCGGCGGCGCGCAGTTCGGCCAGGTCGCGGAAATCGAAGCGGTTGAACTCGCTTTCCCCGGTCGCGATCGGTATCGAGGTGCTGGCGCGCACTTCGGCCAGCCCGCGTTTGTCGTCGCCGGTGACCGGTTCCTCGAACCACATCAGGTTGGCATCCTCGACCAGACGGCAGAACTGACGCGCTTCGGAGACCGTATAGGTGCCGTGCGCGTCGCAGGCCAGGCCGATGCCGGCGCCCAGTGCCTGGCGTGCGGCGTGTACCCGCCGGGCCGAATTCACCGGATCGCCGTCGATGACGCCGACCCGCATCTTGACGGCCTTGAAGCCACCGCGCTCGACATAGCCGAGCAACTGGTCACCGATGCCGGTGGCGTCGGCCCAGCCGCCCGAGGCATAGGCTGGCAGCCGCGCCGCCTTGCGCCCGCCAAGGAGTTGCCAGACCGGTACGTCGAGCCGCTTGCCGAGCAGATCCCAGAGCGCCATGTCGATGCCGCTGATCGCCGAGATCGTGATGCCGCGCCGACCCAGGATGGGAAAGACGTGGCCCCGGGAGAGCGCGTAGTGGTCACGCGGGCCGTTGTAGAGCACTTCGCCCAGCCGGTTGATGTCGCGGGCGTCCTGACCGACCAGCAGCGGAGCGAACTTGCGGTTGATCAGCGTGACCAGGGCATGGCTGTTGCCTTCGCTGCCGACTTCCTCCTTGGCTTCGCCGTAGCCGACCAGCCCGCATTCGGTGTCGATCCGCACCAGCACCGAGTCGAACGAGCCGATTCGCCCGAAATCCGAGACGTGCTGCTGCTCATAGGGGATCGGGACATGGAGCCAGCGGGCCTGGACTGAACGGATCTTCATCGGGATGCCTTCAGGGAATCGAGGCGCTGCCGGATCTGTTCGCGCGCCTCGGGGTTGACGAAATGGGTCGGCAGCTCGCCGGCGAGGATCTGCAGGGTCTGCATGGCGACGACGCGTCCCATCCTCAGCATGCTGTCGGGGGTGAGGCCGGCCATGTGGGCACTCAACATCACATTGGGCAACTGCAGCAGTTCCGAAGCCGGATCGAGCGGCTGTTCGGTGAACACGTCGAGGGCGGCGCCGCCGAGCCGGCCCTCGCGCAGGGCATCGATGAGCGCGGCCTCGTCGATGATCGGGCCCCTGGCCACGTTGATCAGGAGGGCGCCCGGCTTCATCAGTCCGATGCGACGCCGGTCGACCAGGCCACGGGTGTCGGCATCGAGCGGGCAGCAGACGACCAGGACGTCGGCGCGTTCGAACAGCGCATCGAGTCCGACCGCTGCGACCCCGGCCGGCATGGCCGCGGCGCTGCGCCGATAACCGATGACGTTCATTCGCAGGCCGGCGTGGCAGATTCGCGCCAGTTCGCTGCCGATGGCGCCGACTCCGAGCAAGCCGAGCGTGCGCCCGGCCAGGTCGTGGCTGTGATCGCTCAGCGTGCGTGCCTGGGCCCAGCCGTCGCGGCGCAGTGTTGCGTCGATGTCACGCAGCCGGCGGGCCAGCGTGAGCATCTGGCCGGCAGCGTACTCAGCCACCGTGACCGCATTGGTCGACGGGGCGTTGGCCACGATGATGCCGTGCCGGGTGGCGGCTTCGAGCGGAATCATGTCGATGCCTGCACCATGCCGGACGGTACCGCGCAGCCGTGTGGCCGTTTCGAACAACGCCTCGGGCAGCGGGTGGCGCACCACGATGACGTCGGCTTCCCGGGCCTCGGCGATCAGCGTCGCCGGATCGGTGGCCGATGCCAGCCTGACCTGCGCCTGTTCCGCAATCAGGGCCAGCGGCTCCGGGTGCATGGCGCCGGTGAGCAAAACCTTGGGTTGATTCCTGAGCATGTCGGATCGTCCTGATGTATCGTCCCGGATTTCCTCACCCGGTCTCACACGAGAAAAGGCGAATCATGACACTGATGACATTGTCGCGTCCCCTGAAGCGAATCGCTGCCGGCCTCGGCCTGATGGCTGCGGCGGCCGTCGCCAGCATGCCGGCCGCCAGCGCGGCGGACTATCCCGAGAAGTCCATCCGGATCGTCGTGCCGTTCTCGGCCGGCGGCGCCACCGACATGCTGGCGCGGCTGGTCGGACAGAAGCTGCACACCCGCTGGGGGCAAGCCGTGGTCATCGACAATCGCCCGGGGGCGGGCGGCAACATCGGTGCGGAAGCCGGCGCCCGGGCCGCCGCCGACGGCTATACGCTGCTGCTGGTGGCCGCCGGTTTCATGGCGGTGAACCCACATGTCTACGAGAAGCTCAACTACGACTCGGTGACGAGCTTCGCGCCGATCACCCAGTTGGTCAGCGCGCCGTTGCTGCTGGTTACCCATCCGTCGGTGCCGGTGAGCAACTTCCAGGAATACCTGGCCCTGGTGAGATCGGAGCCCGGCAAGTTCATCCTCGGCAACGGCGGCGTGGGCACGGCCCAGCACCTCGGCGGCGAATACCTGGACATGACCGCGAACGTCAAGTCGCTGCATGTACCGTACAAGGGCAGTGCGCCGGCCACCACCGACCTGCTCGGCGGCCAGGTGCAGGCGATGCTCGACAACATGGTCACGCTGATCCCGCACGTCAAGTCCGGCAAGCTGCGGGCGATCGCGGTGTCCGCGGCCGAACGGGTGCCCAACCTGCCCGAAGTGCCGACCATGGCCGAGTCGGGCCTGCCCGGTTTCGAGACCGGCACCTGGTACGGCATCGTCGCGCCGGCTGGCACGCCCAAGGAAGTCGTCGACAAGCTGAACCGCGAGATCGTCGCGATCCTGGCCGAGCCCGAGGTGCGCGAACTGCTGATCGAGAAAGGTTTGCAGCCGATCGGCAACACGCCCGAGGTTTTCGCCGACTACATCGTGGCCGAGCGCGAGAAGGCGGGGCGGATCGTCCGGGCCGCCAACATCAAGGTCAACTGATGGCAGCGGCTGTCCAGACCGAGATCGACGGCGCGCTCGCCATCGTCCGGCTCAATCGTCCGCATCGACTCAATGCAGTCGATGCAGCGTTGCGCAGTGGCCTGCGCGAGGTCCTGCCGGCGCTCAATCGTGATGACGCCGTGCGCGCCATCGTGCTCACCGGCGCCGGTGACCGGGCCTTTTGCGCCGGCCAGGACCTCGACGAGGCCGCCGCGCTCGAATGGCAGCAGATCGTGCCGTGGCTGCGCGCCCAGCACGCGATGTACCAGGCGGTGCGCGACCTCGACAAGCCCTGCGTGGCCGCACTCAACGGGGTGGCTGCCGGCGCCGGTTTCCAGATCGCGCTGTGCGCCGACTGGCGGGTGGCCGCCCGCGATACCCGGATCGGCCAGCCCGAGATCAAGGCCGGTCTGGCCAGCATCGTCGGCTCCTACCTGATGACGCTGCAGGTCGGGCTGACGCACAACATCGGACTGTCGCTGACCGGCGAACTGGTCAGCGGCCAGCGCGCCTACGAGATCGGCCTGGTGTCCGAGCTCGCCGATGACGGCGAGGTGCTGGCCGCAGCCGTGGCGCGGGCCCGCCAGATGGCGGCGCTGCCCGCAACCCCGATGCGGGTCTCGAAGCAGCGCTTTCGCGAACTCAGTCAGCCCGGTTTCGACGCGGCGCTGGCCGCGGCAGTGCGTGCCCAGCTCGAATGCTATGCCCAAGGCGATCCGCAGCGCGCGATGGAAGCCTTCGCGGCGCGTCGCCGGAGCGGCTGATACCGGTTCGCATTCGAGCGGCAAGGGCAGCCAAGGTGCGAAGGCTGAGCCTGGGGCAGCCAAGGTGCGGGGGGCTTCGCCGGGCCGGCGCCGGGTGCTTGACCCCGCTGCGCGGGGCTGCCCTCGGTGCTCGGGTTCCTGGCTGCGCGGCGTAACTCGCTTCGCTCCCGCCGCTGTGCGGCGCTTGCTGCGCTCAGACAGGACGCCGCGAGAATGAGCATGGCGTCGCGCTGCGCGCGACAGCCAGGAACCCTGTGCGCCTCGGCTGCGCACAAGGCGCCGGCCCGGCGAAGCCCCCCGCACCTTGGCCGGTGACGCCGTGCCATT
>JBAYOD010000187.1:0-6433 GCA_041678445.1 Burkholderiaceae bacterium | reverse complement strand
TACGACGGCGCCAACAAGCACCGCACGGTGATCGAGGACGATGCCTTCATCGGCAGCGACACCCAGCTCGTCGCACCCGTGACCGTCGGCCGCGGCGCAACACTCGGAGCCGGCACCACGCTCACCCGCGACGCCCCGCCCGACCGACTCACGATATCGCGGGCCACCCAGGTCTGCGTCGAGAACTGGGAGCGCCCGCACAAGCGCCCCCAGGCAGAGAAGTAACAGCAGCGCCGGCACGCCGGCAAGCGAGGAAGCACCATCATGTGTGGCATCGTCGGGGCAGTCGCCCAGCGCAATGTCGTCCCCATCCTGATCGAGGGGCTGCGCAAGCTCGAATACCGTGGCTACGACTCGGCCGGAATCGCGCTGCTCAACGGCAGCATGTCGCGCGTGCGCGCAGTCGGCCGGGTGGCCGAACTCGAACATCGGGCCAGCGAAGTACAGGCCCACGCCCCCACCGGCATCGCCCACACGCGCTGGGCCACGCACGGCGGCGTCACCGAGAACAACGCCCATCCGCACATCTCGAACCGCGACGGACTGGAAGTCTGCGTCGTGCACAACGGCATCATCGAGAACCACGAGGCGCTGCGCACCCGGCTGCAGCAGCAGGGCTACACCTTCGAGAGCGACACTGACACCGAGGTCATCGCCCACCTGGTGCACAGCCTGGTCGCCTCGGGGTCGAACCTGTTCGAAGCCGTCCAGAAGGCCGTCCAGGAGTTGCGCGGCGCCTACGCGATCGCGGCCATCTGCAAGCTCGAACCGAACACCGTGGTGGGCTCGCGGCGCGGCTCCCCGCTGCTGCTGGGCATCGGCAACGACGGATCCGGCCAGGGCGAGAACTTCCTCGCCTCCGACACCTCGGCGCTGCTGCAGGTGACCCGCTACGTGACCTATCTCGAAGAAGGCGACGTCGTCGAGCTCCGGCTCGACGGCTACTCGATCGTCGACGCCGAGGGCCAGCCGGTCAAGCGACCGATCGTCGAAAGCCAGCTGTCGGCCGACGCGATCGAGCTCGGCCAGTACACCCACTACATGCAGAAGGAGATCTTCGAGCAGCCCGGCGCGATCGCCAACACGCTCGACATGGTTGCCAATGCCTCGTCGCTGTCCCCCGGCCTGTTCGGCGCCGACGCCGAAGCCGTCTTCGAACGCACCCGCCAGATCCTGATCCTGGCCTGCGGCACCAGCTGGCACGCAGGCTGCGTCGCCAAGTACTGGCTGGAAGCCATTGCCGGCATCCCGGTCAGCGTCGAGATCGCCAGCGAGTACCGGTACCGCGAATCGGTCGCCCTGCCCGGCACGCTGGTCATCACCATCTCGCAATCGGGCGAAACCGCCGACACGATCGCCGCCCTGCAGCATGCGCAAGGCCTCGGCCTGCGCGACACCCTGACGATCTGCAACGTCCCCGAGAGCGCCCTGATCCGCCAGTCGAAGCTGCGCTTCCTGACCCGCGCCGGCCCCGAGATCGGAGTCGCCTCCACCAAGGCCTTCACCACCCAGCTCGCCTCGCTGTTCGTGCTGACCCTGGTGCTCGCCAAGCAGCGCGGCCGCCTGCTGCCCGAACGCGAGCACGAGCTGATCGCCCAGCTGCGCCACCTGCCCGCCGCCATGCGCCACGTGCTCGAATGCGAGCCCGCCGTGCGGCACTGGGCCAACCGCTTCGCACCCAAGCAGCACGCCCTCTTCCTCGGCCGCGGCGTGCACTTCCCGATCGCCCAGGAAGGCGCCCTCAAGCTCAAGGAAATCACCTACATCCACGCCGAGGCCTACGCCGCTGGCGAACTCAAGCACGGCCCGCTCGCCCTCGTCGATCGCCAGATGCCGGTGGTCGTCGTGGCGCCCAACGACTCGCTGATCGAAAAGCTGAAATCGAACCTGCAGGAAGTGCGCGCCCGCGGCGGCGAGCTGTTCGTGTTCGCCGACCGCGACACCCACATCGAACCCGACGACGGCCTGAACGTGATCAACCTGATCGACCACGCCGGCCTGCTGTCACCGATCCTGCATGTGGTGCCGCTGCAGCTGCTCGCCTATCACGCCGCGCTGGTGCGCGGCACCGACGTGGACAAGCCGAGGAATCTGGCGAAGAGCGTGACGGTGGAGTGATATCGTTTCGCGCGAGCGGCCGAGCCTCCTGTCTGCCGCTCGTCATTCCCCGAACAGTTCAGAATGCGTACCCGCACGCACGAAGATGATGGCGTCGCCAGTGTAGTCGCACAATCTGGGCGGCGTGGCTCGCTTACTGCTGGCGGGCCTTTTCGAGATCATCGATCAGGGCATCAGCAGAGTCGAAACGTGCCGTGCGGGCCTTCATCATCGCGCGGGCCTCTTCCATCGCTTCACGAGTTCTGGCGTTCGGGACCTTGAGTTCCAGTGGGAAAGCCTGGTCGTCGACCACGCGCTTGAGCAGGATGCGCACCGCATCCGACACGGACAGCCCCATGGCTGCCAGCGCCTCACTGGCCTGCGCCTTGGTTTCGCTGTCCACCCGGACATGCAGCATCGTGGACTGTGACATGGCAGAAACCTCCGTTTCAGCGCATTTTGTATCTCTTCTGAGATACAGTCAACTCGCGACAGGGCAGGGCCGGACCCTTGGCAGACGTCTACCCGCCATCCATCTCTGCCTTCGGCGCTTCGGGCGGCGCATAGCGCGCCTGCAGGGCGGCAAGCTGCTCGTCGGTGGTGGCGACCAGCCACAGGCGTGCGGCGTCGACGATATGGCGATTGTGGTCCTTGAACGGGCCCATCGCGACCACGCTCTTCCAGTTCACCGGCCCGGCACGGCTGGTCTTGTTCGACGGTGTGCCGACCAGCAGGCAATAAGGCCCGAGCGGCATCGACACGAAGGGCACTGGCGGGCGAGCCCGCACCCGCCAGTCGATGAACGGGGTGTCGCCGAGCAATAGCGGGTCAGGCAGGCCGTGAAAGACAGTGAAGTCGTACAGGGCCAGTTGCGCGCGCATTCCGAGGTACTTGCGCCGGATGTCGGCGACGACTGCGGCGCGGATCTCATCGTCGAACATCGGCTCGAGCGCGTAGCGTGCCCAGGCCCGTTGCGCGTCGGGCTGATAGGCGCAGGCCAGGCCGAGGTCGATGCAGTCCTGCACCGCGCGCTGAACCTCGGCGGCAGAACCGGCCGCTTCGGGTTTGCCGAACTGGGCGGCGCGCAGGAACTGTGCGAGCCCGGCTTCGTGCACGGCGGGCCCGGTGCCGTGCACGGCGTCGTCGGCGTCATCGGCCAGCGAAACGTGGATCTGCTGCTCGGCGGCGAAGCGCGCCTTCTTGCCCTCGTCGAACCGGACTTCGCCGGTGGCGCAGTCGAGGTAGCGGGTGCCGACGCGGCCGTGCTCCCAGAGCCAGTTCTTCAGGAAGGGGCGCAGGGGGTGCAGGGATTCTTGCTCGGTCAAAGGACTCTCCGGTGGTCGGGTATGCGGCAGGACGGCGTCATCGAGCCCAGTTCTCGATGCGCAGTCCCGGATAGTCGGCGAAATCGGACTCATGGTTCGTGACGAGCGTGGCGCCCAAACGGATCGCGTGGGCGGCGATCAATCGGTCAAGCGCATCCCGGCGACGGTTGCGTACCGCCGCGGCGAGCACGCCGTAGGACGCGGTGGCTTCGACGTCGAAGGCTTGCGCGGGAATGTAGGCAAGCAGTTCGCCAAGCGCTTGCCGGGCCTGATCGCGCCCGATGGCCAAGGCTTCGATGCCGTGACGCAACTCCGCCAGCGTGACGACCGACATTCCGACATCACCCCGGGCGAGGTCTCGAAATCGTTCGAGAACGGCTGGCGGATGACACCGAATCAAATAGATGCAGATGTTCGTGTCGAGCAGGTAGCGCACCGTTGCCCCGTGTCGTGGGTAAGCGATGGTCAGCGCTTCTTCCGATCGGCGGCCTGCCAGTTTCGCTCGGACTGCTTCTGGGGCGCTCGGCCTGCGGCCATGAACTCTTGCGGAAAGGCCTTCAACACATGATCCAGGCCTTCGAAGGATTCCCGCCTGGCGGGCCGGATGAGCAGCCCGTCACCATGTCGCTCGATCTCGACTTCCTGGACGGTCGGGCCGAAGGCGAGATCCTTCGGAATGCGCACGGCTTGCGAGTTGCCGCTCTTGAAAACCCGGCTCAACACGGTGGCCTCCAAGGCATGGTCCATTGTGTATACTGTATATACCACGGTCACAGACTCCATGTTGATCTGGAGAGAGCGTCGCCGATCGGAAAGCAGGTGTCCATTGGCCGGAGGTTCTATGCGTCGCACCGATGCCGACAGCCCGGTTTTCCCGAACCAGCGACAATAAGCCCCTGCACCTCACCCGGGAGCTTATTCCCATGCAACCTCGCCCACTGGGCCGCACCGGACTCCGGATCGCGCCCCTGGTCTTCGGCGGCAACGTCTTCGGCTGGACCGTCGACGAAGCGACCGCCTTCACCCTGCTCGACCGTTTTGCCGACGCGGGTCTCGACGCAATCGACACGGCCGACTGCTATTCGATGTGGGCGCCGGGCAATCGCGGGGGCGAGTCGGAGACCATCATCGGCAACTGGTTCGCTGCCCGGCCGGGCCAGCGCGCCCGCACGGTGCTGATCACCAAGGTCGGCTGGGAACTGGCGCCCGGTGACAAGGGCCTGGCGGGCAAGCGCATCATCGCGGCGGCCGAGCATTCGCTGCGCCGGCTGCAGACCGACTACATCGACCTGTACCTGAGCCACCGCCCGGACCCCGACACGCCGGTCGACGAGACCCTGGCGGCCTTCGACCAGCTGTTGCGCCAGGGCAAGGTGCGGGCGATCGGCACTTCGAATCACGACGCCGGGCAACTGCGCGACGCCCTCGATGTGGCCGCGGCGCACGAGCTGCCGCGCTACGAAGTTCTGCAGCCTGAGTACAACCTGTACGATCGCGACGGTTTCGATGGCCCGCTGCGCGAACTGTGCATCGCCGAGGGGCTCGGTGTCATTCCGTACTACAGCCTCGCCTCGGGTTTCCTGAGCGGCAAGTACCGGTCGGCCGACGATCTCGGCAAGAGTGTGCGCGGCCAGCGTGCGCGTCGCTATCTCGACGAGCGTGGCCTGCGCGTCCTCGCAGCGCTCGACGCAGTGGCTGCCGGCCATGGCGCGCAGCCGGCCGAGGTCGCCCTGGCCTGGCTGATCGCGCGCGACGGGGTCACCGCTCCGATCGCGAGCGCCACTTCGGTCGCGCAGCTCGACAGCCTGGTCGCCGCCACCCGGCTTACCCTGACACCGGCCGACCTCGCCTCACTCGATACGGCGAGCCGGCCCTGACTCCGGAGCTTCCCATGAAACTTTACGTCGCCTCACGCGCCCCGAACCCCCGACGGGTCACGATCTTCATGGCCGAGAAGGACATCGGCGGAATCGAACTGGTCCCGGTCGACCTGCGCACCAACGAGCACAAGGGCGAGGCCTATCTGGCCCGCAGCCCGCTCGCGAAAGTGCCGGTACTCGAACTCGATGACGGTCGCATGCTCAGCGAAACGCGCGCGATCTGCACCTGGCTCGAAGGCCTGTATCCGGATCCGAACCTGATGGGACGCGATGCCGACGAGCGGGCCTTCATCGAGATGGCCGACCGGCGGATGGAGCTCTACCTGTTCGGCACCATCGCCAACTGCATCCGCCACACCCACCCCGGCCTGGCCGCGCTCGAGCAGCCGCAGTTTCCCGACTTCGGCGCCTCGCAGGGCGAGAAGCTGCGCGAGATCGCCCGCTGGTTCGACGGGCTGCTGGCCGGCCAGCCGTATGCCGCCGGGGAGCGCTTCACGATCGCCGACATCACTGCGCTGTGCGCGCTGGACTTCGCGCGCGGGCTGATGAAGTTCGTGCCCGGCGACGAAGGCCTGCACCACCTGCAGGCCTATTACGAAACCCTGTCGCAGCGGCCTTCGGCCGCCGTCAAGTAGCTCGCTTACAGATAGCGCGACCAGAGCAGCTTGGCGTCCGAGTTCGTGCCCGCCGCCCCGTCCGAGTCGTCGAACGGGTTCGCGTCCGGATCGAAGTCCTCGTGGTCCTCGGACATGTGGACCGTCGTCGAGCCGCTCCAGGTGGTCTGGGTCGAAGACGGGTCCTGCGCCGCGACGATGATCTGGCCGGTGACTTCGGTGCTGCCGGTCGTGGTCAGGATGTCGCCGGCGATCACGCTGCCGTAGATCTTGTTGCTCGCGCCCAGTGCGATGTCGCCGCCCTCGAACACGTTGTTGCGAAAGCCGCCGGCGATCAGCGCCGAGTTGCCCAGCGACGTCGAGTTGTAGGTTCCGCCGGCGCAATAGGCCTGCGGGTAGAGCCCTGCGAAGTCGGGCGGGCTGGCCGTCACGCCGCTGAACGCACTACGATCGTTCAGGCAGATCGGCGCGTGGCCGGCGTAGTTGACCGAGTACAGCCGCATGCTGCCGCCGGTGG
>JBAYOD010000186.1:0-6468 GCA_041678445.1 Burkholderiaceae bacterium | reverse complement strand
GGTCGAGATCGATCACGAGCATGGCGACGAACGCGTGCTGGTCTCCAAAGGCGCACCGGATGTGCTTCTCGAGCGGTGCACGCATGCCTGTGTCGGCAGGCAAGTGGTGCCGCTCGATGACGCGCTGCACGCGCGCATCCTTGCCGATGTCGACACGCTCACCGACGCCGCGCTGCGCACACTGGCAGTCGCCTGGCGTCCGCTGCGCGCGGACGAGGCCATCGAACCGGAGAACGCCGGGGCGCTGGAGCAAGGTCTTGTCTTCGCGGGGACGGTCGGTATCATCGACCCGCCGCGCGAGGAAGCGGAGCACGCCATCGCCGATGCACGCCGCGCCGGCATTCGCGTGATCATGATCACCGGCGATCATCCGCGCACGGCAGCGCGGATCGCGGCCGACCTAGGCATCGTGGAAGCCGGTGCCGAAGCGCTGACCGGCGCCGAGCTCGATGAGCTCGACGATGCCGGCTTCGCCGACGTGATCCACAAGACCTCGGTGTTCGCCCGCGTGGCGCCGGCTCACAAGCTGCGCATCGTCGATGCGCTGCAGGCCGACGGCAACATCGTCGCAATGACCGGCGACGGCGTCAACGACGCCCCGGCGCTGAAGTCAGCGGACATCGGCGTGGCAATGGGCATCGCCGGCACCGAGGTCACGAAGGAAGCCGCCCGGATGATCCTCGCCGACGACAATTTCGCGACGATCGTACAGGCCGTGCGCGAAGGCCGCGCGATCTTCGACAACATCCGCAAGTTCCTGCGTTACCTGTTGTCGTCGAACATGGGTGAGGTGCTGACCGTGTTCCTGGGTGTGGTGCTGACCGGCGTGATCGGGCTCAGCGGGCCGGATTCCGGCGGTGCCGTGGTGCTGCCGCTGCTGGCCACGCAAATCCTGTGGATCAACCTCATCACCGACTCCGGCCCCGCGCTGGCCATGGGCATCGACCCCGAAACCGACGATGTCATGGCGCGCAAACCGCGCCCGGGGAACGAACGGGTCATCGACGCACGGATGGCGGCCGGAGTGTTGCAGATCGGTGCGGTGATGGCCGTGGTCACGCTGCTGACGCTCGACATGTACCTGCCCGGCGGGCTGATCGAGGGAACGCACGATCTGGACAATGCCCGCACCGCGGCGTTCACCACGCTTGTCTTCGCGCAACTGTTCAACTGCTTCAACGCCCGCTCCGAGTCGGCCAGCGCATTCCGGCATATGTTCGTCAATCGCTGGCTGTGGGGCGCCATCGCCTTGTCGATCGTACTGCAGATGGCCGTCGTCAACATCGGCTTCCTGAACACCGCCTTCGGCACGGTTCCGCTGACGCTCGACCAGTGGCTGGTCTGCGTGGCAATGGCCAGCGGGGTGCTCTGGTACGACGAGTTGCGCAAGCTGGTGGTGCGGGCGCCATGACGTGATCACCGCCCGCACCGCGGCGCCGGCGTCATTTCAGAGAAGAGGGACTGCCGGTCGCCTTACGGGAATCGCAACCGGGAAAAGTTACGCCCCGCGCGAATGGCATCGTGTTCCATCTGCGCGGCCGATGTGAGCCAGCCCTTTTCCTCCAGAAAGATCAGGAATGCACGGGTCGACACCCGCAGCGTGCCTTCGGGCAAGTGAAAACTCGTACGCGCGATCTTGTGGTCCTCGAACAGCAGGACCGCCGGCTGCGGTGGCTCTGACAGCGCCAGCTGATTGATGGCTTCTTGTATGGCCAGTTCGCCCAGCCCGGCCTTTCGCGGCTCATCCTCAGCGGCCAGGCGTGTCTGGTAATGGCGAAAGGTCGCCGTTTCAATCACCCGCGGGCGATGCCGTGTCACGAAGTCCGTGATGGCGTCTCGGCTCAGCGTCGCATTGCGAGTGACCTCGTGCAACACCATATCGACCAACCGGAGCGGCCAGTTTGGCCGCAACAGCAGGTCCAGACGGCCGGCGTAGGCCAGCGCGGTGAGCGGCCCCGCGTCCGGCAGCAACAGCGGCGACTCCTGCGACACCGCTCAACCACCCAGCTTGTGCAGGGCCTGCACCATGCCGGCGGTGTCATCGTCGGGAAGACGCGGCATCGGCAGGTGCGCCTGGGCCATCAACAAGAACAGGTCTTCCTCGCTGTCCAGGCCCAGCGCCTGCAACGCAGCACCTGCGTCCAGACGCCCCAGCGAGAACGCCAGCAACGTGGCGTAGTTGGCGTTGCGGCCCGTGTCGGCGCTCTCGAAGGTCTCGACCAGGTAGCGCAGTTGGGCATTGAACAGCGCGTTGATCGACGTGTCGTTGCGGGCCGCGATCACCTTGGCGCGCTTGAGCAGATCGCGCTCGACCGATCCAGTGAAATTGACAGTCTTCGACACACCTCGACTCCTTTCATCGATTCAGCACATTATTAAGTGTAATACGTATTTATGTGCTCTATTCAATCGAGTGTCAGCCGTTCGCTGAAGGCGGCCCCGATGATATGATGACCGGCTCGGCTATCTTGCCCTGAGCGCGCAGCCGAAGCGGCCAGCCACCGGCAGCGAGCCCGCCGCCGGAAAAACCCGTGAAGCGCCTGGCCGTTCATCTACCGCAAGGCCGCAGACGACCCGTTCCTGCGTGAGCTGCTCATTCCCTTCGGTGGCAGCGGCTATGTGGCGCCGTTCGAGATCGAAGCCCACGATCGAGCGCCTTGGATCAATCGCCTCTGCGTGGACGCGATCAGCTGATCGACCTGCGAACCGGCTGTTCCTGCACCCGCCACCACCGCGGCAGCAGCGCCCGGACTTCCGGTCGCCGGTAGCGGTCGTCGATCAGGAACACCACGCCGCGGTCCTGTTCGCTGCGGATCACGCGCCCGGCCGCCTGCACCACCTTGCGCAGGCCCGGATAGAGATAGGTGTAGTCATAACCCTTGGCCGCGCCAAAGTGCCGGGCCATGGCCCGCTTCACCTGCTCGTTCACCGGGTTGACCTGCGGCAGGCCCAGCGTGGCCACGAAAGCGCCGATCAGGCGCTGGCCCGGCAGATCGACGCCTTCGGAGAACACGCCTCCCAGCACGGCGAAGCCGATGCCTCGCCCCTGTTCGGTGAAGCGCGCCACGAACGCTTCCCGGTCCTTCTCGTCCATGCCCGGCGTCTGTTGCCACAGGGGTAGTTGTGGATGGTTTCGTTGCAGGCACTCGGCTACCCGCCGCAGATAGTCGAAGCTGCTGAAGAAGCACAGGTAGTTGCCGGGCTGCCGTGCGTACTGGCCTGCCACCAGGTCCGCGATCGGGTGCAAAGACCGGTCTCGGTCCCGGAAGCGCGTGGAAATGTGGTTCACCGCGTGCACGCCCAGCTGCCCGGCCTGGAAAGATGCCGGCGCTTCGATCCACCCCGTGTCCCCGGGTAGCCCCAGGACGTCGCGGTAAAAGCGCGGCGGGCTCAGCGTTCCCGAGAACAGCACCGTGGCGCGAGCCGCCGCGTGGCGCGTGGCCAGGTGAGGTGCCGGAATGACATTGCGAATGCACAGCACCGACGCCGGCGTCCGGCTGCGCGCACCGGACTGCGGGAGCTGGCCGCGGTCGTCGAGCCGCGGGAGCCGGCGGACATCGAACAGTGAATGGTCACCGAAGCGCTCGGCCAAGGCCATGAACTGCAGTCCTGCCCAGTAGAAGGCGAGCACGGGGTCGCCCGGAGGCAACGGCTGATCGGCCAGGGTATCGGCGATCGCCCCCACGACGCGCTGCACGGCCCCCAGCAGCGTGGCGGGTATGACCTCGCAGGTCTGGTAGTCGGCGGCCTGCTCCCGGGCCAATGCGTTCCAGCAGCGATGCAACCGGTCCAGTGCCTTGCGCACTTCGCCAACGCTGGCCTGGCGTGCATCGGCCAGCGCAAACGGCGACAGCTCCACCGTGTACATGCCGCGTGCGCGCTCGACCAGGTTGTGGGCCTCGTCGACCAGCACCCCGACCGCCCACTGCCGGTCCTGGGTCAGCGCGTGCAGCAGCGCCGTGCTGCCGTAGTAGTAGTGATAGTCGGCCACCACCACGTCGCTCCAGCGCACCATCTCCTGGGCGAGGTAATAGGGACAGATCTGGTGGGCCAGCGCCAGCGCGCGCAGGGTCGGCGCATCCCAGGGCTGGGGCAGATCCAGGGCGGCGGCCCGCGCGGCGGGCAAGCGGTCATGGAACCCCCGCGCCAGCGGGCAGGACTCACCGTGACAGGCCTTGTCGGGATGCTCACAGCTCTTCTCGCGCGCCTGCATGTCGAGCACCCGCAGTGCACCGACCGGCGCCTGCCCGGCGAGCTGCCGGTTCACAACGGCCAGCGTCTGCAGGGCCGGGCCGTGGCCGGTCCCCTTGGCGGTCAGGTAGAAGATCTTGTCCAGCGCCTCGCCAGCGGCCGTCCTGGTCGTGCCGGACTCAACGGTGCCGGTTCTGGCGACGCCGGCCTTGAGCATCGGGAAGATCGTGCCCAGCGTCTTGCCGATGCCGGTCGGCGCCTGCGCCAGCAGGCAGCGCCCGCCCGTTTCCGCACGGGCACACCGGTAGACGGCCACCGCCAGCTCGCGCTGGCCCGCCCGGAACCGGTCCATCGGAAAGCGCAGCGCCGCCAGTGCCGCGTCGCGCGCCTGCCGGTGCCGGGCCTCGCTGCGCGCCCAGTCCAGGTAGCGGGCACAGTGCTCGTCGAAGAAGGCCTGCAGCGCCTCGGCGGCCCAGGTTTCCACCAGCACGGTCTCTTCCTCGCTGTCGATGTCGAGGTAGACCAGGGCCACGCGCAACCCGGCCAGCCCGCGGACCTGACACAACAGGTGTCCGTAGATCCGGGCCTGGGCCCAGTGCAGCGCGCGGTGGTGGGGGCGCACACCATCGAGCGGGCCCCGATGGGTCTTGATCTCCTCCAGTTGCCCGGTCCGGGGATCGAAGCCGTCGGCCCGGCCGCGGACATGGAGATCCTGGTAGTGGCCCGCCAGACTGATCTCGGTCTCATAGTGCTCGCCGCGGCGCGCGCGCACCCGGTCGTGGCCGGCCATGCCCTCCAGCGCGCTCGGCGCAGACGTGAAGCGCAGGTCGAGATCGCCGGTGAGCGCAGTGAACTCGCACAGCGCACGGACGGCCACGGTGCAGCTCATGCCGCACCTTGCTGCGCTTGGCTCATGCTGCCCGCCCTCCAGCCCCGGCCCCGACTTCGTCTCCGGCACTGCGCCAGCGCACATGGCAGACGCTTGCCGGAAGGTCGTGCCGGGCGCAGTACGCCAGCCAGCGGATCTGGTTGTCCTGGAGCCTGTCGCCGGGACCCTTGACCTCGACCAGCTGATAGCGGTGCTCGGCGGGCCAGAAGCGCACCAGATCGGGCAGCCCCGTGCGATTGGCGCGCAGATCGGACAGCAGGCGCCGGCAGAACAGCTTCAGGTGCGCCGCGGGAATGCAGTCCAGCGCCAGGACCAGCAGCGGCTCGGTCAGGACACCCCAGGATACGAAGGGCGACTGCACCCCCTGTTTGTCGGCAAAGCGCTGCAGGATGACTTCGCGATGGCTGCCGTCGTCGAGCCGGGCCAGGCAGCCCTCGAACAGGGCCGATCGGCGCGACACGAAATCCGCAGCACCCAGATCGGCCGGTGCGCTCTGGAAAGGATGGAAGAATGCGCCCGGCAGCGGCGCGAAAATAGCCGGCCAGCACAGCAGGCCGAACAGCGAGTTGACGAGCGCGTTCTCGACGTAGAACACCGGCTCGACATCGCTGTGCCAGTGCTCGCGCACGGCCAGTTCGACGCAGACTGGCGTCGCCGGCAACGCCAGTTCGACCTCCGTCCGCGGCGGGGCGACCGGGGTAACCGGTGCGGCCGGGATTGCCCGGCCGATCGCAGCTGGACCCGCCAACCCCAGCTTGCGCCGCAGGCGCGGCAGCATGCGCGCGATGCGCTGACTTTCCTCATCGCTTTCCGGAGCCGCCTCGGCGACCAGCGCCAGGGCCAGAGCCTCGGCCGGACGCCCCATGCGCTCGCAGACGCGCATGCGGCGATGGCGTGCACCGGGATGACCGCTCAACGCATAAGCCTGCCCGGCACGGACCCAGTCCTGCCGGCGCTCGCAAGCCTGACCGATGCGCAGCAGCACCCTGGCCCGGCGCTGCTCGAGCCAGGGATTGTCGCCCGCGCAGCCCGCCACCTGCTGCAGCAGATCGTCGACATCGGCCCCCTCGTCGAGCGCCTGCCGACAGGCATGCAGGACCAGGTAGCCATCGACATCGGCCCGCGTCCGGAAAGCCCGCGACCCGGCGTCGAAGGCCACGGTTTCGTATCTGAAGATGCCCAGATCGGCAAGCACGAACTCCGACCAGTCCTGGCGCAGGTTGCCGAAGAACATCAGCCGCAGGCGCGCGCACAGATCACCGACCATCACGCGCCAAACAGCTTCGGTCGACAGCGGATTCCAGCACGCATAAGCCTGCGGCACGTCGTACAGGGGCTGCAGCGTCTGCAGCATCCCGGCCTTGCGCATGCCGGGATGCACCGGCGCG
>JBAYOD010000185.1:0-6520 GCA_041678445.1 Burkholderiaceae bacterium | reverse complement strand
GTGCAGGATCAGACCTGGCGGGGCGGAGTCCCTCACGACCATGTGTTCATGCAGGTTTCGAGGGTATATCTGAAAACACCCCGTAGATACCACGCGAAATACCATACCTGTTCGAGCGCTGAGCTTGCCCACCCCCGCCTGCCGATCTGAACGCTCCAGGCTGGAAGTTGCACCCGCTCAAGGGCCAGCTGGCCGGCCACTGGTCCATCACCGTCAACGGCAACTGGCGGCTGACGGGGCGCTTATGACCTCTGGCAGGCTCAGCTGAAACCGCCGCCGGCCGTGCGGCCCCTGCGGCGGGTGAGCGCATGAAGCGCCCAGCGCCCGATCAGGACAACCCGGAATGGACGGCTGCAGCCGTTGCCAAAGCAGTGCCGTTCGGGGCCCTGCCGGCGGCGCTGCGTGAAAAGCTCATGGCCGGCGGACCGCAGAAGTCGCCGACGAAGGAACGGATCACCCTCCGGCTGTCGCGCGACGTAGTGGACAGCTTCCGTGCCACGGGCACCGGCTGGCAGGGACGTCTCGACGCAGCGCTGAAGGATTGGCTGCGGGCGCACCAGGACTGAGAGCGCACCGGGCGCAAGCGGCCACCATGCCAGATACCATACCTTGCGACGCGCTGTCCTGAAACAATCCGAACAATCCCGGAACGTCGATCATGAGGATAAGTGCCTGATTGGCAAGGAGAAGACGAAAAAAAAGCGCCCTTGTGGGCGCCTCTGGAACTTCCTGAAACATCCGCCGTGGCGGAGACGGAGGGATTCGAACCCTCGATACGGGTTTTGACCGTATGCTCCCTTAGCAGGGGAGTGCCTTCGACCTCTCGGCCACGTCTCCGGGCTTCGAAAACTTTCGTCCCCGATGCCGGCTCGGGGCGAATTGTACCTCAATGCGGCGCTTGCTCAGGCCGCTGCCGGGACGTCACCGGACTCGTCCAGCCCGAAGGCCTTGTGCAGTGCCCGTACGGCCAGCTCCATGTACTTGTCGTCGATGACCACCGAGATCTTGATCTCGCTGGTCGAGATCATCTGGATGTTGATTCCCTCTTCGGACAGCGTGCGGAACATCAGGCTGGCCAGCCCGACGTGCGAGCGCATGCCGATGCCGACGACCGACACCTTGGCGATCCTGGTGTCGCCGATGATCTCGCCGGCGCCGATCGCGGGCCTGACCTTCTCGTTGAGCACCTCGAGGGCGCGTTGATAGTCGTTGCGATGGACGGTGAACGAGAAGTCGGTCATGCCGTCGACGCTCTGGTTCTGGATGATCACGTCCACGCCGATGTTCGCGTCGGCGACCGGGCCGAGGATCTGAAAGGCGACGCCCGGGCGGTCGGGCACCCGGGTGACGGTGAGCTTGGCCTCGTCACGGCTGAATGCGATGCCCGAGATGACAGCCTGTTCCATGTTCTCGTCTTCCTCGAAAGTGACCAGTGTTCCCGATGCCGATTCGACGTCGACCGGCAGTTCCGGGGGGGTGAGACTGGACAACACGCGGGTCTTGACCTTGTACTTGCCGGCGAACTCGACCGAGCGGCTTTGCAGCACCTTGGAGCCGAGGCTGGCCATCTCGAGCATTTCCTCGAAGGTGATCCGTTCGAGCCGGCGCGCTTCCGGCACCACCCGCGGGTCGGTCGTGTAGACGCCGTCGACGTCGGTGAAGATCAGGCATTCGTCGGCGCCGAGCACTGCGGCAATGGCAACCGCTGAGGTATCGGAGCCCCCGCGCCCCAGCGTAGTGACGTTGCCGGCTTCGTCGACCCCCTGGAAACCGGTGATGATGACGACGCGCCCGGCTTCCAGATCGGCACGCACCTTGCTGTCATCGATGGACAGGATGCGCGCCTTCGTGAACGCGCTGTCGGTGCGCACCGGCACCTGCCAGCCGCTGTAGCTGATGGCGTCGGTGCCCTGCGACTTCAGCGCGATGGCGAGCAATCCGACCGACACCTGTTCGCCGGTGGACGCGATCATGTCGAGTTCGCGCGGGCTGGCCTTGGCGTCGATCTCGCGCGCCAGGTCGAGCAAGCGGTTGGTTTCACCGGACATTGCCGAGGGCACCACGATCACCTGATGGCCGGCGGCATGCCACTTGGCGACGCGGCGGGCGACATTCTGGATACGCTCGGTCGAGCCCATCGAGGTGCCGCCGTACTTCTGGACAATCAGTGCCATGGGGGTTCGCTGGCCCGGTCAATGGCCGGGCCGATCACGCAGGGAAACTTGCCATTGTAAACGATGGCACGATGGTCGTCAGAGACGACACGGCAGTTCCGTGGCAACCATCCGAGCCGGCCGGGCGTCAGTCGACCAGGTAGTACTCGATCGTCGAAACGACCCGGACGCGCTTGATGTGCGGCGTGTTCGCATCGCGGTCGGAAATCGAGAACTGGCCCTGACTGGCCCGGCGGATCTTGCCGAGATCGCTGCCTGAATCGATGGCGAACTTGCCGGCCGATTCGCGCGCATTGCGGGTGGCCTCTTCGATCATTCCCGGCTTCAGCGCGTTCAAGCCGTTGAACAGGAACTGCGGCTGTGCCCCACCGTAGTCACCGCCGATCACGATGCCTTCGCGGCCCAGCTCCGAGACCTTGCCCATCGTCGCCCTGACCCGCTCGACATCGGTCGTGTAGACCGTGACCGCGGCGCGCCCCGTGTAGCGGAACGGGCTGCGATCATCGCCGCCGTACTCGCGTGCCTGCCGGTCGATGACCACTGGCGCCGACAGGCTCATCTCGTCGGCCTTGAAGCCGGCCTGCTCCAGGAAGGCGGTCAGCCGTGCGCCCTGTCGCTCCAGGGTCGCGTACAGCTTGCCCAGGTCGTTGTCGGCTTCGACGAAGCCGACCGGCCAGATCGCCAGGTCGGCCATCACTTCCCGCTCGGACAGGCCCTTGGCTTCGACGCTGCGATCGAACTGCTTGAACGCACGCAGCGCCTGCCCACCGATCCAGGCGGCGCCGACCAGGCCGACCGCGATCGATACCCCGAGCAGCAGCGCCGCAACTGCCCTGCCGCCCCGTGGCCTTCCCTGCTGGTTATCGGTCATCAACATCTCCGTGAAGATCGAATCAGGTCCCGTAGCCGATCCACTGCAGCCGATAGCGCTCGCCTGAGCGGACTGAGCATTCTGCATCAAGCCCCAGCCCGGGCACCCAGACCGGGCCACCATCGGACCAAAGCACCGGCAAGCCGACCCGCTGCCACGGCGGCACGCCGCGCTCCTGGAACAGGTTCTTCAGGCTGCGGCGCGGCCCGCCTCGGTGGGTCCGCAAACGTTCGCCGCCGGCGCGGTGGCGCAGGACCAGATCGCCGGCCTGCAACAGCGTGACCGGCACACCCTCCTCATCAGGATCGGTGACGGCCACTGCCTGCAGCATACCGCCGAAGGCCGGGCAGTCGATCTGTCGCACGCCCTGCCGGTCGATCTGCCCTGCCGCCTGCCAGTCGATCGGCATCGCGACCGAAGTCACCGGGGGGGCCGGTGCCGGTGGCAGTGACAGTGCCGGGGGTGCCAGCATGATCAAACCACGATAGCGGCGCAACACCTTGTCATCATGTCCGAGATGAAGCTGCGCATCACCCCGCGGTGACCCGAGTTGCCGGACGATCTCGGCCAGACGCGCCTGGGACGGCATCCGCGTGCCGCGGGCGGCGAGCCAGCGTCGCAACACCCCAGGTCGCCGCGCCGGCGGCAACGCGTGCCAGGCTTTCAGGGACAGGCAGGGGCCGAAGCGGGTCGAACTGACCAAGGCACCGGCGAGATCCTCGGCCTCCAGCGCCTGTAGCCGGCTCCGCGCCTCACGCAGCACGCCCAGCGTGTCGGGCAACCGCTTGCGCAATCCGGGCAGGACCCGGTCGATCTCGGGAATCAGGCGCCGCCGCACTGCGTTGCGCAGCAGTGCTTCATCCGTGTTCGACGGGTCTTCGATCCAGTCCAGCGCCTGCTCTCGCGCCCAGCGCTCGATCGCCGCGCGCGGCAGGTTCAGCCAGGGCCGCAACAGCCGCAGGCTGCCGCGCCGGGTATCAGCCTCGATGCCGGTCAGACCGTCGATACCGGTGCCGCGCGCAAGACGCATCAGCAGGGTTTCGAGCTGATCGTCGGCGTGATGGGCGGTCAGCAGCACGGCGGTGCCGGCCTCGGCCGACAGCTCGGCCAGGGCGGCATAGCGGCCAGTCCGTGCCCAGGCCTCCAGGCTTTCACCGGGCGCGGGTTTCGTGGCGAGCCGCCGGTGGTGGAAACTCACACCGAGCGCTTCAGCCTGCCGCGCGCAGTGCCGGACCCAGTCGGCCGAGCGGGGATGCAAGCCGTGATCGACGTGGAACGCGAACAGCCGGTCGACCGGAACGATGGCCGCCGCGGCATGCAGCAGCGCACTCGAATCGAGACCACCGCTGAAGGCGATGCCGACGCCGACGCCGGCCGCGCCGACGCCGGCCGTACTGCCGGTTGCGGCAAGCAGCGCAGCGACCGCTTCGAGCGGGCCGGCTTCAGCCTTTCTTCGCGCTCTCCTTGAACCTGCCATGCCCCACCAGCTTCGCGTGGCGCTGCTCGAGCAATTCGTCCAGCGGCATGCTCTGCACCTGACGCAGCGAATCGGACAGCGCCCGCTTGAGCAACTGCGACATCTGCTGCGGGTCGCGATGGGCGCCACCCACGGGCTCGTGGACGATCTTGTCGACCAGCCCCAGCGACTTGAGCTGCGCTGCCGTGATGCCCAGGGTTGCGGCCGCATCGGCAGCCTTGTCGGCGCTCTTCCACAGGATCGCCGCGCAGCCTTCAGGTGAAATCACCGAGTAGATCGCGTATTGCAGCATCAGGGTCACGTCGCCGACCGCAATCGCCAGCGCGCCGCCCGACCCGCCCTCGCCGATGATCGTCGTGACGATCGGTACCTTCAGCGCGGCCATTTCGTACAGGTTGCGGCCGATCGCTTCGGACTGGTTGCGCTCCTCGGCATCGATTCCCGGGAAGGCGCCTGGCGTGTCGACGAAGGTCATCACCGGCATGCCGAACTTTTCGGCAAGCTTCATCAGGCGCAGGGCCTTGCGATAGCCCTCGGGGCGTGGCATGCCGAAGTTCCGGTAGTTGCGCTCCCTGGTGTCGCGCCCCTTCTGATGGCCGATCAGCATGACCGGCTGGCCGTTGAAGCGCGCCAGTCCGCCCGCGATCGCCGGGTCGTCGGCGAAGCTGCGATCGCCGTGCAGTTCATGAAAGTCGGTAAACAGCGACTGCGCATAGTCGAGCGTATACGGGCGCTGCGGATGGCGGGCGACCATCGCCGTCTGCCACGGCGTGAGCTTGGCGTAGGTGGCCTTGACCAGAGCCTGGCTTTTCTTCTGCAGGCGATCGACTTCGTCGGCGATGTCGATCGCCGAGTCTTCCTGGGCGAAGCGCAGCGCGTCGATCTTCTGCTCGAGATCGGCGATCGGCTTCTCGAAGTCGAGGAAGGTGTTCTTCATCAGAGCTCCACGGGCACGGGCTCGAGGCTGCGCCACAGGTACCAGGTGGCCACGGTTCGCCATGGCCGCCAGCGCTCGCCCAGTTGCTGAACTTCGCGCCGCGAAACCGGTGCCCCCTCACGATAGCGCTTTTCCACGCCGCGGATCAGGCCCAGGTCGTCCAGGGGCAGGACATCGGGCCGCAGCAGATTGAAGATCAGGAACATCTCGGCCGTCCAGCGGCCAATGCCGCGCACCGTCACCAGCTCGGCAATGATGGCTTCATCGTCCAGCTGCGGCCAGTGGGTCGGGTCGACCTCGCCGCTGGTGAAGCGCTTGCCGAGATCCTTCATGTACTCGGCCTTGCGCTCGGAAAGCCCACATTTGCGCAAGGTCGTGGTGCGCATCCGCGCCAGGCGCTGCGGCGAAACCTCGCCGGCAGCCTGCTGCACGCGCGTCCAGACCGACAGCGCTGCCTTGACCGAGATCTGTTGGTTGACGATCGACCGGGCCAGGGTCTGGAACGGGTCACCGCGCGTGGTCAGATAGATGTCACCGCGCTCGGCGATGATCTGCGCCATCACCGGATCGCGCCCCGACAGCTCGGCGCAGGCAGCGTCCCAGAACTGCGGTTTCATGCCTTCAGGCGCGACGCCAGGTGGTCGCTCCCGGCGTGTCTTCCAGCACGATTCCCTGCTCGACCAACGCATCACGGATCTGGTCGGCCCTGGTCCAGTCCTTCGCCGCCTTGGCCGCGGCGCGCTCGGCGATCGCCGCCTCGATTGCCGCATCGTCGGGAGCACTGCGGGCAGCCTCGGCGAAGTCGCTGCCGTGCAGGCCGCTGCGGCGCGCTGCTGCCGGCGCCTGTTCCAGCAGGCCGAGCACGGCTGCCAGGTTGCGCAGCATGCGCCCGGCGTCGGCCGCCTGCGGTCCGCCGCGGTGCACGTCGCTGGCCAGATCGAACAGGACCGACAGGGCCACCGGCGTATTGAAGTCGTCGTTCATCGCATCGCGAAAGCGCGCTGCGGCGGGTGCTGACCAATCGGGCGGCGCGGCGCCGGCAGGCCGCTCGCCGCCTGCGC
>JBAYOD010000184.1:0-6581 GCA_041678445.1 Burkholderiaceae bacterium | reverse complement strand
TGATTCCCGGCCTGGTGATGGTCCTGCGGCGCGGCGCGCGCCTGCGCAAGTTCGACGAACAGCTGCCTGGCGCCCTCGACCTGTTGTCGCGCGCCTTGCGCGCCGGGCATGCGCTGCCTTCGGCGCTGCAACTGGTCGCCACCGAGGCTGCCGAACCGCTGCGCGCCGAGTTCCAGGTCACTTTCGACGAGATCAATTACGGCGTCTCGATCAGCGATGCGATGATGAACCTGGCTACCCGGGTGCCCAGCCTGGATCTGCGCTATTTCGTCATTTCGGTACTGCTGCAGCGGGACACCGGCGGCAACCTGGCTGAACTGCTCGACAACCTGGCCGCGCTGATCCGCGAGCGGATCAAGCTGCTCGGCAAGGTGCGCGTGCTGTCTGCCGAAGGCCGGATGTCGGCCTGGATCCTGATCGGGCTGCCGTTTGCTGCCGCCGGACTGATCTCGCTCGTGAATCCCGGCTTCATTCGTGTGCTGTGGACCGACCCGGCCGGGATCAACGCCCTCTACATCGCCGCGCTGATGATGATCTTCGGCGCGCTGTGGATGTGGCGGATCGTCAGGATCCGTGCCTGAGGGGGTGACGGTGACCGGCCTTCAGATCCTCTATCTGGCCCTGGTCTTCGTCACGGTGGCCGCGGCAGTGCTGGCCGTCGGCCTGGCGTTCGGCCGCCGCGACCCGGTGCGCGACCGGCTGCGACGACTGTCGGCCGACGACGGGCCCGGTGCGTCGCAATCGGCAGACTGGCATCGCCGAGTCGTCCGGGTGGCGACACCGGTCGCCCGGCTGGCCACGCCGTCGACCGACGCGGAGTTGGGCAGGTTGCGCATGCGCTTCCTGAACGCCGGCATCCGCACCGCGTCGGCGCCGGTGCTCTTCTTCGCCTGCAAGACGGTGCTGGCGCTGGGCCTTCCGCTGGGGTTCTATGCATTCGGGCGAGGCTTCGCGTGGACGCCGGCAACCGGGCTGGGCGGCCTGCTGCTGCTGGCCGCGGCCGGCTATTACCTGCCCGGTTTCATCCTGGCCAGGCTGACCGCGATACGCCAGCGCGAACTGTTCGAGGCCTTCCCGGATGCTCTCGATCTGATGATCGTCTGTGTGGAGGCCGGGCTCGGGCTGGACATGGCGATCAACCGGACGGCTGCGGAGCTGAAGCTGCGCAGCCCGGTGCTGGCCGAGGAGCTCGAACTGATGGCCATCGAACTGCGGGTCGGATCGAGCCGCGAACGGGCGCTGCGCAATCTGGCCACGCGGACCGGGGTCGAGGAGATCGGCTCGTTTGCGACGATGCTGATCCAGGCCGAGCGGTTCGGCACCAGCCTGGCCGATTCGTTGCGGGTGCAGGCCGACATGCTGCGCACGCGCCGTCGCTTGCGCGCCGAGGAAGTGGCTGCCAGGATTCCGCTGAAGCTGCTTTTCCCGCTGGTGTTCTGCATCTTTCCGTCGCTGCTGCTGGTGCTGCTCGGGCCGGCTTTCCTGCAGGTTTACCGGACCTTGCCGTTCGCTGCGGTCGGGGGCGGTTGACGATGGTGGCCGGGATGACGCCATCGATGCTGGCCAGACTGCGCATGCTGGCCGCCTGCGCCGCACTTGCGCTGGGTGGCTGCGCGCAGATCCTCCCGCCCGACCGCGGACCGTCGACCGATCCGCCCCGATCGACCGGATCAGCGGGATGGCCCGTATCAGCCGGTGCCATGCACGTCGAACCGGTCTATCGGATCTCGCGGGTGCCGTCGGGTTCGGCCGCTGGCCAGGTCGCCGCGGCGCGCATCGACCTCGCCCAGGGACGTATCCGGTCGGCCATCGACCGCTTCCGGCAGGCGCTGGTGCTCGATCCTGGTCGGCTCGACGCCTACAACGGGCTGGGCATCGCGCACGGACGACTGGGGCACTTCGAAGAGGCCGAACGGGCCTTTGAGGCGGCCCTCGCGACCGGGGCACGCGCCCCCCATCTGCTCAACAATCTCGGCTATGCGCAGTTTCGTGCCGGTCGCCTGGCCGAGGCCTGGCGCTGGCTTCGGGAAGCCTGGCTGCTCGATCCGCGCAATGCGGCCACCCGCGAGAACCTGAGGCAGCTCGCGGTGGCGCTGCGCGCGCAATCCGGACAGGCGCCGGAGCCCCTCTCTGCGGATGAATCATCAGCGGGCGCATCGCCGGCTTCTGCGGTGAGCCGCGCAGTGCCTCGGCCCGGGCGCAATCCGGTACCGGTCACAATCGGGCCGCTGGCGCCGAAGCCCGGCTTGATCGAAGTGGCTCCCGGCATCTACGAGCTGCGCAGCGCGGCCCCGCAGGCGACGGGGTCCGCCGCGACGACGGGCCTGGGCCGCTAGGACCTGATCGTAGTGTGAACAGGTCCTGGCGTGGCAGAATCCGGGCCTTTCCGATGCTTTGCTCGAGCCCGAGTTCCGAATCCGATGCCAACGCCGCAGTTCGACGCACCGACCACCGCCCGTATCGTTTCCCGGATCGCCGAGATCCTGTCGGTTCGCCCGCAGCAGGTGGCTGCGGCGATCGACCTGATCGACGATGGCGCAAGCGTTCCGTTCATCGCCCGCTATCGCAAGGAAGCCACGGGCGGGCTCGACGACACGCAATTGCGCACCCTGGATGAGCGGCTGGTCTACCTGCGCGAGCTCGAGGAGCGGCGCGCGGCGATCGTCGAGAGCATTGCGGGGCAGGGCAAACTCACCGATGAGTTGGCCGCGCAGATCGCGGCGGCCGATACCAAACAGCGGCTCGAAGACCTGTACCTGCCCTACAAGCCCAGGCGCCGCACCAAGGGCCAGATCGCGAAGGAGGCCGGCCTGGAGCCGCTGGCCGACGCGCTGGTGGCCGACCCGCTGCGGGATCCGCAGGCCGAGGCGCAGAAGTACCTGCGGGTACCCGACGAGAACGGTGAACACGGCGTGGCCGATGCCAAGGCGGCGCTCGACGGTGCGCGTGACATCCTGGCCGAGCGCTTCGCCGAGCGGGCCGACGTGCTCGACGCGCTGCGCGAGCGGATGTGGACGGAGGGCTGGATCGCAGCCCGGGTCTACGAGGGCAAGGAGGCTGAAGGCGAGAAGTTCCGCGACTACTTCGACCATGCCGAGCCGATCGCGCAGGTGCCTTCGCACCGGGCGCTGGCCCTGTTTCGCGGCCGCCACCAGGGCGTGCTGTCGCTGAAGCTGCAACTCGAGGCCGGGCTCGAGGAGCAGGTGCCGCATCCGAACGTGCTGAAGCTGGCCGGCATCGTGAGGCTGGCCGAGTCGGTGCGCAATGCCGCGCGGGCGGCCACGGCGGCGGCCGCGGCGCGGGCCGGCGGCAGTGCCGCGATCCCGGCGCAGGGCGTGGTGGTCCGCCCCGCCGACGCCTGGCTGGCCGAGGCCTGCCGCTGGTGCTGGCGGGTGAAGCTGCTGCCGCACCTGGAAACCGAGCTGTTCGGGCGCCTGCGCGAGGCGGCCGAGACCGATTCGATCAAGGTGTTCGGGGCCAACCTGAAAGACCTGCTGCTGGCGGCGCCGGCCGGCCCGCGCGCGGTGATCGGGCTCGACCCGGGGATCCGCACCGGGGTGAAGGTGGCGGTGGTCGATGCCACCGGCAAGCTGGTCGACGCCACGACCGTCTTCCCGCACGAACCCCGGCGCGACTGGGATGGCTCGATCGCCACGCTGGCCGGGCTTGCCGGCAAGCACAAGGTCGAGCTGATCGCGATCGGCAACGGCACCGCCTCGCGCGAGACCGACAAGCTGGCTGCCGACCTGATCAAGCACCACCCTGAGTTGCGGCTGCGCAAGCTGGTGGTGTCGGAGGCCGGCGCCTCGGTGTATTCGGCCAGCGAACTGGCTGCCAGGGAGTTCCCCGAGCTCGACGTGAGCCTGCGCGGCGCGGTGTCGATTGCCCGTCGGCTGCAGGACCCGCTGGCCGAGCTGGTGAAGATCGACCCGAAGTCGATCGGTGTGGGCCAGTACCAGCATGACGTGAACCAGCGCGCGCTGGCCCGCCAGCTCGATGCGGCGGTCGAGGACTGCGTGAATGGCGTGGGTGTGGACGTGAACACCGCGTCGGCGCCGCTGCTGGCGCGTGTGTCGGGTCTGAGCAACTCGGTCGCCCAGCGCATCGTCGATTTTCGCGATGCGCACGGCGCCTTCGGCAGCCGCGAAGCGCTGAAGAAGGTGCCGTATTTTGGCGACAAGGCCTTCGAGCAGGCAGCCGGGTTCCTGCGCATCCGCGACGGAGAGAACCCGCTCGATGCGTCGGCGGTTCACCCGGAGGCCTATCCGGTGGTGCAGCGCATTCTCGACAAGGTGGCCAGGCAGGCGCGCGAACTGATCGGCAATCGCGAAGTGCTGCGCACGCTCACGCCGGGGGCCTTTACCGACGAGCGGTTCGGCGAACCCACGGTGCGCGACATCCTGGCCGAGCTGGAGAAGCCGGGGCGCGATCCACGCGGCGAGTTCGTGACCGCGTCGTTCCAGGACGGCGTGGAGGACATCAAGGACCTGCGCGAAGGAATGAAGCTGCAGGGCGTGGTCACCAACGTGGCCAACTTCGGCGCCTTCGTCGACATCGGCGTCCACCAGGACGGACTGGTCCACATCTCGGCGCTGGCCGATCGCTTCGTGCGCGACCCGCGCGAAGTGGTGAAGGCCGGCCAGGTGGTGTCGGTGACCGTGCTCGAGGTTGATGTGGCCCGCAAGCGGATCGCGCTGTCGATGAAGAGCGGCGCGCAGGCGGGCCGTGGCGATGGCGCCGGCCGGGGCCGCGACCCGGACAAGGGCAAGACCAGCCACGCCGGCGGCGGGCGCTCCGAGGACCGTCGCGATCGCAGTGGCCGGTCGCCGCGATCGGGCGACGATGGCCGAGGCAGCAGTCGAAGCGGTCGCGAAGGTGGCCGCAGCGGACCGGTCGCAGGTACGGCCCTGGGCGACGCGCTGGCCAAGGCCCTGAACAAGCGTTGAGTTGAGCCGCTGAGCAGAGGTGCCCGGTCGCGCCGCACGGTTCCGCGTTCACGGTACGGCGAAGCCCGCCAGGACGCGAAACCGTGCGACGCGACCGGGCATCCGGACTTCAGCGCAATGCCAGCTCCCGTACTCTGACCAGTGCGGCCAGCGCGCGGTTCACCGGCGTGGCCACGCCCAGCGCCTCGCCGCGCGCGGTCACGTAGCCGTTCAGCGAATCGATCTCGGTGGGCCGGCCGAGAGAGAGGTCCTGTTCGGTCGACGACGTGGCCGGTGCCATGGCCTGGCCCAGCCGCAGCGCGGCTTCATACAGGGTATCGGCGTCGGCCACGGCCACGCCCTCGGCACGGGCCACGGCCACGCATTCCTCGACCAGGTCGCGGGCCACGGCCCGGGTGTCCGGGCGTTCGACCAGCGGTCCGTAGTGCGAGTGACCCAGCGCCGACATCGCGTTGAATACGCAGTTCATGACCAGTTTGGTCCAGAGTTCGGCCCGGACATCGCCGACCGGCTTGCAGCCCACGCCGGCGCGCTCGAACAGGCCGCTGATCAGGGCTGTCCGCGGACTCGGTGTCCCGTCGAAGGAAGTCGGCCCGTCGAATGAGGTCGCCTCGTCGAACGGCGGCGTTCCGTGACGAGTGGTCGTCCCATATTCACCGATGACCAGGTCGCCGCGGCCGGCGTGCAGCAGGTGCCCCGGGCCGGCCATCGAGGCGGCCACGTAGACCACGGCGCCGAGCGCATCGACGCCGGTTTCGCGCAGCCGCGGCACGTTGTCGACGCCATTCTGCAGGCTCACGACGATGGCGCCCGGCTTGAGCAGCGGCCGCAGTTCGGCGCCGCCGGAGGGGGTGTCGCGAGTCTTCACGCAGAACAGCACGATGTCGGCGTTGCGCACCGGGTCGGTGCCGGTGTCGGCGGCCACCGCGACCCGGTGCTGGCGCCCGCCCGACTCGAACAGCAGCCCTTCGGCGCGGATGGCGTCGACGTGGTGCGGGCGGGCGATCAGGGTGACCGGCGCGCCGGCCTCGGCGAGCCGGGCGCCGAAATAGCAGCCCACGGCACCGGCGCCATAGACCGCCACCACCGGCCAGGGCGGCAACTCGCCAGCGGCTCCGGTCTGCGGCCGGGTTTCCGTTTTCATCGCGCGTGCGTCCATCAGGGAATCCTCGTTCACGAATAATTCCATCCTATCAAGGCTGAAGGATCGAGCCACGAAAGGGCGGGCCGCGAAGGCTGGGCCGGCTGTTGCGTGATTTCGTAATCTGGAATCGCGGACTCGATGACGCCGCTGACCCGGTCCTCATGGCACTATCCTGGTCACGGCGAGGCCTGTTGCAAGTGTCGAGATTCTTTACACAGGCGTTTGGTGGCGTCGAGAAAGAGAAGTTATCTATTTGATTTTAATAATATTATTAATCTGGCCCGATTGTTGCATAGAATCTGGTAAATACAGTTCAAGTGATTCTTCGACAAGAACGAGGTTCGCACCATGCCTCTCCATATGCCTCTCCAAAGACTGATGATCCTGGCGGTAGCCGGGATCCTCGCCATCGCGGGTCCGGCCCTGGCCACGCCGATGTCCGACCCGGGCCCGGTCGGTGGCGTCCCGTCGTTCAGTGACGATGTGCCGGG
>JBAYOD010000183.1:0-6586 GCA_041678445.1 Burkholderiaceae bacterium | reverse complement strand
GAGTCGGCAAGGTGCTCGTGACCGGCAACCGGATGCCGCAGTGCCCGGAGGGTTTCCCGTCGCATGGCGTGATGTCGCCGGCCAGGCGAAGCCCCCCGCACCTTGGCTGCCCTTGCCGTTCGAATGCGAACGGGTCCGGGAACGGGCCCCGCGGCGGACTCGCCGACCGATCCGGCAGCGGATCCGGCGGCTCACCGGAGCCTGTTCCGGAAACCGCGGGAACTACGGCCCGGCCGCGCGCTGGCGCAACTGCTCGAACAGGCAGACCGCGGCGGCGACGCCGACATTCAGCGACTCCACGGCGTCGGTCTGCGGGATGGCCAGCCGGCGCAGGCCCGGTGCGTGCTGCAGCAACGGGGCCAGCCCCTGCCCTTCGTTGCCGAAAAGCCAGATGCGCGGGGCGCGCAGATCGGCCTGGTAGAGCCCGGTCGACGCCCCGCTGACCGTTGCGACGGCTTCGATGGCGAGCCGCGCGAGCAGCGTTTCGGCGTCGACGTCCTCATGGATGACGAGATGAAAGTGCGCGCCCATCGCGGCGCGCAACACCTTGGGCGACCAGCAGGCGGCCGTGCCGGGTGCGGTGATCACTCTCCCGACGCCAACCGCCGCGCAGGTGCGCAGCACCGAGCCGACATTGCCTGGATCCTGGACGCGATCCAGATAGACGGCGTCGTCGCTCAATGACCCGGGCAGTTCGGGTTGCGGGGTCGCGATGATCGCCAGCGGCCCGGGGCCGTGCCCGACCTGGCTGGCCTGGGCGAAGAGCCGCCGTGTCAGCGTCACCGGAGACAGCGCCAGCGTGCGGGCCCGTGCCGCCAGGGCGGCCACCTCGGGGGTCGGATCGTCCGGCACGAACAGTTGCAGCGGTGCGCCATGGCGCTCCAGATAGCTGTCGCAGAGGTGCGCGCCTTCGATGACCGACAGGCCCTGCTGGCGCCGCTCGCGCGCCGAACCGGCGAGCGCCAGCAGCGCGCGGAAGCGGGGATTGGCGGCCGATTCGATGCGCATCAGGCCAGCAGCCGGCGTACCGGCCCGAAGCTGCGCCGGTGCTCGGGGCACGGCCCGTGCTCGCCGAGCAGCGCGAGGTGAAGCGCGGTCGGATAGCCTTTGTGGCGGTCGAACGCGTACTGCGGGTAGCGTTGGTGCAGTTCGTCGATCCAGGCGTCGCGGGCGCACTTGGCGAGGATGGACGCCGCCGAGATCGCCGGGTCGAGGGCATCGCCGCCGACCAGGGTCTGTACGGCACAGCCCAGTTCCGGCGCCCGGTTACCGTCGACCCGGGCAAGCGTGGGCGCCGGCTGCAGCAGGGCAACGGCCCGGCGCATCGCCAGCATCGTCGCCTGCAGGATGTTGAGCCGGTCGATCTCCTCGGTGCTGGCCTGCGCGACGGCCCAGCCCAGGGCCTGGCGGCGGATCGCGGCGGCCAGTTGCTCGCGGCGCCGGGCGCTCAGGGCCTTGGAGTCGCGCAGACCAAAGATCGGCTGCGCCGGGTCGAGAATCACCGCCGCGGCATAGACCGGGCCGGCCAGCGGGCCCCGGCCGGCCTCGTCGACGCCGCAGACCAGGTCGGCCGCCCGAGCCCGCTGGCCGGCCCGGTCCTGCCGGGAAGCACCATGTTCAGCCATCGGCCAGTTCCAGCAGTTTCTCCGAGGTGCGCGCGGCACAGTCCCGCCGCAATTGCCCGTGCAGGTCGGCAAAGCGGGCCGCGATCGCTGCCTGGCGGGCTGGATCGTCGAGTTGTTCGAGCAGGGCCTGGGCGAGTGCCGGCGGCGTGACGGCCGATTGCACGAACTCGGGCACCACCGAATCCCGGCACAGGATGTTGGGCAGGCCGATCCACGGCAGATAGGCCATCCGCTTCATGATCCGGTGGCTCAGCCAGGCCAGCCGGTAGGCAATGACCATCGGCTTGCGCATCAGGGCCACTTCCAGTGTGGCCGTACCGCTGGCGACCAGCACTGCATCAGCTGCGGCGATGCAGTCGTGCGAGCGCCCGTTGACCAGGGTGAGCGGCAGGGTCGCCGGCAGCTTGAGGTCGGCGGCCATCTCGCGCAGGCGTTCGAACAGCGCGTCGGAGGCCGCCGGCAGCACAAAGCGAAGCTCGGGCCGGCGCACGTGCAGCCAGACGGCCGTGCGCAGGAAATCGGGCGCCAGCCGCTCGACTTCGCCGCGCCGGCTGCCCGGCAACAGTGCGACGACCTGGCCGGCGCCGGGAAACAGGCCGAGCGCCTGGCGCGCGGCGCCGGTGTCGATCTGCTCCGGGATCCGGTCGGCCAGCGGGTGGCCGACGTAGGTTGCCGGGATGCCCGCTTCGCGGTAGATCGCCTCCTCGAACGGGAAGATCAGCAACACATGGTCGACCGCCTCGCGGATGCGTGCGATGCGCCCGCCCCGCCAGGCCCAGATCGACGGGCCGATGAAATGCGCGGTCCGGACCCCGTGCGCGCGCAGCTTCGCTTCGAGGTCGAGGTTGAAGTCGGGAGCATCGATGCCGACGAAGAGCTGCGGCTGCCATTCGACCAGCCGCTCGCGCAGGCTGTCGCGCATCCGCTTCAGGCGCGGATACTCGCGCAGCACCTCGACATAGCCGTTGACCGACAGCGCCTCGACCGGCCACCAGGCGTCGAAGCCGCGCTGGCGCATCTGCGCGCCGCCGATGCCGCCCGATTCGAGCGCCGGCCGGCGCGCGGTCAGTCCGTCGAGGACCGAAGCCGCCAGCAGGTCGCCCGAGGTCTCGCCGGCCACCATTCCGATCCGCAAGGGCCGCACCGACGCGTCCACAGCCTGCCCGGTCAGCGGACGATTCCGCGGCTGACCCCGCTCAGGAAATCGACCAGCTGTGCGATGTCGGCCGCTTCTTCGCCGCCCGCCGCCTGGGCCTGCTCGCCGAGTGCGGCCACTGCCTGCTGCAGGGTCAGGCCCGATTTGTACAGGGCCCGGTAAGCGCGCCGCAGCGCACCGATACGTTCGGCGGAGAAGCCGCGCCGGCGCAGGCCTTCACTGTTCAGGCCATGCGCCCGCGACGGATTGCCCGAGGCCATGACGAACGGCGGCACATCGTGCAAGATCACCGTGCTCACGCCGGTCATCGCATGGGCGCCGATCTGGCAGAACTGGTGCACCTGGGTACAGCCCCCGAGGATCACCCAGTCGCCGATCCGGACATGGCCGGCCAGGTTGGTCGTGTTGGCGAAGATGGTGTGGTCGCCGACCACGCAGTCGTGGGCGATGTGCACGTAGGCCATCACCCAGTTGTCGCTGCCGACGCTGGTCAGGCCGCGATCCTGGACGGTGCCGCGATTGATCGTGACGAACTCGCGCACCATGTTCCGGTCGCCGATCTCCAGCCCGGTCGGTTCGCCTGCGTACTTCTTGTCTTGGGGTGCGGCGCCGATCGACGCGAACTGGAAGATCCGGTTGTCACGGCCGATCGAGGTCTGGCCTTCGATCACCACATGGGCGCCGATCGTGGTGCCGGCACCGATCCGCACGCCGGCGCCGATGACCGCGTAGGCGCCGACCTCGACCGAGCTGTCGAGTTCGGCAGCCGGATCGATGATCGCCGTGGCATGGATGCGCGGAGCCGCCATCTTGCGCGAGGCCGTCATCTCGCCCTCATCTCACCCTCAGCTCGCCCCGGCTCAGTGTCCGTCACCGGCGTTGCCGGCATCGGACCCGTTGCCGTCGGACCCGTTACCCATTCCGGGCGGCGCTTCGATCTCGCGCAGCGTGCACATCAGGTTGGCTTCCGCGCACAGCTGTCCATCGACCGTCGTGCGGCCGGCGTACTTCCAGATCGAGCGGGCGATCCGCACGATCTCGACTTCCAGCCGCAACTGGTCGCCCGGGCCGACCGGGCGCTTGAAGCGCGCGTTGTCGACGCCGACGAAGTAGTAGACGGAACCGTTGTCGGAGACCCGCCCCATGGTCTGGAAGGACAGGATGCCGGCGGCCTGGGCAAGCGCCTCGATCTGCAGGACGCCGGGCATCACCGGGTAGTACGGAAAGTGTCCGGTGAAGTACGGCTCGTTGATCGTCACGTTCTTGATCGCGACGATTCGCTTGCCCTTCTCGAGTTCGAGGACCCGGTCCACCAGCAGAAACGGATAGCGGTGTGGCAGGTGTTCGAGAATGGCACGGATGTCCAGGGCATTCATCGCGGGAAGTCCTCGTCGTCGGTTCGCTCCAGCCTGCGCAGCCGGGCCCGCAGGTCGGGAAGGCGCCGCAATGTGGCCGCGGCACGCTCCCAGTCAGCATTGTCCATCAATGGGAACACCCCGGAGTAGAAGCCGGGCTTGCGGATCGACCGGGTGACCAGGCTCATGGCCGAAATCGTGACGTCATCGCAGATTTCGAGATGTCCGAGGATGCCGGCGCTGCCGCCGATCCGGCAACGCCGGCCGATCACCGCGCTGCCGGCCACGCCGACACAGCCTGCCAGCGCACTGTGTTCACCGATCCGTACGTTGTGCCCGATCTGGATCTGGTTGTCGAGCTTGCAGCCGTCACCGATCACGGTGTCGTCGAGGGCACCACGGTCGATCGTGGTGTTTGCGCCGATTTCGACATCGTCGCCGATGCGCACGGCACCCAGTTGCGGGATCTTCTCCCAGCGCCCGGCCACCGGCGCAAAGCCGAAGCCGTCGGCGCCGATCACCGCCCCGGCATGGACGAGGCAGCGCTCGCCCAGGGTGCAGCGCTCGTAGACCGTGACCCGCGCCACCAGCCGCGTGCCAGCGCCCAGCGCGGCGCCGGCCGCAACCGTGGACCCCGGGCCGATCACTGCGCCGGCACCGATGCGCACACCAGGGCCGATCCAGACATGGGCGCCGACCGAGACGTCGGCACCGATCTGCGCGTCGTCGGCGATGCTCGCCGACGGGTGGATTCCGGGCGGTGTCCCGGCCTGCTGGCGAGCGGCGAGCGCCCGGGCCAGCCGCGCGAAGGCCGCATAGGGGTCGTCAGCGCTGAGCAGCCGGCAACCCGGAGGCAGCAAGACCGCATCGGCGGCACGTGCGATCACGGCGCGGGCACGGGTGCCGCGCGCCTGCTCTGCATAGCGCGGATCGGCCAGGAAAGACAGTTCGTCGGCGCCCGCCGACGCGAGCGTGGCCAGTCCGTGCACCGTGTCTGCGCCCTGCGTGCCGGGCGTATCCTCGCCGGGCACTTGCGCCCCGGCCAGCGCAGCCGCCTCGGCCAGGGTCAGTGCTGCGTCGAGTCTCAACGCCGCCGGCTCCGCGTTCCCGCAGAGCCGACGCTCATCTGCCGCCCGCCGCGAGGGCCCGCAATACCTTCTCGGTAATGTCGATGCGCGGGCTGGCGAACACGGCCTCCTGCAGGATCAGATCGTATTTCTCCTGCTCGGCGATCTGCCGGATGACCCGGTTCGCCCGCTCGATGACCTGGGCCAGTTCCTCGTTGCGGCGCTGGTTCAGGTCCTCACGGAATTCGCGCTGCTTGCGCTGGAAGTCGCGCTCGACGTCGGCGAATTCGCGCTGGCGGCGCTGGCGGTCGCTCTCGGACATCACCGCGGCGTCGCGTTCGAGGCGCTCACCCATCGATTTCAGGCGCGCCGCCATGTCCTGGAGTTCCTGTTCGCGACGGCTGAACTCCTGCTCGAGCTTCTGCTGGGCCACCTTGGCCGGCGCCGCATCGCGCAGGATGCGCTCGGTGTTCACGAAACCGATCCGGCCCGCGTCCTGGGCGATGGCCAGCGAAGCGGCTGCGGCCAGTGCGGCGCCGGCAACGAGCTTCAGCACTCGTGTGGACGTGAATCCATTGTTCATCAACGGGAATCCCTGCATTCGTGAGCTGTCGGTGGTCGATTGTCGCACAGGCCTCAGAAACCGGTGCCGATCTGGAACTGCAGCCGCTGCGTGCGGTCGCCTTCCTTTCTGCCCATCGGGAAGGCGACGCTGAGCTTGAGCGGGCCGATCGGTGACAGCCAGCTCAGGCCGAAACCGGTCGAATAACGCAACTCGGACAGATCGAAGGAGGTTTCGTCGAAGACGTTGCCGGCGTCGAAGAACACGAAGGAGCGGATCGTCCGGTCGTTGCCGGTACCGGGCAGCGGAAAGATGAACTCGGCGCTCGCGACCAGCCGCGACTGGCCGCCCAGCGGCACCTCGCGGGTCCGGCCGGTGAGCAGTTGCTCGGTGTCCTTGGGCCCCAGCGACGACGGATAGTAGCCCCGCACCGAGCCGATGCCGCCGGCGTAGAAGTTCTTGAACAGCGGATACGGCTTGCCGCCGAAGGCCTTGCCGACGCCGATGTCGCCGTACAGCGCCAGCGTGTAGTCGCGCGACAGCGGGTAATACCACTCGTGCTTGTAGCTGGCCCGCCAGTAGCGCAGGTCGCCGACCGGTGTGGTCACGTCGAGGCTGGCGGCCTGCAGCCGGCCCCGGGTCGGGATCAGCGCACTGTCGCGCGAATCGCGCGACCAGCCGGCGGTGGCCAGCAGCGCGCTGGCCGATTCGCCGAAATCGGCCACCTGCTGGATGTAGCGATCCGGCGCCAGCGCGCCGAGCTTGACGTCGTTGCGCTCGGCCACCAGCCCGAAGCTCAGCCGGTCATGTTCAGTGTACGG
>JBAYOD010000182.1:0-6635 GCA_041678445.1 Burkholderiaceae bacterium | reverse complement strand
CGGCGGTGCGGTTGTAGACGGTGACCTCGTGCCCGGCCCGCTTCAGGTGGCCGGCCATCGGATAGCCCATGACTCCCAGGCCCAGAAAGGCGACGCGGTGCGGGGTGACGGGTTCGTAGCTGCGTGTGCTCATGGTTCGTTTCTCCTCGTTGCGGGTGGTCGTACGCTCGTTGGCGACGCTTTCGGTATCAGGTCAGTCGCCGAGGACCGCCCTCGGGTCAGTAGCCGACGGCCGCGCCGTCGCGCCGACTGTCGCTGGCCGCCACGTAACCGTCTTCCGGATCCTCGCTCAGCCGCCAGACGAACTGGCCGCCGCCGAAGTCCATGTACGGATCGGTGATCTTCTGCAAATCGTGTCCGAGGCCGCCCAGCACCTGCGCGACTTCGGGTTCGATCGAATCCTCGATGTCGACCGTCAGGCCGGTGTGCACCTTCCAGCGCGGCGCATCGCAGGCGGCCTGCGGATGCTGACCGACGTCGAGGATGCGTGTCAGCGTCTGCAGGTGGCCTTGCGGCTGCATGTTGCCACCCATGACGCCGAAGCTCATCCGGGGCTGGCCGTCCTGCATCAGGAAGGCCGGGATGATGGTCTGGAAGGGACGCTTGCCGGGCGCCACGCAGTTCGGGTGACCGGCCTCGGTCACGAAGCCGTGGCCGCGGTTCTGCAGCGAGACGCCGATTTCCGGAGCGACCACGCCGGAGCCGAAGCCCATGTAGTTCGACTGGATGAAGGAGATCATCATCCCGCTCTCGTCGGCCGCGCTCAGGTAGATGGTGCCGCCCGATGGCGGCCGGCCGTGCTGGAAGTCGGTGGCCCGGTTGCGCGAGATCAGTGCGGCACGGCGCTTCAGGTAGTCGTCGTCGAGCAGGTGCTCGGGCCTCACCTCGGTCATGTAGCGCAGGTCGCCGACCCAGCGGTAAGTGTCGGCGAAGGCCAGCTTCATCGCCTCGATCTGCAGATGACGGTACTCGGCTGAATCCGGATCCAGCGCTGGCATGTCGAAGTGCGACAGGATCCCGAGCGCCATCAGCGCGGCGATTCCCTGGCCGTTGGGCGGAATCTCGTGCAGCGTGTAGCCGCGGTAGTCGCGGGCGATCGTGCCGCACCAGTCGACTGCGTAGTCGCGCAGGTCGGCCAGCGCCAGGGCGCCGCCATGCCGGGTCGACCAGTCGACCAGCTTCTCGGCGGTTTCGCCTTCGTAGAAGTCGCGCCCGCGGCTTGCCGCGATGCGGCGCAGCGTGAGGGCTGCGGCCTTCAGCGTGAAGCGCTCGCCGATCTCGGGCGCCCGCCCGCGCGGCAGGAAGGTTTCGGCAAAGCCCGGCTGGTCTTTGAGGACCGGGGCCTGGGCCGCCCATTTGCGCCTGACGACCGGCGTGACGCCGAAACCGCGCTCGGCCAGTTCGATGGCCGGCGCCATCAGGTCGGCGAAGGGCAGCTTGCCGAACTTCTCGTGCAACGCCACCCAGCCGGCGATCACGCCCGGTACCGTCACCGAATCCGGGCCGCGTACCGGTATCTTCCCGCCGTGTTTTCGAGCGAAGTAATCGGGGGTCCAGGCGCCGGGCGCGGTTCCCGAGGCATTCAGCCCGTGCAGTTCGCGACCCTCCCAGACGATCGCGAAGGCGTCGCTGCCCAGCCCGCAGGACACCGGTTCGACGATCGTGAGGGCGGCCCCGGCGGCGATCGCCGCGTCCACCGCGTTGCCGCCTTGCTGCATCATTCGCAGCCCGGCCTGGGCGGCCAGCGGCTGCGAGGTCGCCACGATGTTGCGGGCGAATACCGGCGTGCGGATGGCCGGGTAGTTGCGAGTCCAGTCGAAGGGGAGGGTCATGGCAGGGGCCTTGTCCGGCAAGCGGGGTGCGGTGCGGCGATGCAAGATGAGCGGGGGTTCTGCGCGCCGCCTGCCGGGCCGCTCAGCAGCCGAGCTGGGTGGCGAGGTCGATCAGGTTGGTGGCGTGATAGTCGTTGGCCGGGTCGGGACTGACGTCCTTGGGCAGGGTGACGCCGAACTCGTAGGGCCGTTCGATGTAGGCTGCGCGACAGCCGCAGGCGCGGGCTGCTGCCAGATCGTCCTGGTGAGCGGCCACCAGCATCATCCGCTCGGGCGGAATGTCGAAGATCCCGCAGACGCCGAGATAGGTTTCGGGATCGGGCTTGTAGTGCCGGAAGACCTCGGCCGACAGGATCAGGTCCCAGGGCAGGGCGGCCCGTTTGGCCATGTTCGCCAGCAGCCCGAGGTTGCCGTTGGACAGCGTGCAGATCTTGAACTTCGATTTCAGCCGGGTCAGGCCCTCGACCGTGTCGGGCCAGGGGTCGAGCCTGTGCCAGACGCGGTTCAGGTGCTGGCGCAGTGACTCGTCCATGTCGTCGAGACCGAAGTCGCGCAGGATGTCGTCCAGGATCATCCGGTGCAGATCGTCGATCTTCGTCCAGCCCAGTTCGCCGCTGCGCACCCGCGCCATGGCCGGCCGGTAGCCGGCCCGCCAGGCAGTGGCGAACTGCGTCGGGCTCACCGGCAGGCGCAGCGCCGAAACCTCGCGCACGATCGAGCCGTGCCAGTCGACCACCGTGCCGAAGACGTCGAAGGCCAGTACTTCGGGCAGCGCGTCGCGGTCCGGATCGGTGCCTGGGGCAGCGGGTCGCGGGGCGGGGTGGGCGTTTTCGGGCAGGGTGTTCGGGGCAGGGTCGGCGGGCGTGGCGGTCATGGAAGCGCTGGGTCGGTCTCGATCGTGCTGTTCTTCAGGGGATTGTACCGCCCGGTCATGGCCTGTCTGCACCGCCCGGCCGTGGCCTGCCCGCCCCATCGTTTCCGGACAGCAAAAAGCCCCTCTCGGGGCCCTTTGCAGCAAACCGGCGGCGGTTGCCGCCGCAAGCGTGACCAGGCGTGCCGGAGCCGGCAACGGCCCCGGCCTTGCTCAGCTCTCTTCTTCGGCGAAGGCCTCCTTGCGCTTCTTCGCAATGGCCGGCATGAACACGATCACCAGCAGCACGGCCGCGATGACCAGCAGGGTCAGCGACAGCGGCCGGGTGACGAAGATCGACCAGTCGCCGCGCGAGATCGTCATTGCCCGGCGCAGGTACTCCTCCATCAGCTGGCCGAGCACCAGGCCGAGCAGCAGCGGCGCCGGTTCGCAGGCGAACTTGCGGAACAGGTAGCCGAGGATCGCGAACGGAATGGTCATGAACACGTCGAAGACGTTGTTGTTGACCGAGTACACGCCCACGCAGCAGAACAGCACGATGGCCGGATACAGCACACGGTAGGGCACCGTGAGCAGCCGGATCCAGATGCCGATCAGCGGCAGGTTGAGCACCACCAGCATCAGGTTGCCGATCCACATCGAGACGATCAGGCCCCAGAACAGGTCCGGGTTGCTGGTCATCACCTGCGGGCCGGGCTGGATGTTGTGGATCATCATCCCGGCGATCATCAGCGCCATCACCGCGTTGGTCGGGATGCCGAGCGTGAGCATGGGGATGAACGAGGCCTGGGCGCCGGCGTTGTTCGCCGATTCCGGGCCGGCCACCCCCTCGATCATCCCGGTGCCGAACTTCTCGGGGGTTTTCGAGAGCTTCTTCTCGACTGCGTACGAGGTGAACGACGACAGCACCGCCCCGCCCCCCGGCAGGATGCCGAGGAAGGACCCGAGCATCGTGCCGCGCACGATCGGGGCCATCGAGCGCTTGAACTCATCCCAGCTCGGCATCAGCTTGCCGACCTTGCGGGCGAAGATCTCGCGGTTCTCGCGCTGTTCGAGGTTGGAGATGATCTCGCCGAAGCCGAAGATGCCCATGGCGACCGCGGTGAAATCCAGGCCGTCGGTCAGCTCCGGGATGTCGAAGGAGAAGCGGGCGACGCCCGAGTTGACGTCGGTGCCGATCATGCCGAGCAGCAGCCCGAAGATCACCATTCCCAGGGCCTTGACGACCGAGCCGTGCGCCAGCACCACCGCGGCGATCAGGCCCATGACCATCAGCGAGAAATACTCGGCCGGGCCGAACTTGAAGGCGACTTCCGACAGCGGTGGCGCGGCGGCGGCAATCAGCATCGTGGCCACCGTGCCGGCAAAGAACGAGCCGATCGCGGCGATCGCAAGCGCCGGCCCTGGCCGGCCCCGACGGGCCATCTGATAGCCGTCCAGGGTGGTGACCACCGCCGAAGTTTCACCTGGCAGATTGACCAGGATGGCTGTGGTCGAACCTCCGTACTGGGCACCGTAGTAGATGCCGGCGAGCATGATCAGCGCCGTCGTCGGGTCCGACATCTTGTAGGTGATCGGCAGCAGCATCGCGATCGTGGCCAGCGGGCCCAGGCCCGGCAGCACCCCGATCAGCGTGCCCAGCAGCACCCCGACGAAGCAGTAGAAGATATTGTCGAAGGACAGCGCAGTACTGAATCCGAGCGCCAGGTGTTCGAAGATTTCCATGGATTGTGTCTCCGGGCTCAGGCGGTCAGGAACTTCGGCCAGACCGGGAACTGCAGTTCGAGGCCCTTGACGAACACCAGGTAGGACAGGATCAGCAGCACGACGACGGAGATCAGCGTCTCCTTCCAGACGAAGTCATAGGCGGCCACCGATGAGATCAGGATCATCAGCGTGACCGCCACGACCATGCCCAGCGAGGGCAGCGTGAAGCCGAACACCGCGACGGAGGCGAGAATCAGCAGGATCTCGCGCCAGCCCGTGGGAGCGATCTCGGTCTTTTCGCTTGTCTTGGCGAACGACTGCCAGGAGATGATCACCCCCAGAATGGCGAGCAGGATCCCGAGCATCATCGGGAAATAGCCTGGCCCCATGCGGGCGGGTGTGCCGAGTTCGTAGTTCGTCGAGAAGAACGCGAATGCGCCTCCTATGGCGATGAACATCACTCCCGCCCAGAAATCCTGTCGGTTCCTAAACTGCATTCAAGCTCCCCCTTTCGGTCCAGTTCTTCTGCTTCCTGCCGGCATTGCGGCAGCTATCGGCCAGAGCGACCCTTGCGGTAGCCCGCGATCATATTTGCTGCAATGCGGGCCGGCCATCAGGGAAAACCACAATGATTCAGTCGATCCGGGCGCCGGAAGCCTTGACGACCTGCTCGTATTTCACCTGTTCGGCCCGCACGAAGCGGGCGAAGTCGGCCGAGCTCATGCGCGAGGGTTCGGCGCCCATCGCCGCGAGCCGCTCGCGTACTGCCGTCGACTGCAGGGCACCGTTCAGCGCATCGGTGAGCCGCGCGACGATCGCCGGTGGCATGTCGGCCGGGCCGAAGACGCCGAACCAGGTACTGATGTCGAAGCCGGGCAGTCCGCTTTCGGCAATCGTGGGCAACTCGGGGAAGAAACTCGAGCGTTCCGTGGTGGTGACGGCGAAGGCCTTGAGCTTGCCGGCCCGGATCTGCGGCGCCGCCGAGGCCAGGTTGTCGAACATCAGGTCGGTCTGGGCGCCGAGCAGGCCCAACTGGGCCGGCGCCGCGCCCTTGTACGGGATGTGCACCATGCTGACCCTGGCCATCGACTTGAACAGTTCACCGGCCAGGTGGCCGGCGCTGCCGTTGCCGCCCGAGGCGTAGTTCAGCCCGCCAGGGCGTGAGCGAGCGTAGCGGATCAGGTCGTCGACCGTGGCAATCTTCAGTTCGGCCGCCGTTTCGGCGTTCATGATCAGAACGTTGGGCACCAGCGCGACGCGCGTGATCGGCGTGAAGTCGCGGTTCGCGTCGTACGGCATCTTCGCGTACAGATAGGGATTGATCGCGTGGGTGGCCACCGCTCCCATGACGATCGAATAGCCATCCGGTGCGGACTTTGCGACGTTGTCGGCGCCGAGGTTGCCGCCGGCGCCGGGCCGGTTCTCGACGATCACGGTCTGGCCCAGCGGTTCTCGCAGCGACTCGGCGAGCAGCCGTGCAACCTGGTCGAGTGGTCCGCCCGGCGGATAGGGCACCACGAAGCGGATCGGCTTGCTGGGCCAGGCTTCCTGGGCGTTGGCCGGCAGCGCAAAGGGGGCGGCGCCGGCGGCGAGCAGGCCCACGGCCAGCGCGTGCACGACGGCTCGCCGCGGTGCATGGCCTGCGCCGTGCACGCGGCTGTCGATGGATTTCGACATCGGGGATTCCTCCTGATCGTTCTGATCATTCTGCTGCGCGATGATAACCGGTCGGACCTGACCGCGTGTTCAGATCGAGCCGGTCGAAAGCAGGCGGGCGAGTTCGACGGCGCTGCGCACTTCCATCTTGGTGAACAGGTTGGAGCGGTGGACTTCGACGGTGCGCATGCTGATCCCGAGCTCGTGCGCAATCATCTTGTTCGCCTTGCCTTCGAGCACCTGGTCCATCACTTCACGCTCGCGCGCGCTCAGCCGGTCCAGGCGAGCCTCGACACTGGCGGTGCCCCGAGCCGCATCGATGCGGCGTTGCGACTCGGCGAGTGCGTCGATCAGACGGTCGGCCAGACGGTTGTCGCTGAAGGGTTTCTCGAAGAAGTCGAAGGCGCCGCGCTTGACCGCATCGACCGCCATCCGGATGTCGGCGTGGCCGGACAGGAAGACCACTGGCCAGTCGCTGACGAGCGCCGCCTGGTGCAGGCGGTCGAACAGTTCGAGCCCGGACATGGCCCGGCCGCGGGTATCCAGCCGGACGTCGAGCAGCAGACAGG
>JBAYOD010000181.1:0-6640 GCA_041678445.1 Burkholderiaceae bacterium | reverse complement strand
GGACCACCGGAGCCTTGCCGGTAATGGCCAGGCCATCCTTGTAGTTCAGTGTCGAATGGCTGACCTGAACGACGACATCGCCCGCCGGGAGCCGGGACTCGTCGATGCTGGCCAGCGCGGACCGATAGCCCGCTTCATCCTTGTCGATCAATATTCCGTTGAACATGGGGCATCCTGTCGATGAATTAGGCCGATCGGCCGGTGAAAGACAAGAAATCACCCGACCGGTAGCCGCGAAACAAAGAAACGTGCGAAGGATTCCAGCGGTTGCGCGCTGCGCTCGAGCTTCGCCCGCAGCACGGCCCCTTCCCAGCCGATCCAGAAAGCCGTCGCCAACTGCCCGCAATCGGCATCGGCCGGGATCTGCCCCGCGCTCCTGGCAGCATCGAGGCAGGCGGCCAGGCGGGCCTCCCAGTCGATGAAGACCGCGACCAGCCGCGTCCGGAAGGATTCAGGCAGGGCACCCATTTCCTGGCCGAGATTGCCGATCAGGCAGCCGCGCCGGAAATCGAAGCGCGCCATGCCGGCCATGGCATCCGCGACGAACTCATCGAGCCGTGCCAGTGGCGGAAGGTTCCGGTTGCCGAAGTGGCTGTCCAGCTTGTGCGCGAAATAGCCCGCGTAGCGATCGATCAGCTCCAGGCCGAAGGCTTCCTTGCTTTCGAAGTAGTGATAGAAGGACCCCTTGGGAACCTTCGCACGGCCAAGGATCTCGTCGAGGCCGGTTGCAGCAAAACCTTTCTCGGTCAGGACCTCGAGGCCGATACGCAGGAGCCGTTCGCGCGTGTCGACCGGATGCTCCCCTCCCCTCGGGGGACGTCCTCGACGGCGGGTGGCGGTGGCTGGCGTTAGCATGCCGTGATTTTAGACCGATCGGTCTAAAAAGATCAAGCAATCGACTCACGGTCATCGCCGAGGACAGGAAACCCAGCGAACTTTCAGGCGGCATGAAGCAGCGGGTCGGCATCGCGCGGGCCTTCGCGATCCAGCCGAAGATGCTGCTGCTCGACGAGCCCTTCGGCGCGCTCGATGCGCTGACCCGCGGCACGATCCAGGACGAACTGGTGAAGATCGTCCGGGCCACCCAGCAGACGGTGTTCATGATCACGCACGACGTCGACGAAGCCATCCTGCTGGCCGACCGGATCGTGCTGATGTCGAACGGGCCGCGAGCGACCTGAAGCACCCGCCGGTCGAACCGGCCAACCGGGACGACCAGGCCGCTCGGGAAACGCCGGACCGCGTCCCGAAGGTCGTGAACCTGCACTGAATCCCCGGCCCCGGCGCACACCCGCTGGAGCCGGTTTCCATCGAATGACCCCCAAGGAACCGAGAGAACCATCATGACCACATCCGCAGCCGCAATGCCGATGAAGCGCACCGATGTCACCGACCTGATCCTGTTCCGCCGCGTGAAACTCGGCGTCAGCTGGGCCGACGTCGCGAAGGAGGTCGGCCAGTCGAAGGAATGGGCCACCGCCGCCTGCCTGGGGCAGATGCAGATGACGAAAGCGCAGGCCGAAGCCGTCGGCGCGCTGTTCGATCTGCCCGAAGACGCGGTGCTGCTCCTGCAGACCATTCCGTACAAGGGCTCGCTGCCCACCGCCGTGCCAACCGACCCGCTGATCTACCGCTGGTACGAGGTCGTCAATGTCTACGGGACCACGATCAAGGAGTTGATCCACGAGGAGTTCGGCGACGGCATCATGAGCGCGATCGACTTCTCGATGGACATCGAGCGCCAGCCCGGTGCTCGACTTTTCACCAGTAAAAAGTTGTTTCCCCAAATCCGTACCGACTCACCTGACGTGACCCAGGATTAGAAGGCCAGTCATTCCTGGAATCCGAATCGGCCGGGAACCGCGGCGCCACCAAGGGCATACCACCTTGTGCCTATTCGTCTGCCACCTCGTTGATGTCACATACGAATGGATGACTTCATATATGAAATACATGCGCCTATTCTGGAAGTGAGCATCAGGCTGCTCCGCTCTCTCCTGCGATCACCCACTTCCCGAAGCTCACTTTCTCGAAGCACATGGCTTCCGTTTATGACCACCCCAAACCTTTTTCCTCGTTTTCTGCTTCGGCGCCGGACCCTGCCGGCACCGCCAGGCGCTACAGCGCGCCGGCTCTGGAAAAGGGTCTGGAGATCCTGGAAGCGCTCAGCGAGACGAGCCAGGGCTACACCCTCAGGCAGTTGGCCGAGGTTCTGGGGCGCAACGTCAACGAGATCTTCCGCATGGTGGTCGTCCTGCGACAGGCTGGTTACATCCAGGTCGATGACGGCGACCGCCATACCTTGACGCTGAAGATGTTCCGTCTGGCGCATCGCCAGCCACCGCTCGAACGTCTGATGCAGATCTCGCAGCCCTTGCTCGCGGAACTGGCTGAACGGACGCGACAATCCTGTCAGCTGATGCTGTACCGGCGGGACCGGGTCGTGGTGGTCGGACAGGCCAACAGTCCGGAAGGCTGGCAGGCCGAGATCTGCGGTCGCATGTCCCGCATGCTTGGAGCCACCGACCCTGACCTCTGACGCTCGCCCGACCCGGCCCGGACGCTCACCCGGACCGGTCCTGTGCTGCCCGCCTGAACCGGTAGATCGCCTGGGTGGCGCGCAGCGCCGGCAGCGTCCGCACCGGGTGGCCATCGGCCAGGAAGGCGCGGCCGGTGATGACCAGACCGAGCCGTTCGAGGAAGTCCTCGAAGTCGCGCACGGTGGCCAGGTGCAGGTTCGGCGTATCGAACCACTCGTAGGGCATCTCGCGCGACACCGGCATGCGGCCGCGCAGGATTGACCAGGCGTGGTACCAGTGGCCGAAGTTCGGGAACGACACGATGCCCTCGCTGCCCACCTGGCTCATCTCGCGCAGGACTTTCTCGGTCTGGTGGGTGGCCTGGATGGCCATCGACAGCACGACGATGTCGAACTGGCCGTGGCCGAACATGCCGAGGCCGGCTTCGATGTCCTGCTGGATCACGTCGATGCCGCGCCGCACGCAGGCGAGCACTTCGGCGTCATCGATCTCGACGCCGTAGCCCGTGCAGCCGCGGGACTGCTCGAGCCAGCCCATCAGTTGACCGTCGCCGCAGCCCAGATCGAGCACCCGGGCACCGGCCGGAATCCAGCCGGCGATCACCTCGAGGTCGGGGCGCAGGGTTTCGCGGGCGGGGCGCGGGGCTTCGCTCATGTCCAGGTTGCGTTCATGTCCGGGCTGCACCGACGCAGCGTGCGTGGATGCGGTCGAAATAGGCGGCCACCAGTTGAAGGTACTGCGGGTCTTCGAGCAGGAAGGCGTCGTGGCCGTGCGGCGCATCGATCTCGGCGTAGGTGACGCGCTTGCGCGCGGCCAGCAGCGCCTGGACGACCTCGCGGCTGCGCTCGGGGGCAAAGCGCCAGTCGGTGGTGAACGATGCGATCAGGAAGTCGGCCGTGGCCGGGGCCAGGGCTGCCGCCAGGTCGCCGTCGTGGGCCAGCGCCGGGTCGAAGTAATCGAGCGCGCGGGTGATCAGCAGATAGGTGTTGGCGTCGAAGTACTTCGAGAACTTCTCGCCCTGGTAGCGCAGGTAAGACTCGATCTCGAACTCGACGTCGAAGGTGAAGCGGTAGTCGCTGCGCACGGCTGCAGCGGCGGCGTCACCCGGCTCACTGGCTGGCGCGTCGGCCTCGCGGGCCTGTACAGCCGGCCGCAGCAGGCGGCCGAACTTCGCGGCCATCGAATCATCCGACAGGTAGGTGATATGGCCGATCATCCGGGCGACCTGCAGGCCGTGCGCCGGCACGACGCCATGCGAGTAGAAGCGGCCGCCGTGGAAATCGGGGTCGGTGATGATGGCGCGGCGGGCGACTTCATTGAACGCGATGTTCTGTGCCGACAATTTGGCGGCGGTGGCGATCGCCACGCAGTGGGCGATCCGCTCCGGGTACAGCACTGCCCAGGCCAGGGCCTGCATGCCGCCGAGGCTGCCGCCCATGACGGCGGCGAAGCGCTCGATGCCCAGCGCGTCGGCCAGGCGCGCCTGGGCATGCACCCAGTCCTCGACGGTCACCACCGGAAAGTCGGGCCCGTAGGGCGCTCCGGTGGCCGGATTCGGGCTCATCGGGCCGGTCGAGCCGAAGCAGCTGCCCAGGTTGTTGATGCCGACCACGAAGAAGCGGTTGGTGTCGACCGGCTTGCCCGGCCCGACCATGTTGTCCCACCAGCCGGCGCTCTTCGGATCGTCGCCGTAAGTGCCGGCGACATGATGCGAGGCGTTCAGCGCATGGCAGATCAGGACGGCATTCGAGCGTGATGCGTCGAGCGTGCCATAGGTTTCGTAGACGAGTTCATAGCCGGCCAGCGCTGCGCCACTGCGCAAGTCGAGCGGCGCATCGAAATACATGCGCTGGGGAACGACCTGACCAACGGAACCGGGTACCGACATGGAGGTGAAGAGCCTGGAGCCTGACAACGAAGCGTCGACGCGAAAAACGAAAAAGCCCGACCGGCTTGCGTCGCGGATCGGGCTTCGGGAACACGTCCCCGCCGCTTTAGCCGCATTTCTTAAGCGCCCGCAAGCTGGTCCTCAAATCGGCGCAATCCGGTCAAAACGTTACCGACCGGCACGACGGATGTCAAATCGGACAATCGGCCAGCGGACAATCAGCCATCGACGATCGCCCACCGACAGCACCCGTCAGACGGTGCGCAGCTTGGCCAGCGCCGCCTGCACCCGCAGCGGCTCGTCGAGCGCCAGCAGCCGCGATACCCTGGGCGCCAGCCTGGAAACATCCGACAGCAGGATCTCCTGCTTGACCCGCAACAGGCTGGCCGGATGCATCGAGAACTGCGTCAGGCCCATGCCGAGCAACAGGCGGGTGGCACCCCAGTCGCCGGCCATCTCGCCGCAGACGGCCACGGGCTTGCCGAGGCGACGCGCGGCCCGGATCGTCATTGCGATCAGCCGGAGAACCGCCGGGTGAAACGGGTCGTAAAGGGCGGCAACCTCGTGGTCGGTGCGATCGATCGCCAGGGTGTACTGGGTCAGGTCGTTGGTGCCGATCGACAGGAAGTCGAGCCGGCTGGCGAACAGGCCGGCGGCCAGCGCGGCCGCCGGCACTTCGACCATGCCGCCGACCCGGGTTGCCGGGTCGAAGGCAAGGCCGCGTGCCAACAGTTGCGCGCGTGCCTGTTCGATCAGCCTGAGCGCCTGGTCGACCTCGTGGCCGTGGGCGAGCATCGGGATGAGCACCTGCACCGGGCCATGCGCCGAGGCGCGCAGGATGGCCCGCAGCTGGGTCAGGAAGACGGTCGGCGCCGACAGGCAGTAGCGGATCGCGCGGCGACCCAGCGCGGGATTCGGCGACGGCACGCCATGCTCGCCGCTGAGCGCCTTGTCGGCGCCGACGTCGAGCGTGCGGATGGTCACCGGCTGGCCCTGCATGCCGAGCACCGCTTCGCGATAGGCCTCGTACTGCTCGTCCTCGTCCGGCAGCTCGCGCCGGTTCAGGAACAGGAACTCGGAGCGGAACAGGCCCACGCCTTCGGCGCCGGCCTCGAAGGCCTGCGCCGCCTCTCCGGGCTGTTCGATGTTGGCGAGCAACTGGATCCGCTGGCCATCGAGCGTCAGCGCAGGAACGCTGAGCAGCCGGCGCAGGCGGTCGCGCTCGAAGCGCCCGGCTGCCTGCCGGTGGCGGTACTCGGCGAGCACGGCTTCGTCGGGCGCAACGATGACCGCCCCGGCATCGCCGTCCAGAATTAGCCAGTCGTCGTCGCGGATCAGCTCGCTCGCACTGCCCAGGCCCAGCACGGCCGGCACGTTCATGCTGCGGGCAAGAATCGCCATGTGCGAGGTCGTACCGCCCAGATCGGTCAGGAAGCCCAGCGCCGTGCGCAGCATCAGCATGTCCGCCGGCGCCATGTCGGCGGCCACGAAGATCGCCGGCTCCGAGGTCTGCATACCGGCCACACGGCTACCCGACAGGGCACGCAGCACGCGATCGGCCACCTGCTCGACATCGCGGCCGCGCTCGCGCAGATAGGCGTCGTCGAGTTCGGCGAACTGCGCGGCGAGTTGTGCCGCCTGCGCAGACACCGCCCATTCGGCATTCCACAGATAGCCGCGGATCGCGTCGCGCGTGGCGTCGGCAAGCGCCGGATCGTCGAGGATCATGGCGTGGACCTCGAGCAGCGCCTGGGCTTCGGCCGGCGCCGCTTCGGGGAGATCGTCGGCCAGCGTGCCGAGCTCGGTCTTGACCCGCTGCACGGCAGCCGTCAGCCGCTCGAGCTCCGCCTCGACCTGGGCGGGCTGCAACCGGTAGCGCACGATGTCACGCTGGCGCGATTCGATGACCCGGGCACGACCGATGGCGATGCCACCGCCGATGCCGCTGCCGCGCAGGCTGAACATGGCCCGGCTACTCCTCGTCGAAGCCCGAGCCGATCAGCTCGCTGAGCGCAGCGACCGCTTCGGCTTCGTCGGGACCATCGGCCTCGATCGTCAGCGTGGCGCCGCGTGCCGCGGCCAGCATCATCACGCCCATGATGCTCTTGGCGTTCACGCGCCGCCCGTCCTTGGTCAGCCAGACTTCGGCGGCGAACTTGCCGGCCAGCGCACTGACCCGGGCCGACGGCCGGGCGTGCAGCCCCAGCCGGTT
>JBAYOD010000180.1:0-6644 GCA_041678445.1 Burkholderiaceae bacterium | reverse complement strand
TGTCTGAGCGCAGCGAGCGACGCGCAAGCGGCGGGAGCGCAGCGAGTTACGCCGCGCAGCCAGGAACCCGAGCACCGAGGGCAGCCCCGCGCAGCGGGGCCAAGCACCCGGCGCCGGCCAGGCCAAGCCCCCCGCACCTTGGCTGCCCCCGACCGCTCGAACGCCAAGCCGTGTCAGGCGCCGCCCGGGCGCGCCCGTCGGGTTCTCATGCGCGCGCCCGCCAAGCCTTCATCTTCGCGTTGACCGCCTCGATCTCCAGGCCGACGACGGCCTTGTAGCCGGCTGCGATCTCGACCAGTTCCTCGTGCGCGGCCACGTCGTGGATGTGGCCGAAACCGTCGGGGGCGCGCTCCTCGGCGATCTGCATCACGTGGTCCGGCCCCTGGCCGCGGTTGGCCATGACGATGCGCGCCGTCTTCGGCAGGCGGTCGGCTTCGTAGGCCTGCAGCGCCGCCTCGATCGCAGCCGCCGGGACCGGGGTCGCGCCGTCGCCCGCGGCAGCCGCATCGGCCAGCGCATCGGCCAGCACACGGGCGTCGAGAATGGCTTGCGAAGCGCCGTTCGAACCGATCGGGTACATCGGATGGGCGGCATCGCCCAGCAGGCTTGCGCGGCCAAAGCTCCAGCGCGGCAGCGGGTCGCGGTCGACCATCGGAAACTCGAAGACCCGCTCGGCGCCGTCGAACAGCTTCGGCACATCGAGCCAATCGAAATGCCAGTTCGCGAAGGCCGGCGCAAAGACGCTCCTGGGCACCTCACGATTCCAGTCGTCCTTCGGCGGCGTGCCGCCTGGCACCTGCAGTTCGGCGATCCAGTTCAGCAGCGCCCGGCCGTCGCGATCGGGCCGGGTGATCGGATAGGCGACCAGCTTCTGGTTGGCGTGGCCTGCCATGACCATGGTGCGCCCGCCCAGCCAGGGCCGGTCGTAGCTGGTCGCCCGCCACAGGATGCGGCCCGAGAAGCGCGGCGGCCCCTCGTCCGGATAGAACTGGCGGCGGACTGCCGAATGGATGCCGTCGGCCGCGATGACGACGTCGGCCTGCTCGACCCGCGTGCTGCCGTCGGCCCGCACCCGCAGCGTCAGCTGGCCGGTTTCGGGCGCCACGGCGATCGCCTCGACACCGGTTTCGATCGCCTGCGCGCCGAGCCGCTCGCGCACGACGTCGCAAAGCAGCATCTGAAGCACGCCGCGGTGGATCGAGAACTGCGGCACCGCGTAGCCGGCATCGATGCCGCGCGGCTCGGTCCAGATGTGCTGGCCGAACTTGTTGTAGTAAGCAACCTCGGCGGTCCGCACCGCACTGTCGTCGAGCCGCTCGAGCAGGCCGAGCATCGTGAGCTCGGCCACCGCGCTGGGCTGGACATTGATGCCGACGCCGAGCGGACGCAATTCGGCCGCCGCCTCGAACACGCGCACCGCGATGCCGCGCGCCGCCAGCATCAGCGCCAGCGACAGGCCGCCGATACCGCCTCCGACGATCAGGACGTTCACGCCGCTCTCCGGTTCTGCTGCTTCTTCTTTCGCTACGGTCTCTGCTACGGCGTGTGTCTGTCGATCAGCGCCTTCGCCGCGTCGAGCAGCGCCTGACCGTCATGGCCCTTGCCGTTCATCTCCCGCACCCACTCGTCGGCGACGTCGGCGGCGGCCGTCCGGAACGCGGCGGCCGTCTCGGGCGACAGCGTGTAGATCGTGTTGCGCGGCGTCTCGGCGCTCTGGCGACCCTTCGGGTCGTTGCCCTGCTGGGTCTTGCCCAGCCACGCCGAGGTTGCCATCCCCGAGTTGTCGTCGATCACCTTCTTCAGTTCGGGCGGCAGCGACTCGTACTTCTTCTTGTTCATCGCCATCACGAACGTGGCCGTGTACAGCGCGCCGGCTTCCGGCGCGAACTCGGCGTGATAGCGGGCCAGCTCGTTGACCTTCACCGAGGGGACGACCTCCCACGGGATGACGGCACCGTTGATGACCCCCTTGGACAGTGCGTCGGGGATCTGCGGCAACGGCATGCCGACCGGGGTAGCGCCGAGCGCGCCGAGCATCCGGGTGACGAAACGGCTGGGCCCACGCATCTTCAGGCCCTTCAGATCCTCGACCGAACGGACCTGCCGGTCGCGCATGTGGAGGACACCGGGCCCGTGCACGTTGACGGCGATCAGGTGAACATCCTTGAACTCGTCCCGGGCGTAGGTCTGCACGTACTCCCAGTAGGCCCTGGACGTTGCCTCGGCGTTGGTCATCATGAACGGCAGCTCGAACACCTCGATGCGCGGAAAGCGCCCGGGCGTGTAGCCGGGCAGCGTCCAGATCACGTCGACGACGCCATCGCGCACCTGGTCGAACAGGTCGCGCGCCGTGCCGCCCAGCTGCATCGCCGGGTAGCGCTCGAACCGGATGCGCCCGCCCGACTCCTTCTCGACCTTGTCCATCCACGGCGTGTGCATGCTGAGCCAGACATTGGACTGCGGCGCCATGAAGGTGTGGAACTTCAGCGTGACCGGCTTCTGGGCGACCGGCTGCTGGGCCAGGGCGGCCGGCGCGAGCGCGGCGCCGAGGCCGGCCGCCAGTACGGCACGAATGAGGGTGCGGCGAAACGTCATCGATGACTCCGGTGCAGTCTCAAGTTACGAGTCTCAAGTTACGGGTTCGTTCAGGTCCGGCGACGGCTCCGGTCGGCTGCCGGTGCAGTGCCGGTTCAGGATTGGCGGTCCGGCGTCCTGACGATCAGGCCGCCGAGATCCTCGCGCATTTCGAGCTGGCACGACAGGCGGCTGTTCGGCAGCCGTTCGGCCACCACCTGGCCGAGCATGCGCAACTCCTCCTCGCCCGGCGGCGGCAGACGGTCGACCCAGGCCGGGTCGACGTAGACGTGGCAGGTCGCGCAGGCCAGGCAACCGCCGCAGACGCCTTCGATCTCGCGGATACCGTCGAAGACGGCCGCGTGCATCAGGCTGTTGCCGGGAAAGACGTCGAGCACGGTCTCGGTTCCGTCGGAGGCGATGAAATGAACGTTGGGCATGGTGGCAAGGACAGGGCAGGCCGACGCTGCGGCAGACTTCAGGACATCTCGAAACTCAGAACATCTCGAAATACTCGCGGTGCTCCCAGTCGGTGACCTCGGCTTCGAAGCGTGCGATCTCGGCCCGCTTGATCCGCGTGTACCAGTCGATGACCGGCTGACCGAAGGCATCGGTCAGCACCGGGTCGCCGGCCAGCGCCGCGAGCGCTTCCGACAGGCTGCGCGGCAGCAGCGGTACCGGAACCTCGTAGGGTGAATCGGCCGAAGGCCCCGGTTCGAGCCCTCTTTGCAGGCCGTCCAGCCCGGCGTGGATCTGGGCAGCCATGAACAGGTAGGGATTGGCCGCCGGCTCGCCGGCCCGATTCTCCAGCCGGGTGCCGGGGTCGCCTGCGCCCCCGATCACGCGCACCATCGCCCCCCGGTTGTCACGTCCCCAGCTGGCGCGGTCGGGGGCCAGCGAATTCGGCCGGAAACGCCGGTAGCCGTTGATCGTCGGGGTCGCGAACACCGAAGCGCCGCGGGCGTGTTCGAGCAGACCGGCCAGGAAGCTGCGGCCGACCCCGCTCAGGCAGTCGTCGGCGCGGGTGCCGGGACCGGCGAAGGCATTGGCGCCGTCGGCCCGGGCAGCCAGCGACTGATGCAGATGCCAGCCCGACGACATCACGTCGGGCAGCTTCGGCCGGCACATGAAGCTTGCGTGATAGCCGTGGCGCCGCAGGATCTGCTTGACCGCGCTGCGGAACAGGATCATCGCATCGGCAGCCGCCAGTCCGGTCAGCGCTCCGAAGACGAACTCGATCTGGCTGGGCCCGAGTTCGATCTCCATCGAGCGCAGCGGCAGGCCCAGTTCCAGCAGCGGGCCGCGCAGCAGTTCGACGACCGGCTCCAGCATGTCGTAGCGCTGCTCGGACAACAGCCGGTAGCCGGTGTTCAGCAGGCTCACGCGCGGCGGCTCGCCCGGCCAGCCGGCCTGGGCCGGCGCGATCGGCGCCGGGTCGAGCCGGTAGGCATGGAACTCCACTTCCAGGCCGACCTTGTAATCGAAACCGGCGCCGGCCAGCCTGGCCAGCGCCTTGCGCATCAGCGCACGCGTATCGAAGGGCACCGGGCTGCCGTCGGCGAAGCGGGCCTCGCACTGGATCCAGCCGCTGCGCGGACTCCAGGGCAGCACGTGGAAGGTGTCCGGATCGGCGACGAGGATGACGTCGCAGGCGCCTTCGAAGTCGGGATTGTCGAAGCCGGCGCCCGGCGTGAACACCGGCCAGGCGGTGCGGTCCGAGCTGTCCTTGAGCAGATGGGTGGCGACCAGCCCGACGCCGGTGTCCAGGGCGGTGATCGCCTCGCCAGCCACCAGCGTCTTGCCGCGCAGCAGCCCGTGGGCGTCGGCGAACACGAAACGCACGACTTCGAGCGCGTCGGCGCGGATCCGATCGGCCACCGCGCGGGCAGCCGCCTGCTGCGCTGCATCGCGCAGCCCATGGCGTTCGACGAAGCTCATCGTGGCGACTCTAGCATGGCCATGGCGACAGTCGCTTCGGGTAGACTGAAACGCATGTCAGACGTCCCCATGGCCAGCCTGCGCACGATGTTCGCCTGCGAGCGGCTCGCCCCCTTGCTGTCCGACGACGCGATGCTGGCCGCGATGCTGCGCTTCGAGGCCGCCCTGGCCCGCGCGCAGGCCGATTGCGGTCTGGTGCCGCGCGACGCCGCCGGGGCGATCGACGCCGTCTGCGACGAGCTGGCCACCGATCCGCTGCGGCTGGCCGCGGCCTTCGACCCTCCCGCGCTGGCCCGCGAGGCGCGCCGGGCCGGCACACTGGCCCTGCCCTTCGTCACCCGGCTGACCGCGGCCGTGGCGGCCCGATCGCCCGAAGCGGCCCGCCATGTCCACGTCGGTGCAACCAGCCAGGACGTCATCGAGTCGGCCGCCATGCTGCTCGCCCGCGAAGGGGCGAGGGCGCTCGGCGACATGCTCACCGAACTGGGCAATGCCGTGGCGGCGCTGGCTGACGCGCACCGCGACACGCCGATCACCGGCCGCACCCTGCTGCAGGCCGCCGCACCGGTCAGCTTCGGGTGGAAGGCGGCAGGCTGGCTCGACCAGCTGGCCCGCGCGCGCGCGCTGCTGGCCCGCACCGTCACCGAACAGGCCGTGCTGCAGTTCGGCGGCGCCGCCGGCACGCTGGCCGCGCTGGGTGACGCGGCCCCGCAGGTGGTGCGGGCGCTGTCCGACTCGCTCGGCCTGCCTGCGCCGGCCACCAGCTGGCACGCCGGGCGCGACCGGATCGCCCGGATCGGCGCCGAACTCGCGATGGTCTGCGGCGCTGCCGCCCGGATCGGGCGCGACATTTCGCTGCTGATGCAGACCGAGATCGCCGAAGCCTTCGAACCCGTCGCCGAAGGTCGCGGCGGTTCGTCGGCGATGCCGCACAAGCGCAATCCGGTCGGCGCCATGCTGGCGCTCGAAGCCGGCTACCGCGCGCCGCAACTGGCCGCCATCCTCACCGCCCAGCTGGCCACCGAACACGAGCGCGGCCTGGGCAACTGGCAGAACGGCTTCTTCGTGCTGGCCGATCTGTTCGACGTCGCCGGCAGCGCGGTCGAGTCGATGCTCGAAGTCGTCGCCGGCCTGCGCATCGACGCCGGCCGGATGAGCGCGAACCTGGAGCGCACCGGCGGCTTCGTGTACGCCGAAGCCGTCACGCTCGCACTCGCCGGCCAGCTCGGCCGGCCGGCGGCGGCCACGCTGGTCGAACGGATCTGCCGCGAGGCGCTGACCGACAGCCGGCCGCTGCGCGAGGCGCTGGCCGCCGATTCGGAGGTCGGCGCCCTCCTGTCCGGCGCGGCACTCGATGCGCTGTTCACCCCGCAGCAGTACCTGACCGGGGCCACCGCGATGCTCGAAGCCGTGCTGGCCGACTGGCGCGCCCAGGGTCCGATCGACTGAACGGCGCAGCCGACCCGATCCGCAATCGCCCAGGAGACTCTCCCGACATGCCCGTCCTCGAACACCGCGGCGCCCGGCTGCATTGGCGGCTCGACGGCCATCCCGAACGCCCGGCCCTGGTGCTGGTCAGCTCGCTTGGTACCGACCAGTCGTTGTGGGATCCGCTGATGCCCGGCCTGCTGCGCCGCTTCCAGGTCCTGCGGGTCGACAAGCGCGGCCACGGCCTCTCGGCCGCCAGCCCCGGCGACTACACGATCGCCTTGCTGGCCGGCGACGTGCTCGCCGCGATGGACGCAGCCGGCATCGCGCGGGCGCATTTCTGCGGCGTATCGATCGGCGGCATGATCGGCCTGTGGCTGGCAGCCAACGCCGCCGAGCGCTTCGAGCGCTTCGTGCTCTCGAACACCACGGCCAAGACGGCCCCCGAGGGCTTTGCCGACCGGATCGCCCAGGTGCGCGAAGGCGGCATGGCGCGGGTTGCCGACACGGCGCTCAGCCGCTTCTTCACCGCCGGCTTCGTGACGCGTGCCGACGAGCGCTTCCACACGGTGCGCCGCAGCCTGCTGCAGACCGACCCGGCCGGCTACATCGGCTGCTGCGCCGCGATCCGCGACATGGACCTGCGCCCCGAACTGGCGCGCATCACCGCGCCGGTCCTGGTCGTGACCTGCCCCGGCGACGTT
>JBAYOD010000179.1:0-6706 GCA_041678445.1 Burkholderiaceae bacterium | reverse complement strand
TCGTCGAGCTGGTCGAAGACGACAGCCTGAACGGCATTTCCTACAAGGTCGTGCTGGGCCTGCCCTGGGAAAAGATCGCCAGCCCGAGTCCGCAGCCCGTAGCAAACACGCCGACCACGGCATGACCCGGAGTTCCGATGGCGCCAGCCGGCGCCATCGGAACTCCCGACCATTCGTCACATCCAGGAGGAATTTGGCATGAAGAAGAACGTACATGCGGGCAGAAGGGCCGTACTGGGCTACGGCGCCGCGGCAGCGGTGGCAATCGGAACCGGTGGCCTCGCCGTCGGCCCGTCTTTCGCCCAGAACACCTATCCGGCCCGCCCGATCAGGCTGATCGTCGGCTTCGCGGCCGGCGGCCAGAGCGACATTCTGGGGCGCAAACTGGCCGCCAGACTGACGCCTGTCCTCGGCCAGCAGATCGTCGTCGAAAATCGCGTCGGCGCCACGGCTACCCTGGCCACCTCTCATGTCGCTCACGCCGACCCCGATGGCTACACCTTGCTGCTCGGTGGCGCCAGCGCCAGCGTGATGGCGCCCTTGATCATGCCCGGGATCACCTACGACCCGATCAAGGATTTCTCGTCGATCGCCATGCTCACCTCGGCGATGATGTCGATCTCCGTGCACCCATCGGTACCGGTCGAGACCCTTCCCCAACTGGTGCAACTGATCAAGGCGAATCCAGGGAAGTACAGCTACGCGTCGTCGGGTGTTGGCGGCAGCGATCATCTCGCCGGCGAACTGTTCAAGCTCGAGGCGGGCCTGCCAGGCCTCGAGCACGTGCCCTACAAGGGCGCGGCCCCCGCCATCCAGGATGCGATCGCCGGGCACATTCCCGTCTTGTGCACGACCCTCTCATCGATCCTGCCCCACGTCCAGAGTGGCCGGCTCAAGGCGCTTGCCGTCACCGGCCCACAACGCTCGCCGATGCTGCCGGACCTGCCGACCGCCGTCGAGAGTGGATACCCGGGGGTGGTCGCGGAGACTTTCAACTTCCTCACAGCCCCGGCACACACGCCCCAGGCAATCATCGACCGACTGTCACAGGCAGTGTCCGAGGCAATGTCCGATTCGGAGTTCATCGCCGACCTGCAGAAGGCCTCGTTTGCAACCGTTTCGGACTCCAATCCCGAGAAAACCAACCGGTTTCTTGCGGAAGAAATCGCGAAATGGCGCCGCGTGGTCGAGGCTGCCAACCTCCGCCCGAAGTAAAGAGCGCCGGCGAAGGGTCGTCAGGCCTTGTCGAGTGACTGCGCCGGAAGGAAAGGCGACGCGGGCCAGCGGATGATCTCCTCGATTCCCCGCTGGATCTCGTCGACGGTCATCCCGGCCGCCAGCGAAAGCGGCCGGTCCACCCTGGTTGCCAGACATCTCGGCAAGACCATGCCCTCGATCTCCAGGGCCCGGAAGGCACCCTCCTCGATCTGATTCCAGAACAGGGCGCGCTGCCCGACGAAATACCCTCTCGCCCCTCTGATCAGACCTTCCACCGGGCTGATCGAACCCAGCGAGATCGTTGCGGTGCAACGCCTGGTCGCATGCCGATTGAGCAGATCGAGGATCACTGGCGAGGTGATGATCGGCAGTGTGGACAGTTCATCGACCGGAAACGGCGCGCAGGTGAACGGCGCGACGTCGCTGCGGAAGATCAGACAGAGCTGCTCCGAATAAAGCGGCTGGTATAAGAGGTCGGGATGATCGGCCCCCTGAGTCAGGATGGCGATATCGATCTTGTCTTCCAGCAGGCTACGCTGGATCTCGTCGGAAAACCCTTCCGACACCGACCACGTGACCTGCGGATAATCACGCAAGTAACGATTGAGGATACCCGGCAGCAGCAGCTTGGCGAGCGACGGCGGCGTACCGATCCTGACATGCCCGGCCGGGGTCGTGCTGGTTGCGCGCACATCCGTGTGGATCTCGGTTTCAAGCCGCAGAATGGCTTCCGCACGCTTGCGCAGGATCTCGCCGGCGGCAGTCGGCGTCACGCCCCGGCCATGGCGCATCAGCAACGACACTCCAAGCGTGTCCTCGAGCATCTGTACGCGACGACTGAGTGCCGGTTGGCTGATGTGCAGTTCCGAAGCAGCCTTCCGGAAGCTCTTCTGGTTCGCGATCGTGACGAAGTAACGCAGACTGACGAGATCGAGTCGCATCATCCTCAAGGGAACTTGCTTCCCGTCGATGGTAGCCGATCGTGATCCAGGAGGCGGGCCACCGCCCGTCAGTGCGCCTGCTCCCAGTTGCCGCCGACGCCGGTCTCGACCTCCAGCGGCACGTCCAGTCTGGCCACGCGGGTCATCAGCGCCGGCAGATGCTCGCGCACCCGTTCGAGTTCGGTCTCCGGCACCTCGAGAACGAGCTCGTCGTGCACCTGCATGATCAGCCGGGTCGCCAGGCCTTCACTGTCCAGCCAGCCCTGCACGGCGATCATCGCCATCTTGATCAGGTCGGCCGCCGTGCCCTGCATCGGTGCATTGATCGCGGCGCGCTCGGCGGCCGCGCGCCGCGGCCCGTTGGGGCTGTTGATCTCGGCCAGCCACAGCCGGCGGCCGAACACGGTCTCGACGTAGCCCTGCTCATGAGCCAGGGCGCGGGTACGGTCCATGTACTCGCGCACGCCGGGATAGCGCGCGAAATAGCGGTCGATCCAGTTCTTCGCCGCTTCCCGTTCGATGCCGAGGTTCTGGGCCAGGCCGAAGGCGCTCATGCCGTAGATCAGGCCGAAGTTGATGACCTTGGCGTAGCGACGCTGCTCGGCGCTGACGTCGGCCGGTTCGAGACCGAAGACCTCGGCCGCGGTCGCCCGGTGAATGTCCATCCCCTGGTCGAAGGCACTGCGCAGGCCCGGATCGCCGGACAGGTGCGCCATGATCCGCAGTTCGATCTGCGAGTAGTCGGCCGATACGATCTTCGCACCCGGCGGCGCGATGAAAGCCTCCCGGATGCGGCGGCCCTCGGCCGTGCGCACGGGAATGTTCTGCAGGTTCGGGTCGCTCGAGGCCAGCCGGCCAGTGACCGCCACCGCCTGCGAATAGCTGGTGTGCACCCGCCCGGTGTCCGGGTCGATCATCTGGGGCAGCTTGTCGGTATAGGTGCTCTTGAGCTTGGCCAGCGCGCGCCAGTCGAGCAGCAGACGCGGCAGCGGGTAGTCCTCGGCGAGCCGGGCCAGCACCTCCTCGTCGGTCGACGGCGCCCCCCCGGCCGTTTTCTTCACGACGGGCAGCTTCAGGTTGCCGAACAGGATCTCGCCGAGCTGCTTCGGTGAATTCAGGTTGAACGGCTGGCCGGCGGCCTCGTGCGCCTGCTTCTCGAGCGCCATCAGCTTGTGGCCGAGTTCGTCGGACTGGCGCCGCAGCGCCTCGGCATCGATCAGCACGCCGTTGCGCTCCATTCGCTGCAGGATGATCGAAACCGGCACTTCGATGTCCCGGTAGACCGTCAGCAGGCGCTCGTCTGCGGCGATGTCCGGATAGAGCGTGCGATGCAGGTGCAGCGTGACATCGGCATCCTCGGCGGCGTACTCGGTCGCGCGCTCGATGCCGACTTGATCGAAGCCGATCCGGCTCGCCCCCTTGCCGGTCACCTCGTCGTAGCGCAGGGTGCGGCGCTGCAGATGGCGATCGGCCAGCGAATCCATGTCGTGCGCGCGATGGGCTTCCAGCACATAGCTCTGCAGCAGCGTGTCATGAACGATGCCGGCCAGCTTCACGCCATGGTTTTCGAGCACATGGGCGTCGTACTTGAGGTTCTGGCCGACTTTCGGGTGCGCCGGGCTCTCCAGCCAGTGCCGCAGCCGGTCGAGCACGTGCTCGAGTCCGAGCTGGGCGGGGGCACCGGCGTAGACGTGGGCCACCGGCACGTAGCAGGCCCGCCAGGGCTCGATCGACAGCGACAGGCCCACCAGCCGGGCCCGCATCGGATCGAGCGAAGTCGTCTCGGTGTCGAGGGCTGTCAGCTCGGCCGCTTCGATCAGCGCGATCCAGCGATCGAGTTGCTCGTCGGTCGTCACGGTTTCGTAGACTGGCTGTCGCGCAGCTGGCGGCCCTTCGCTTGTCGGCGCCGCTTCGGCCGCCGGCCCAGCGTCGCCTGCTGGCGCCGATTCGTTCGCCTGGGCGCTGCCGATCACCCGGGCGCGCGGCGGGGCCTCGCTGCCGAGCTCACGCAGCCAGCTGCGAAAACCGCAGCGGGCATACAGTTCACGCAGCCGCTCGTCGTCATCGTCGTCCAGCACCAGATCGGCCTCGACATCGTCGATCTCGTCGGGCAGGTCGCAGTCGGTCTTCACCGTGACCAGGCGGCGCGCCACGGGCAGCCAATCCAGGCTCTGGCGCAGGTTCTCGCCGACCACCCCCTTGATCTCGGCCGCATGCTCGATGACGCCGTCGAGACTGCCGTACTGTTCCAGCCACTTGACCGCAGTCTTGGGGCCGCATTTGGGTACGCCCGGTACGTTGTCGACCGTGTCACCGACCAGGGTCAGCCAGTCGACGATCCGCTCGGGCGGCACACCGAATTTCTCGATCACCGCGTCGCGATCCATCGGCCGGGGCTGGCCGTTGTCACGCACCATCGTGTCGATCAGGACGAGGCGGTCGTCGACCAGCTGGGCGAGATCCTTGTCACCGGTGGCAACCACGGTCTTCATGCCGCGCTGGCCGGCGCGCACCGCCAGGGTGCCGATCACGTCGTCGGCCTCGATGCCCGCAACGACCACCAGCGGCCAGCCGAGCGCACGCACCATGTCGTGGATGACGGGAATCTGCGCGCGCAGGTCGTCGGGCATCGCCTTGCGCGTGGCCTTGTACTCCGGGTACCAGTCGTCACGGAAGGTCGGCCCGGGGGCGTCGAAGATGACGGCGCCACGGTGCGCCCCTGCGCTCAATTTGCCGTCGTTTCGCAGACGCCGTAGCATCGCGACGATGCCGTAGATCGCGCCCGTGGGTTCGCCGCTTTCATTGCGCAGATCGGGCAGCGCGTGAAACGCGCGATAAAGGAAACTCGAGCCGTCGACCAGCAGAAGCGTTTCTTCAGACATGTCCAGCAGCAATCAAGTGCCGCAGTTGCGCGCAATCACCGACCAGGAACGCTCGACTTCGCTGAAGGCCCGCGAGTCCTGGCATATTTTCGGAATTATCTCAGAGTTCATCGAGGCGACCGAACGAATGGCCGCCGTCGGACCGGCGGTATCGATCTTCGGCAGCGCCCGCGTGGCCCCCGGTCACCGCTGGTACGAATTCACCGTCGCGCTGTCGCGCCAGCTCTCGGAAGCCGGCTTTGCGGTGATCTCCGGCGGCGGCCCAGGCATCATGGAGGCGGCCAACCGGGGCGCCTTCAGAGGGCCGTCGCCGTCGATCGGGCTGAACATCCAGCTGCCGCACGAACAGGTCAGCAACGCGTACCAGGACATCTCGCTGGACTTCCGGCACTTCTTTGCCCGCAAGGTCACGTTCGCGAAGTACGCCAGCGCCTTCGTTGCCGTGCCGGGTGGGCTGGGCACGCTCGACGAGCTGATCGAGGTGCTGGTGCTGATCCAGACGCGGATGGGCCGGCCCATTCCGGTCATCCTCACCGACTCGAAGTTCTGGAAAGGTCTGCTCGACTGGATGCGCGAGCAACTGGTCGGCAGCGGCCTGATCTCGCCGGAAGACCTCGACCTGATCCAGGTCGTCGACCATCCGGAAGCCGCAGTCGAAGCGATCTTCGACTTCTACGAGACGCGGGGCTTCGAGCCGACCACCGACGAACGAGAGACCTTGCTCTACCTCTGACATGGCCGTTTTCACGACCGTAAGCCGCGAAGACCTCACGCACTGGCTGCAATCCTTCGACCTCGGCACACTGCTCGGCTTCGAAGGCATTGCATCGGGCATCGAGAACACCAACTACTTCGTCGACGTCGAGCGCGGCCGCTTCGTGCTCACGCTGTTCGAACGGCTGTCCGCCGCGGAGTTGCCGTTCTACCTGAGCCTGATGAAGCATCTGGCCCATCACGACATCGCCTGCCCCGATCCGGTGCCCGACCGCTCGGGCCGGCTGCTGTCGACCCTCAATCGCAAACCGGCGGCATTGGTGACCCGCCTGTCCGGGCGGGCCGAGATGGCCCCCACCGCGGCACACTGCGCGGTCGTCGGCACCACGCTCGCCCGGATGCATCTGGCCGCGGTCGACTACCCGGGCACCCAGCCCAACCTGCGCGGCCTGCCCTGGTGGGTCGAGACCACCCCGAAGGTGCTGCCCTTCCTGAGCCCGGCCCAGGCCACGCTGCTGCGCGACGAACTCGCGCTGCAGCAGGCTTTCGCCGCCGGCCCGGAGTTCGCCGTGCTGCCGCGCAGCGCCGTGCACGCCGACCTGTTCCGCGATAACGTGCTGTTCGACGAAGCCCCGGATGGGTCGGTACGTCTGGGCGGCATCATCGACTTCTACTTCTCCGGCGTCGACACCTGGCTGTTCGACCTGGCCGTGACCGTCAACGACTGGTGCATCATCGACGGCGATGGCCAGTTCGAGCCCGGACGGCTCACCGCCCTGCTCGATGCCTACCGGGCCGTGCGCACCCCGACCGAAGCCGAAGCCCGGGCCTGGCCGGCCATGCTGCGGGCCGCTGCGCTGCGCTTCTGGCTGTCGCGCCTGTTCGACCTGCACCTGCCGCGCCCGGCCGAAATGGTGACCGCCAAGGATCCGACCGAGTTCGAGCGTATAT
>JBAYOD010000178.1:0-6709 GCA_041678445.1 Burkholderiaceae bacterium | reverse complement strand
CTTCACCCTGATGCCACCCGAAGTCGACCTGCTCAAGCAGTTCATCGCGAGTCGCGCACGGTGAGTCCGTCCAACTGGGCGCTGCTGCTGGTTTCGGCGGCCAGTTTCGCCAGTTCGATCATCCTGAACAAGCTGCTGATCGACGCCCTGCCGCCGTTCACCCTGGCGGCCGTGCGAGTCGTGCTCGCGCTGCCGTTCTGCCTGGCCGCGCTGGCGCTGGCCGGCTTGCGGATGCCGCGTGACTGGGCCGACCGCCTGACGGTGATCAAGGTCTCGCTCGGCGTCATCGTCGTTCCCTACTGCGCGCTGGTCATCGGCCAGCAGACGATTCCGGGGGGTGTCAGCGGCATCCTCTATTCGACGATGCCGCTGTTCACGCTGCTGGCGGCGCATCTGATGCTGCCCGACGAGAAGCTCGGCTGGCGCAAGCTGTCGGGCATCGGGCTCGGGATGGGGGGAGTCGTCGTCATCATGGGGCCGTCGCTGCTCGGCGGGCTGGGCGACCACCTGCGCGGCGAGCTGATCACCTTGCTCGGGCCACTGGCCTATGCGATTGCGACCGTGCTGCTGCGCCGCTCGCGACACCTCGACCCGATCGCCCTGACCGCCGGCTTGTTCACCAGTGCCGCGTTGATCATGGTGCCGGTTGCGCTCGTGCTCGAGCGTCCGTGGACGCTGTCGGTCGACCCGTCGATCGCCGGGGCGCTGGTGGCGCTGGCGGTGTTCGGCACGATCGCGCCGGCCGTGCTGAATTACCTGCTCGTGCAGCGGGTCGGCGCAACGCGCGCCTCGCTGGGCATGTTCCTGATGCCGTTCTTCGCAGTCGCCGGCGGCGCGCTGTTCCTGGGCGAGCGGCTCGGGGCAGACGCCTTCGCCGGCCTGGCACTGATCGTCGCCGGCAGCTGGCTGGTGACCCGCATGCCGGCCAGCGAGCGGCACGGTGCCCCCGGGGTTAAACTCGGCCGGACGAAAACCTGACCGAGGGGAGGCTCATGTCGGCCCAGAGGGTGTTCGGCTTTGCAGGCTGGTCGGGCGCAGGGAAGACCACACTGATCGAAGGACTGATTCCGCGCCTGGTCGGGCGTGGGATGAAGGTGTCGCTGCTCAAGCATGCGCACCATGGTTTCGACCTCGACCAGCCGGGCAAGGACTCGTTCCGCCATCGTCAGGCCGGAGCGTCCGAAGTGCTGATCGGTTCGGCCCGCCGCTGGGCGTTGATGCACGAGTTGCGTGACGAAGCCGAGCCCGCCCTTGCGCAGCTGCTGGCCCGCCTGTCGCCCTGCGACCTGGTACTGGTCGAAGGTTACAAGCGAGCCCCGATCCCCAAGCTGGAGGTGCACCGCCCGGCGCTGGGCAAGCCGCTGTTGCAGCCTGACGATCCGTACATCGTCGCGGTGGCGGCCGACGGCCCGGTGGCTTGCGGTGTGCCGCGGTTCGATCTGAACGATCCGCGGACGATCGCCGGATTCATCCTCGAACATCTGGACCTGTGCCATGAATTCCCAGTTGCTGCCCTTTGACGAAGCCCTGGCGAGGCTGCTTGCCGAAACCCCCGAGATCGAAGGTATCGAGCGGGTCGGCGTGGCCGAAGCCGGCGGGCGGATCCTGGCCGAGGATCTGCACAGCGGGCTGGATGTTCCGACCCTGGACAATGCCCAGATGGACGGTTACGCAGTGCGCAGTGCCGAGCTGGCTGCGGCCAGCCCGGATGCACCGGTGCGCCTGCCCGTTGCCCAGCGCATCGTTGCCGGCCAGATCGGGGCCCCCCTGGTGGAGGGCACCGTGGCGCGCATCTTCACCGGGGCGCCGATTCCCGAAGGCGCCGATGCGGTCGTGATGCAGGAGGCCGTCGACGTCCAGGACGACGACGCGTCGTTCACCCGGCCTGTGGCGCCGGGCGAATGGATCCGGCGGGCCGGCGAGGACATCCGGGCCGGCACCGTCATCCTGCCTGCCGGCACCCGTCTGTCGCCACAGGCGGCCGGCCTGGCGGCTTCGGTCGGTCTGGCTCAACTGCCGGTGAAACGCCGGCTGCGCGTGGCCTGTTTCTTTACCGGCGACGAGTTGGCAAGGCCCGGCGAGCCGCTGAGGCCGGGCGCAGTCTACGACAGCAACCGGCCGATGCTGGTCGGCCTGCTGCGTCGGTTCGGCTGCGAGGTGAGCGACCTGGGAAATGTGCCCGATTCGCTCGAAGCGACCCGCGAGGCCTTGCGTGCCGCCGCCGTCGACAACGACCTGATCGTCAGCTCGGGGGGCATGTCAGTGGGCGAGGAGGACTACGTCCGCGCCGCGGTCCAGGCCGAGGGCGAACTGACCCTGTGGCAGATCGCGATCAAACCGGGCAAGCCGCTCGCCTGTGGCCGGCTGCGCCGCGCCGGCATGTCGGCCGCCGCACTGGCGGCATCGGCGCTGAGCGGCATACCGATGGCGGTGCCGGCTGCGCTGCCGGGCGATGCGCAGTTCATCGGGCTGCCCGGCAACCCGGTCTCGGCCTTCGCGACCTTTCTGCTGTTCGTGCGCCCGCTGATGCTGCGCATGCTGGGCGCAAACGGGCTGGCGCCACCGGCTGTCCGGCTGGAAGCCGGTTTCGACTGGCCCAGCCCCGACCCGCGCCGCGAGTTCCTGCGGGCGCGGCTCGATGCCGAGGGTCGGCTCGAGCTGTATCCGAATCAGGGCTCCGGCGTGCTGACCTCGACAGTCTGGGCCGACGGCCTGATCGACAATCCGGCCGGTCAGGCGATCCGCCGTGGCGACCAGGTACGTTTCCTGCCCTATACCGGCCTGTTCGACTGAACCGAACCGGCCCCCTTCGATCGAGACTGTCGCGATGAGAGTGGAATTGCTGTTCTTCGCCGGTTTGCGCGAGGCGCTCGGCACCGCGGGCGAGACCGTCGAGCTGCCGCATGCCATGACGGCCGGCGAGCTGCGCGAATGGCTGTGCGCGCGTGGTGGTGTCTGGGCCGAGACGCTGGCGGGTGACCGCAGCCTGCAGGTGGCGGTTGCGCGCCGCATGGCCGATGCCCGGACCCTGATCGCCGAGGGTGACGAAGTGGCCTTCTTTCCGCCGGTCACCGGCGGCTGACGGAGGTGGGCGATGACGCTCGGAGGCGGGCGATGACGGTCCGGGTGCAGCAGCAGGACTTCGACGTCGGTGCCGAGATCGCCGCCTTGCGGGCCGACCGCCCGGCGGTCGGGGCGATCGCCAGTTTCATCGGCACGGTGCGTGATCTCAACGACGGCAGCGATGTCGCGGCGTTGACGCTCGAACACTATCCGGGCATGACCGAACTCGCGCTCGAGGACCTCTGCGCCCAGGCGCGCCAGCGCTGGGATCTCGTCGACCTGACGGTCATCCACCGCTACGGCCCGCTCGCACCCGGCGACCAGATCGTGCTGGTTGCAGTGGCTTCGGCGCATCGCGGCGAAGCCTTCGCGGCTTGCGAGTTCGCCGTCGATCTGCTCAAGACGCGCGCACCGTTCTGGAAGAAGGAGCGCACGTCGCAAGGCGAGCGCTGGGTCCAGGCGCGCGCCGGCGACGACACTGCGGCAGCGCGCTGGACGCTGCCGGAATGAGCGATCTTGCACCGCCAGCCTGGCTCTGGATCGTCTGCACCGTTGCCGCAGCGAGCGTTCAGACGCTGCGCAACGCGATGCAGCGCAGCCTCACCGAGCAGGTGGGCACCGTGGGGGCAACCCATGTGCGCTTCCTGTTCGGTCTGCCCTTCGGTCTGCTGTTCCTCGGACTGATCGCGACCTTCACCGACCTGTCGACGCTGCAGCGGTCGGCGGATTTCTTCCTGTGGACAGCGGCCGGCGGTGTCTGCCAGATCCTGGCCACGGCACTGATGCTGGCCGCGATGCGCGAACACTCCTTCGTCGTGTCGATCGCCTACCTGAAGACCGAACCGGTGCAGATCGCGCTGTTCGGGCTGGTCTTCCTGGGCGAGTGGCTCAGTGCCGGCGGCATTGCGGCGATTCTGCTGGCCACGGTCGGCGTCGTGCTGATGTCGATGCCGGGTGTGCGCCCGACGCCAGCCAGGCTGCCGCGGGCAGCCTTGTTCGGCATTGCTGCCGGGGCGATGTTCGCCCTGTCGGCGGTGGGTTTTCGCGGGGCGATCCTGGCGCTCGGTGACGGGCCCTTTCACGCGCGGGCCTCGCTTACGCTGGTGGTCGCACTGGCCATCCAGACCAGTCTGTTGAGCGCCTGGCTGCTGTGGCGTGACCGGGGCGTGCTGGCGGCGATCTTCCGGCTCTGGCGAAGTTCGCTGGTGGCCGGTTTTGCCGGTGCGCTGGCCTCGCAGATGTGGTTTCTTGCGTTCGCGCTGCAGTCGGCGGCGGCAGTGCGCACGCTCGGCCTGATCGAGATCCTGTTCGCGCAGGCGGTCTCGCACAAGCTCTTCGCCCAGGGGACGACCCGGCGCGAGGCGATCGGGATGACACTGATGGTGGCCGGGCTCGCCTGGCTGATGCTTGCCGCCAGCTGAGTCCGGGGCGGCCTGTCGTATCCTTCCTGTTTTCGCAACCGGCTGGAATCCTGATGCCGCACACACTTCTCGTCGATACCGATACTCTTGCCGCTCACCTGGACGACCCGCTATGGGTGCTGGTCGACTGCCGCAGCGACCCGGCCGATCCGGAGTTCGGGCGCACCGCCTACCGCGCCGGCCATCTGCCCGGTGCCATCTTTCTCGACCTGGATGGCGAGCTGTGCGGTGAGCACACCGGCCACAACGGCCGGCATCCGCTGCCCGACCCGCAACGGCTGCTCGAAGTGCTGGGCGCAGCCGGGATCGGCCCCGACACGCAGGTCGTCGTTTACGACGATCGCGGCGGTGCCTCCGCGGCGCGGTTGTGGTGGATGCTGCGCTGGCTTGGCCACGAGGCCGTCGCCGTGCTCGACGGCGGCCTGCCGCGCTGGGAGGCCGACGGCCGGCCGCTGGTCACCGAGGTCCCGGTGCGGCGCCCGGCCAGCCTGACCGGGCGCGCGCGTGACCTGATGCGGGTGGACACCGGATTCGTACTGGCCGGCCTCGATGATCCGGGCCTGCTGCTGGTCGATGCGCGGGTGGCGCCCCGTTACCGGGGTGAGCTCGAGCCGATCGATCCGGTCGCCGGTCGGATCCCCGGGGCAGTGAACCGGCCGGCGCCCGATAACCTCGCGCCCGACGGGCGCTTCCGGCCGGCCGCCGAGCTGAAGGCCGGCTTCGAGAAGCTGATGGCGGATGCCGGCGCACGCGCCGGCAGCGAGCCGCTGGCGCCGCAGCAACTCGTCCACTACTGCGGCTCGGGCATTGCCGCTTGCCACAACCTGCTGGCGATGGAGATTGCCGGGCTGCCGGGGGCTCGCCTCTATCCGGGGTCGTGGAGCGAGTGGATCGCCGATCCGGCACGGCCCGTCGAGCGGGGTTGATCCATTTCCGACTGCCTCATTCGATTCAGGAGATCGTCGTGCAGCAATTCGATGCGACTCGCCGGCGGATGCTGGCCGGCGTGGCCTGCACGGGCCTGGGGCTGGCGGCGGGGCCGCTGGCAGCCCAGCCCGCCCCGGACTGGCCGACCAAGCCGGTCCGGCTGATCATCACCTTTCCGACCGGCGGCCTGCTCGACATCGTCTCGCGGATGCTGGCGCCGAAACTTTCGGAAGCCTTCGGCCAGCAGTTCGTCGTCGAGAACCGGCCGGGCGCGAACGGCAACATCGGCGGTGAGATTGCCGCCAGGAGCGACCCGGACGGCCACACACTGCTGGCGACCAGCGCCGACATGGTGGCGGTCAATCCCCATCTCTATCCGATGAGTTTCGATCCGGCCCGCGACCTGGAGCCGATCACCCAGCTCGTCAAGCTTTCGATGATGATCGTCACCGGGCCCGACTACCCGGCTCACGACGCGACCTCACTGATCGCACGGCTCAAGGCCCGCCCCGGACAGAGCTATGGCACGCCGGGTAACGGCAGCGCCCCGCACCTGATTGCCGAGACTTTCCGGATGGAAACCGGCACGCAGATCACCCATGTCCCCTACAAGGGCCTGGCGGCAGCGCTGTCCGATCTGATGGGGGGCCAGATCGACCTGGTCTTCGACGCCGGAGTATCGCTGCCCAATGTGCGGGCCGGCAAGTTGAAGCTGCTGGCCGTCGCCGGCAAGACCAGGCTCGCCGAGTTTCCCGATGTGGGGACGCTGGGTGAGGCCGGAATCGAAGGTTTCGATTCCGACACCACCTTCGTGCTGATGGCGCCCGCCGGCACGCCGCCGACCGTCATCGACCGGGTCAACGCCGAGGTAGTGCGGCAACTGCGCTCGCCCGAGTTCGGTGAGCGGCTGGCCAGGATGAACCTTGGCGCAGTCGCCAACACGCCTGCCGAGGCCGCCGCGAACCTGGCAGCCGACCACCGCCGGCTGGGCGAGGTGATTCGTTCGGCCGGCATCCGGATCGATTAGGCTGTGGCTCAGGCGGTTTCGCGTTCGAGCGCCTGGGGCAGCCAAGGTGCGGGGGGCTTCGCCGGGCCGGCGCCGGGTGCTTGGCCCCGCTGCGCGGGGCTGCCCTCGGTGCTCGGGTTCCTGGCTGCGCGGCGTAACTCGCTGCGCGCCCGCCGCTTGCGCGTCGCTCGCTGCGCTCAGACAGGACGCCGCGAGAATGAGGATGGCGTCGCGCTGCGCGCGACAGCCAGGAACCCTGTGCGCCTCGGCTGCGCACAAGGCGCCGGCCAGG
>JBAYOD010000177.1:0-6746 GCA_041678445.1 Burkholderiaceae bacterium | reverse complement strand
CGACCCGGCGGGGTTGCAGCAGGCGCTGACCCGCTTCCGTGAGCTCAGCGATGCCTTGATCGACGGCAGCGAACGGCTGCGGCTGGCGCCGCTGACCGAGGCCGCAGCGCGGCGGGCGCTGGAGACGATGCGCAATACCGGTACCGCTGCCGCTGCGGCCCTGTCGGCGGCGGCGACCGGAATCGAAGCGTTGCCGGCTGCCCGCAGTGCCGCCGCGCAGATCCTGGCTGACAGCGAGCCGACGCGCGTATCGCTCGAACGCCTGCGCGAGCGGATCGAGGCCGGTGAGGGCCTGTCCGGCTGGTACAAGCTGCTGGCCGCGGCTTCGGGCTTGATTGCGGTGCTCGCCCTGTTCGGCCTGTTCCGGGCCTTCCTGTCGAACAGCGAGGCGCGTGCCGAGGAGGCCGAGCGGCAGCGGGCGGCGGCCGAGCGCCTGGAGCAGGAGGCCAAGCGCGCGAACGACCAGAACCAGGCGGCCATCCTGCGCCTGATGAACGAGCTGCAGGAGGTCGCCGACGGTAACCTGACGATCCAGGCAACGGTGTCGGAAGACATCACCGGCGCGATTGCCGATTCGATCAACTACACGGTGGAGGAACTGCGCAACCTCGTTGCGCGGATCAACGCCACGACCGAGATGGTCAACGAGGCGTCGTCGAAGGCTCAGATGACGGCGTCGAGCCTGCAGGCGGCCAGCGAGCAGCAGTCGCGCGAGATTCGCGACACCGGTGAGGCCGTGCTGAGGATGGCCCAGCAGATCAACGAGGTATCGGCGGGGGCGGCCGAGTCGGCCCAGGTGGCGCGCCATTCGCTGGCCGCGGCCGAGGAAGGTTCGCAGGCGGTCGACAATGCAATCAGTGGCATGAACGGCATTCGCGACCAGATCCAGGAGACCGCCAAGCGGATCAAGCGGCTGGGCGAGTCCTCGCAGGAGATCGGCGAGATCGTCGAGCTGATCTCCGACATCACCGAACAGACCAACGTGCTTGCGCTGAACGCGGCGATCCAGGCGGCGTCGGCCGGTGAGGCCGGCCGCGGCTTCACGATCGTTGCCGAGGAAGTCCAGCGACTGGCCGAGCGCTCGGCCGAGGCCACCAAGCAGATCGCCGCCCTGATCCGCACGATCCAGACCGATACCCAGGACGCCGTGGCGGCAATGGAGCGCAGCACGCAGGGGGTTGTCGAGGGGACACAGTTGTCCGACGAAGCCGGCCGGGCGCTGGGCGAGATCGGCCGCGTGTCCACGCAACTGGCCGAGCTGATCGAGGATTTTTCCGACACGACGTCGAAGCAGGCAGCCTCGGCCGGCACCGTGGCGCAGTCGATCCAGCGCATCCTGCTGGTGACCGAGCAGGCCAGCGAGGGGACGCTGCAGACGGCCGGCTCGATCCGGCAGCTCTCGGAACTCTCGCAGGAGCTCAAGAGTTCGGTGGCGCGGTTCAAGGTCGCCTGACGGGGAAGCGGATGACTGGAGACAACCCGCCTTTCGACATGCCGCCCGATCTGTCGGTGCTGTCGTGGTGCGTCAACGAGATCAAGCAGTCCTTGCAGGCGGCCGTCGACGGCTTGCGCCAGCGGCAGACCGCGGGGCCGGACGATGCCGACGCGCTGGCTGCGGCGCGGGCGGCCGTGCACCAGGCCCATGGCGCGCTGGCCATCGTCGGCCTGTCCGGGGTCCCGAAGGTCACGGCCGCAGCCGAGCGTTTCGTCGAGGCGATCGAAAGCGCAGAGCTGGCGCTCGATCCGGCGGCCACCGACGTGTTCGGGGCGGCCTGCGCGGCGGTGGCCGAGTATCTGGATGCGCTGCTGGCCGGCGAGCCGCACCAGCCGCTGTACCTGTATCCGTACTATCGTGACCTGCTGCAGGCGCGCGGGGCGGCGCGGATCCACCCGGCCGACCTGCTGGTCGTGCCGCGACCGGCCGGCGACCTCTGCGATCCGCCGCCGGTCAAGCTCACCGATCCGGCGGCGATCGCCGCCGCCCGCGGTGGTTTCGAGCGCTCGCTGCTCAAGCTGATGCGCGACCCGGCCGATCGGGCTGCGCTGACGGTGATGCGCACGGCGGTCGACGCCATCCTGCACACGGCACGTGGGGCGCGCCAGCCGGTGTTCTGGCGGACCCTGCTGGCCTGCTTCGACGGTTGGCTCAGCGGCAAGCTGGCCATCGGCGTCGACGCCAAGCGGCTGCTGGCACGCACCAATCTCCAGATCCGGCACACGCTCGTCGAGCTGCTGCCGGTGGCCGACGGCTTGCTTGCCGAAGCCCTCTTTCTGCTGGCCGGCGCCCGGGATGGTCCGGCGCAGGTGGACCGCATCCGGGCAGCTTTCCAGCTCGACCAGGCGATTCCGGCCGACTACGCTCAGCGTCGCTATGGCACGGTCGATCCGGCGGCACTCGATGAGGCGCGCAAGGCGCTGGTTGCGTCGCGCCAGACCTGGGAGAACCTGTCGGGCGGGCCGGTCGCTGCGTCGGCCCGGCTGGAGGTCGCCAAAGCCCTGACCGAAGCCGCCCAGCGCCTGCCAGCGGCCGGATTGCAGCGGCTTTCGGCCGGACTGCTGGCCTGTGCACGCGCTGCGGCGTCGCCCGAGCGCGAGGGTGATGAGGCGCTGGCGCTGGAGGCTGCCGGCGCGCTGCTGTTTGCCGAGCAGTTCCTCGAACAGGGCGTGGCCCGTGCCGGTGCGCTCGATGCGCACGCGATCGAACTCGGCGAGCGGCTCGACGAAGCGGCTCGCGACTGTGCGGCGTTGCCCGCCTTGCCCGAGTGGATGCGCACGCTCGGCCAGGCTGCCCACGAACGGCTGACGATGGCGACCTTCGTTGCCGAGGCACGCGTCACCCTCGAACAGGCCGAGCGGGTGCTCGACACCTTCTTCCGCGACCAGAGCCAGCACAGCGAACTGCCGGTTGCGGTCCGCCAGCTGCGCCAGATCGGCGGGGCGCTCAGCTTGCTCGGGCATCAGCAAGCCAGCCTCGCGGCCGAAGCAGTGGCTCGCCAAGTGGCCGGATTCGCCGAACGGGCGCAGGTCGGTGTCGGAGCGCTGGTCGGCGCGGGTGTCGACGACTATCTGCAGTCGGACGGCGACGTCGGGCTGGTCGGTGGCGGCGGCGATCTGCCGCCGGATGACACGGGTGCACCGGAGCCCATCGCCTCCGAGCGGTTCGAGGACGTCGCTGCCAGCCTGGGCGCCCTCGGGTTCTTCATCGACGGTCTCGTCGCGCCCGAGCACGGCAGCATCGGCGTCATCTTCGATCCCGATTCCGGTCGCATCGAGGCTTCGGTGGAAGTCGCCGTGGCGCGTCGCCGTGAAGCGACCCCGGCGAGCGAGCCGATCGCACTGCCCGAGGTGACCGAGACGCGGCAGCCGGATACGGCCACGCCGCCTGAGGGTGACGCTGAGGCTGACCCAGCTGGAGTGGCACCCGAGCCCGGATTGTCGGCGGCGGTTCTCCCGCAGGCTGTCGATCCGGTTCAGGAGGCTGCCGATCCGGTTCAGGGGGCTGCTCCGACGCAGCTTGCTGCTCCGGCGCCAGCGGCGGCCCCGCCGCTTCTCGATGCCGAGATGCTGGAGATCTTCTTCAGCGAAGCGGTCGAGGTCCTCGACGATATCGAGGCGGCGGCCAGCCGGCTGCGTGAAGCGCCGTCGGCCCACGAGCCGCTGGTCGATATCCGCCGTGGTTTCCATACGCTGAAGGGGTCCGGTCGCATGGTCGGCCTGACCGGCGTCGGCGAGGCTGGCTGGGCGATGGAGAAGGTGGCGAACACCTGGCTTGGCGAGTCGCGGGCCGTCAACGGTGCGCTGCACGACCTGATCGAACTGGTGGCTGCGCTGCTCCGCGGCTGGGTCGGCATGCTGGCGTCGAATCCGACGATCACCGTCGATCCGGCGCCGGTGGTTGCGGCAGCCAACGCCGTGACCCAGGGGCGCGCCAGCGATGAAGCCCTGGCCGCGCTCGTCGCCGCCGGAGCAAGCCTGGCGATCGGCAGCGCCGAACCCCTGACTGTGCCGCTGCTTGCCGGCCGGCCAGCCGATCGCGCGTCGCTGGACGAGTCGAGGTTGTCCGACGACACGGCAGACGTTTCCGCAGAGGCGGTCGACACCTTCGAGGCCGGATCGGACTCGGAGCCGGAGCCGGCGCTGGAGCCGGCGTTCGAGTTCGAGCGGAAGCCCGAGCCGGAGCCGGAGCTGGAACCCGAGCCCGAGCCGGCGTTCGAGTTCGAGCCGGAGCCCGAGCCCGAGCCCGCGTTCGAGTTCGAGCCCGAGCCGGAACCCGAGCCGGACATCGAGGCTGCCATTGCGGCCGATCTTGCCCCGGCGCCAGCGACCGATGTTGCACCCGCGGCAGTGACCGATGTTGCCCCCGCGGCAGTGACCGACGCTGCACCGGCGGTCCCGGTCGAACCGGAGTCCGCCCAGGCCGAGCCGGAAGCCCCGGCCGCGCAGCCGGCGCTGGTCCGGATCGGCTCGGTCGAACTGAGCCGCGAGCTGTACGAAATTTTCCTCGACGAGGCCGACGAGCTGGTTGCGACGGTACGCGAGGATCTTGCAGCCTGGCTGGGTGCGCCGACCCGGATGGCGAGCGAGTCCGCGTTGCGGGCGATGCATTCGCTCAAGGGCAGCACGTCGGTGGTCGGCCTCGCGGCGGCCCATCAGGTCGCGCAAAGGCTGGAGAACTTCCTGCGCGCGCAGCGCACTGCCGGGCGGGCGGCTGCGCCGGAGGATCTGGACGATTACCGGCGCTGCGTCGAGTCGATCGAGGCGATGCTGCACCGCTTCGCAGCCGGACAGCAGTCGTTCGACGACGGCTCGGCCCTGGCGCTGGCCCACCAGCTTGCCGAGCGCTGGACGAATCCGGCGGCGCTTGCCGTGCCGTCCGCGACGGCGCCGGCTGCGGCGGCCGGTGAGCAGGAAAGCGGCGAGCTCGACGCGGACCTGCTGCCGATCTTCGTCGAAGAGGCGGTCGACATCCTGCCGCAGATCGGCGAGAACCTGCGCCGCTGGCAGGCCGAACCGAACGATCGCGCGTTGCAGCAGTTGCTGATGCGCCAGTTGCACACGATCAAGGGCAGTGCCCGGATGGCGGGCGCGATGGTGTTCGGCCAGCATGTGCACGAGATGGAGACCCGGGTCGAGGCGGCCAGCGGCCTGACGGTGCTGCCGTCTGCGTTGATCGACGATCTGGTGGCCGAACACGACATCGCCATGGATCGCTTCGAGGCGATCCGCGAGAACGGCGTCGAGCCGCCGGCGCAGGGATCGGCCGCCGACCCCTCGGCGGTCGGGTCGGCGGTCGGGCAGGCGCAGGCCGATGCCGCCCAGGCGACGGCGGTGCCATCCCGGGCGGGTCCGTCTGCGGCCGTCACGGAGCGCTTGCCGCAGGCGGCCAACGTGGCGGCGCCGGCGGTGGCCCAGGCCGGGGCCCTGGTCCGGGTGCGGGCCGATCTGCTCGATCGGCTGGTCAACGAGTCCGGCGAGGTGTCGATCTCCCGGGCACGGGTCGACAACGAGCTGGCGCAGTTGCGTCAGTCGCTGCAGGATCTGACCGAGAACGTCGGCCGCTTGCGTGGCCGTCTGCGCGAGATCGAGATCCAGGCCGAATCGCAGATCCAGGCCGGCGACGCCCAGCGGCGCGCGCACGAGAGCGAGTTCGACCCGCTCGAGTTCGACCGCTACACGCGTTTCCAGGAACTGACCCGGATGCTCGCCGAGGCGGTCGACGATGTGGCGACCGTCCAGCAGAACGCGATGCGCAGCCTCGACGGCGCGACCCAGGACATGCTCCGCCAGGCGCGGACCCTGCGCGACCTGCAGCAGAACCTGATGCGGATGCGGATGGTGCCGTTCGGGTCGATCTCCGACCGGCTGTATCGCGTCGTGCGTCAGGCTGCCAAGGAACTCGGCAAGCGGGTCAGCATGGACCTGCGCGGGGCGTCGGCGGAAATCGATCGCGGTGTGCTCGAACGGATGGCCGCGCCGATCGAGCATCTGCTGCGCAACGCCGTGGCCCATGGCATCGAAGCCCCGTCGGCTCGTCTTGCGGCGGGCAAGGCCGAGGCCGGCGAGATCCGGCTCGAGGTCAGCCAGGAAGGCAACGAGGTGGTGCTGGTGTTCGCCGACGACGGCGCCGGCCTCGACATCGAACGGATCCGCAGCAAGGCGGCCACTCTGGGTCTGGTCGCCGACACCGACAGCCTGTCCGAGGCTGCGGTTGCCGACCTGATCTTCGTACCGGGTTTCAGCACGGCCGGATCGGTCGACGAGATCAGCGGCCGCGGGGTCGGCCTGGATGCGGTGCGCACCGAGGTGGCCTCGCTCGGCGGACGCATCGATATCGAGACACGGCGCGGCGAGGGCGCGCGCTTCATCGTTCACTTGCCGCTGACGCTGGCGATTGCGCAGGTGGTGCTGGTTGGTGTCGGTCCGGCCAGGTACGCGATCGCCTCGTCGAGCGTCGAGCAGGTGCTCCAGCTCAAGCCGCAGGCACTGGCCGAAGCCTACGCCCGGGGCAGCATCGACTGGCAGGGCGGTAGGGTACCGGTGCACTACCTGGGGGCCCTGCTCGGCGCTCGCGATGTGCAGCCGGTGGCCCAGCACCAGTCGCCGATCGTCGTGATCCGCTCGGGCAAGCAGCGGCTCGCCGTGCACGTCGATTCGATCAGCCCGACGCAGGAGATCGTGGTCAAGCACGTCGGGGCGCAGGTGGCCCGGGTGCCCGGCATCGGCGGTGCGACCGTGCTGTCGAACGG
>JBAYOD010000176.1:0-6771 GCA_041678445.1 Burkholderiaceae bacterium | reverse complement strand
TCCTTCGTGCTGCCGGCGATCTGGCTGGCGCTGCTGCTGCGCACGGAGCTCGGCAACGTCTATGCGGCGATCGGGCGCGTGCTGGCAAAAGGGCCGTACCTGCTGCCCGAGTTCGTGACCAGCATTCCGTTGTTCGGTGACTGGCTGCAGGGCATGCTCGACGAACTGAGCCGTGACCCGACCGGCATCCGGGTGCAGCTAGCGCACTGGGTCGAGGCGCGGGCGGCCGAATCGCTGGCGTTCATCGGCGGGGTCGGGCGCAATACCGCCAAGCTCGGCTTCGCGCTGATCACGGTGTTCTTCCTGTACCGCGACGGCGAGAAGGTGCTGGCGCAGGCGCAGATGGTGTTGCACCGCTTCCTGGGGGCTCGCGTCGACCCCTACCTGGCGGCGGTCGGCAGCATGACCCAGGCGGTGGTCTGGGGGCTGGTGCTGACCGCGTTGGCACAAGGGGTCGTGGCCGGCCTGGGCTACTGGTGGTTCGACGTGACGGCGCCTGTGCTGATGGGGGCGATCACGGCGCTGATCGCGCTGATCCCGTTCGGCACGCCCTTCGTCTGGGGCAGCATCGGAGTCTGGTTGCTGATCGAGGGTCGGCTGTTCGACGGTATCGGCCTGCTGGCCTGGGGAACCCTGGTGGTCAGCTGGGTCGACAACCTGATCCGGCCGCTGGTCATCAGCAACCAGACCCGGATTCCGTTCCTGCTCGTGATGTTCGGCGTACTGGGTGGACTGGCCGCGTTCGGCCTGGTCGGCCTGTTCCTCGGGCCGGTGATCCTCGCCGTCGTCATGGCCGTGTGGCGCGAGTGGATCGAAGAGTCCGTAAAAACGCCCCGCTGATCGACCACGCGAGCGCGGTCGTGACCAGCAGGGCGCGTACGGCGGGCCGGGCATGGGCGGTGGCTCGTTGCAGCCTGAGCAATGTCATCGCGGATGCGGAAGCTCGCTTTGGGTACATTCGGTGTCTCCTTGATCCTGTCGTCGTGTGGACTCAGCCGAGCGTGACCGGAATGAAGATCCGGCCGCCCTCGCGCAGTACCAGCAGGGCGAGCCGCCGCTGACTGCCGTCGGCCGTCTTGCGCAGTTGCTCGACGCTGTTCACCTGGCGGCCGTTGACCGACAGGATGACGTCGCCCGGTTCGATGCCGGCCCGCTGCGCAGCGCCGGCCACGCCTTCGACGACCAGCCCGCCCGGCAGGCCGGTAGCCTGTTTCTCGTCGGGCACCAGGGGCCGTACGGCCAGGCCGAGCCGCCCGGGACCGGCCTGTTCATCGTGATCGGCAGCGCTTGCACGCGGCGCCGGGACTTCGCCGAGCATCGCGTGTATCGGCAGATGCTTGCCTTCGCGCAGCACCACGAGCTTGACCGGTTCGCCCGGGTCGGACTGGCCGATCCGTGCGGCCAGTTCGGTGGAGTGCTCGAGCTTCTTGCCGTTCATGGCCAGGACCACGTCGCCGGCCTGCAGGCCGGCGGTCTCGGCCGGGCTGCCGGTGGCGACTTCGGTGACCAGCGCGCCGCTGGGTTTCTCCAGCCCGAAGGACTCGGCCAGCGCCTGGTTCATTTCCTGGACGGTGATGCCCAGCCGTGCATGGCGCACGGCGCCGGTGGTAACGATCTGGTCGCGCACGTTGGCGGCGACGTCGATCGGAATGGCGAAGGACAGGCCCTGGTAGCCGCCGGTGCGGGACCAGATCTGCGAGTTGATGCCGACCACCTTGCCGTCACGGTCGAACAGCGGGCCGCCGGAGTTGCCGGGGTTCACGGCGACGTCGGTCTGGATGAACGGGACGTAGGTGTCGCCGGGCAGCGAGCGGCCCTTGGCGCTGACGATGCCGGCCGTGGCGCTTTGCTCGAAGCCGAATGGCGAGCCGATCGCCAGCACCGGGTCGCCGACGGCAAGCCGGGAAGGATCGCCGAGTGCGACCGTGGGCAGGCCGCTGGCTTCGATCTTGAGGACGGCCACGTCGGTGGCCGGATCGACGCCGAGCACCCTGGCTTCGAACTCGCGACGATCGGCCAGCTTGACCGTCACCGTGCTGGCGTCGCGCACGACGTGGGCATTGGTGAGGATCAGGCCGTCGGCGTCGACGATGAAACCCGAACCCTGGCCGTGCATGGGCACTTCGCCGTTGGGCATGGGCGGGATCGGCAGGCCGCGGTAGAACCTGAAGAAGGGGTCCCGCGCGAAGTCGGGAGCGGTGGCCACCTTGCCTTCGACGGTGATGCCGACGACGGCCGGTCCATACTGCTGGACGATGGCCCGGTAGTCGGGCGCGGTGGTCGCTGCGATCACCGCATGGCCGGCTTCGGCGTTGACGCTGCTTTCGACGCTGGCGCGCACTTCGGGGGGCGTGCCGACGGCACTGGATGCGCTGGCAATGAAAGCGCCGGCCGTGAAGGCACTGGCGGTGGCGAGCGCGAGGATGGTGGTGGTTGTTTTCATCGAACACCTCTCGTAGGGAACGGGCTCGTGGCCCGATGCTGGCACGATAGGCGTCGATTCTTAGGGCAGTCTTAAGACCGCAAATGGCAGCCGGGGGCCGGCGCCGGGATTCAGGCCGCGGCCGGCGGGGGCGTCGTCATCGGCAGCTCGACTACCACGCGCAGGCCGCCCTGCGGCGAGTCGGTGAGCAAGACCCGGCCGCGATGGCGCTCGACGATGGCGCGCACGATGGCCAGTCCCAGGCCGCTGCCGTCCTGTTCGCCCTGGGCGCGGCGGTAGAAGCGGTCGAACACCCGCTCACGCTCGTCCGGCGGAATGCCCGGGCCGGCGTCGTCGACGACCAGGCGGGCCGTTGCGGCATCGGCCGGCATTGCGGTGTGGGCCGGCATTGGGGCGTCGACCGACAGCGTGACCGTCACCTCGCTGTCAGCCGGAGCGTAGCGGATGGCGTTGTCGACCAGATTGCGCACCAGCCCGCCCAGTGCGTCCGGATTGCCGGGCAGCGCAAGGCTGTCCGGCGCGTTCAGAGCGAGTTCGATTTCGTGGCCGGCCGCGATCGGGCGCAGCCCGGCCAGCGTGCTGCGTGTGATCGCGGCCAGGTCGGTGTCGTCCTGCACGGCGTCGGGCCGGACGGCATCCGGCTCGCTGCGGGCCAGCGTCAGCAACTGGCTGACCAGATGGGCGGCGCGATCGACTCCGGTTTTCAGGGCCGCCAGCGCCTGGGTGCGGTCGGTTTCACTGGTCGCGCGCTCCAGCAGGCCGGCTTGCAGCTTGACCGCGGCCAGCGGCGTGCGCAACTCGTGCGCGGCGTCGGCGATGAAGGCCTGGCGGGCCGCGAAGGCTTGGCGCAGGCGTGCGAGCAGTCCGTTGAGCTGGCGCACCATCGGCTCGATCTCGGCAGGCAACGCTTCCTCGGACACCGGATCCAGGCGGGTGGCGTCGCGCCGGCGCAGTTCGCGGGTGACCCGCACCATGGGCCGCAGCGCCAGTCCGACCAGCCACCAGACGGCCAGCGCGACCAGTGGTGCAGCCACCAGCAGCGGCGTGAGGCTGCGCAGTGCGGCCGCCACGGCGATGCGCTCGCGCACTGCATAGGGCTGGCCGATCTGAATCACCCGGTTGCGGGCCAGCAACCCGTAGACCCGCCAGCGCTCGTCGTCCACGGTGATGTCGGCAAAGCCCAGCGTGGCCCGGTCGGGCAGCCGCACGCGCGAACGGGTCTGCGAGATGTAGACACGGGAGCCGTCGGCGTTCCAGATCTGCACGACGAAGTCGAAGTTGTCGCGCTCGGCGGGCGGCACGGGCGGGCTCGGCACTTCGCCCTGGTCGCGCAGCGACAGCGCCATCTGTTCGAGGTGGTAGTCGAACAGCGCCTGGCTTTCGTTCAGCACATGGCGATAGGTGCTGCCCCCGATCATCGCCTCGACCAGGACGAACAGCGGCACCAGCGACAGCAGCAGCCGCGCGCGGATCGAGCGGGCAGTCACGGTGCGTCGTCCGGTGACTCGGGCAGGTACCAGCCCACGCCGCGCATGTTGCGGATGAGGTCGCGACCGAGCTTGCGCCGCAGGCCGTGCAGGTAGACCTCGACGGCATTGCTGCCGATCGCATCGTCCCAGCCGTAGAGCCGGTCTTCGAGCTGGGTGCGCGAGAGCACGGCGCCCGGCCGGCGTACCAGGGCTTCGAGCACCGCGTACTCGCGTGGTGACAGCGCCACCGGCGTGCCGGCCCGGGCGACGGTGCGGGCGACCGGGTCGATCCGCAGGTCGCCGTACTCGATGACGGTCTCGGCGCGGCCGGCGCTGCGCCGCAGCAGCGCGCGGATGCGGGCGGCCAGTTCGTCGAGGTCGAAGGGTTTGACCAGGTAGTCGTCGGCGCCCGCGTCGAGGCCGGCAACCCGGTCGTCGATCGCATCGCGGGCGGTCACGATCAGCACCGGTGTCGGGTCCTTGCGGGCCCGCATCGCCCGCAACAGCGACAGTCCGTCGCGCCCGGGCAGGCCGAGGTCGAGCAGCACGAGCTCGAAACCGCCGGCGGCCAGCGCCGTGTCGGCGGTGGCCGCGTCGCGTGCCCAGTCGACCGTCAGGCCGTCTTGCCGCAGTGCGGCACGAACCGCTTCGCCGATCATCCGGTCGTCTTCGACCAGCAATGTCCTCATCGTTTCAGGGTGCCTCGCGCGCGGCGGGTTGTGGTAGGTTTGCCCCCGGTGCGGTCGGCACTGAAAGAAAATCGAAACATTATCGTGCTTGAATCCGGGCGAGATCCCTGATGGCCGCAATTGCACTGGAACACGTCAGCAAGCTGTGGGGTTCGACCGCTGCGGTCGACGACGCCAGCTTCATCGCCCCGGCCGGCAGCTTCGTCGTGCTGCTGGGGCCGTCGGGCTGCGGAAAATCGACCACGCTCAGGATGATCGCCGGCCTCGACACACCGAGCATGGGGCGGATCCTGATCGACGGTCGTGACGTCACTCATCTGCCGCCGGCCCGGCGCCGGATCGCGATGGTCTTCCAGTCCTACGCGCTGTTTCCTCATCTGAGCGTGCGCGAGAACATCCTGTTCGGACTGCGCGTGCGCAAGGAGCCGGCCAGCGGCTTCGAGCAGCGCCTGGCCCGGGTGGCGGAGCTGCTCGGCCTGTCGCAGCTGCTCGATCGCAAGCCCTCGCAGCTGTCCGGCGGGCAGCAGCAGCGCGTCGCGCTGGGGCGCGCGATCATTGCCGAGACGCCGGTCTGCCTGATGGACGAGCCGCTGTCCAACCTCGACGCACAGCTGCGCAACGAGATGCGCCGCGAGATCCGCGCGCTGCAGCGCAAGCTCGGCATCACGATGATCTACGTCACGCACGATCAGACCGAGGCGATGAGCATGGCCGATCAGGTGATCTTGCTCAACGCCGGGCGCATCGAGCAGGACGCTGCGCCGGCCGAGATCTATGCGCGGCCGGCCACGGTGTTCGCGGCTCGTTTCATCGGCACGCCGCCGATGAACGTGATCGACTGTCCGGGCGCGCCCGCGCTCAAGCTCGGTGTGCGGCCCGAGGATGTGCGGCTGGCCAGGCACGGCGGGCTGCCGGTGCAGGTGCAGTCGGCCGAGTACCTCGGTGCCGACACCGTGCTGACCTGCACGGCCGGCGCCGACACGATCGCGGCCCGCCTGCCGGGGCGGCACGAGATTCCGGCGAACCAGCAGATCGAACTCGCCTGGGACCGTGCCTGCTGTCATTTCTTCGATGCCGCAACGGGCCGGCGCCGTGACGACGTCGACCCCGATTCCGTTTTCGATTCCGGCACCGGTTCGGTTGTCGGTTCCGTTCCAGTTTCCATTTCAGTTTCCGAAACCCAAGCAGGGAGAAGCACGTGATTCGACGCAAGCTGATTCAGTTGTTTGCGGCCACCACGCTGGCCGGTGCACTGCCGGGCGCCCAGGCGCAACAGCCGGTCGAGCTCGATTTCTACTATCCGGTCGCCGTCGGGGGTCCGGTGACGAAGATCATCGACCAGATGGCTGCCGACTTCGAGAAGGAGAACCCGGACATCAGGATCAAGCCGATCTATTCGGGCACCTATCAGGAGAGCATCGTCAAGGCACTGACCGCGCACAAGAGCGGCAAGCCGCCGCACCTCGCGGTGCTGCTGTCGACCGACATGTTCACGCTGATCGACGAAGACGCCATCGTGCCGATCGACGGGCTGGCGGGCGTCGATGGCAAGGCCTGGCTGGACGGTTTCTACGAAGCCTTCATGATGAACAGCCGCACCGGCGGCAAGACCTGGGGCGCACCCTTCCAGCGCTCGACCATCGTCCTGTACTGGAACAAGGAGCTGTTTCGCGAGGCCGGCCTGGACCCGGATCGCGGGCCGGCCAACTGGGACGAGATGGTCGAGTTCGCGAAGAAGCTCACCAGGACCGACGCCAACGGCAACGTCACGCGCTGGGGCGTGAAGATTCCGTCGTCGGGCTTCCCGTACTGGCTGTTCCAGGGCTTGACCACGCCGAACGATGTGGTCCTGATGAACGAGGCCGGCGACCAGACCTACTATGACAAACCGGCGGTGATCGAGGCCCTGCAGTACTGGGTCGACCTGTCGGCGAAACACAAGGTCATGCCGGGCGGGGTCATCGAATGGGGGACCACGCCGCGTGACTTCTTCGAGCGCACGGCTGCGATGATCTGGACCACCACCGGCAACCTGACCAACATCCGTACGAACGCCGGCTTCCCGTTCGGTGTCGCCATGCTGCCCGAGAAGAAGCGGCGCGGCAGTCCGACCGGCGGGGGCAACTTCTACGTGTTCAAGAACACCACGGACGCCGAGAAGGCAGCGTCG
>JBAYOD010000175.1:0-6799 GCA_041678445.1 Burkholderiaceae bacterium | reverse complement strand
GTCCGGCCGCAGGCCGGACCGCGGGTTCGCCCGGCCCCCTTCTGGAACACCCACCGGGCTCCCGACGTGCCCCCGACGTGCATCACAAGGACACTGAATGACCGACGAAATCGCACCGGCCCTGCTGAAGGTCGAGCCGGCAACCATCCGCGCCTACGCGCAACTGACCGATGACTTCAACCCGATCCACCTCGATCCGGTGTTCGCGGCCAGCACGCCGATGGGCGGGGTGATCGCGCACGGCACGATGTCGATCTGCCTGCTCTGGCAAGCCGTTTACCGTGCTTTCGGGGCGCAGGCTTTCGAGTCGGTGCTCGATCTGGACATCCGTTTCCTGAAGCCGGTGCGCGAGGGCGAAACGCTCAGCGCGGGCGGGCGGCGCAATGCCGAGGTGCCGGGGTGCTACGACGTCTGGGTGCGCGGCGAGAACGGCGAGGACCGGCTGGCCGGCCAGTTGCGGGTGGCGGCGGCTGCAGGAGGTCTCGCTCATGATGCCTGATCTGCGCGCTGCGCTTGCCGGCGTCCGGGTGCTCGACTTCAGCCAGGGCATTGCGGCGCCGCATGGCGGCTGTCTGCTCGCCGAGATGGGTGCGGACGTCATCAAGATCGAGCCGCCGGGCGGTGACTGGCTGCGTGGGCTGGGGGTGCGTCGGGGAGACAGCAGCGTGCTGTTCGGCACTTTCAATCGCGGCAAGCGGGGGCTGGCGCTCGACCTCAAGCATCCCGAAGGGTTGGCCAGTGCGCGCCGCCTGATCGCGGGGGCTGACGTGATGCTGGAGAGCAACCGGCCGGGTGTCATGCAGCGGCTCGGACTCGACTACGAGACGGTGCGCGGCCTGAATCCGGGGCTGATCTATGCGTCGGTGACCGGTTTCGGCCAGAGCGGGCCGTATCGCGACCGGCCGGCGACCGATGCCGCCGTCCAGGCCTATACGGGCTTCTCCTTTGGTGCCGGCGACATGGTCGAGCCGATCCGCGTTCGGATCTCGATGGTCGATGTGGTCACCGGTGTCTATCTGAGCAATGCGATCGTTGCGGCGCTCTTCCAGCGCATGCGCACGGGGTCGGGGCAGTATCTCGACATCAGCCTGATGCATGCCATCACTGCCGTGCAGGGCTACAAGTACGCCGAGCATCAGGCGACGGCCGGTGCGCTGCGCCGCGAGCTCTTCGCGGCGATCGGCATCTACCGGACGGCCGACGGCTACATTGCCCTGAGCGCGATGCGCGACCAGCAGGTGACCGACCTGATGGCGCTGATCGGCAGCGCCGAGGTGCTCGACGATCCGCGTTTTGCCAGCGCGGCGGCGCGCTTCGAGAACCAGGACGGTCTGCGCACGCTGATCGCGGCGCGTCTGGCCGAGCAGCCGAGCGACCACTGGCTGCCGAAGATGCGGGCCATCGACCTGATCTGCCAGGAGGTGCTGAACTATGATGCCTATCGTGTGGATCCGCAGGTTCTCCAGGCCAGGCTTTTCGAGGAAATGCCGATGGGGCCTGCCGGGACGCTGCCGACGGTCCGCATGCCGGGCCTGATGCCGGCCGATGGCCCACTGCAATCTGCGGCCCCCGGCATCGGCCAGCACACGGTTGCGATCCTGCGTGAAGCAGGCTTCGACGAAGCGGCGCTCGCGCAGCTGCGGACTGCCGGGGTGGTTGTCCAGGGGCCCCACCAGGAGGGATCATGAGCCTGCCGATCGACTTGTCCGGAAAGCATGCCGTCATCACCGGTGCCGCCAGCGGCATCGGCTTCGCCTGTGCACGATTGTTCGCGGCGGCCGGTGGCCGGGTCGTCATTGCCGACCGCAACGCCGAGGCTGCGGAGCAGGTGGCTGCCGAACTCGGCGGCATCGCACTGCCGATGGACGTCGGCGACGAAGCCTCGGTCGACGACGCGGCGGCCCGGCTGGCGGGGCGGATCGGCCCCGTCGACATCCTGGTCAACAGCGCCGGCGTGCTGCAACGCACCCTGCCGCCCGACCAGCTCAGCCTGCGCGAATGGGATTTCGTCACCCGCATCGACCTGCGTGGCACCTACCTGTGCTGCGCGCGTTTCGGTTCGCAGATGGCCGAGCGTGGCGCGGGGGCGATCGTCAACATCGCCTCGGTCGCCGGCATGCGCTCGGGTCCGTTGCATGCCTATGGCCCGGCCAAGGCCGGTGTGATCAGCCTGACCGAATGCCTGGCCGGCGAATGGGGGCCGAAGGGGGTGCGGGTGAACAGCGTCGCACCGGGGTTCACGCAGACGCCTGCGCTGGATCGCGGCTTCGAAACCCGGACGCTCGACGAGCAGTCGCTCGAACGCAGCGCAGCGCTCGGCCGGCTGGTGGCGGCCGACGAGATCGCACGGGCGGTGCTGTTCCTCGCCTCCGACTGGGCGTCGGCGATCACCGGGGTCAACCTGGCGGTCGACGCCGGCTATCTGGTCGCCGGGTCGTGGGCCAGCTATGGCGGGCTGCGGTCCTGACGCGCCGCCGGGTGCCTGGCCCCGCGTCCTGGCCGCGGCACTATCGCTTGCGCAACAGCGCTTCCTCGACGAAGTCCAGCCGGTCCTTGCCCCAGAACAGCTCTTCGCCGACGATGAAGCTGGGTGCACCGAACACGCCGCGGGCCAGCCCGCGATCGGTGCTCTCGATCAGTTCGGCACGGATCTCGTCGCTTTCCGAAAGCGCCTCGAATTCGGCCGGGTCGACGCCCAGCGCTGCCGCGATCGGGCGCAGGCCGGCGTAGTCGGCGATCGAGGCGTCATCACGTTCCCAGTAGGCGGTCATGACGGCGTCGACAAAGGGGAGTTCGAGGTGCCAGCGCCGCATCGCCAGCGAGCCGCGCAGCGCGCGGCTGGTCTTGATCGGGAAACGGCCCGGGAAGCGGAACGGCAGTGCATGGCGCTCGGCCCAGCGTTGCAGGTCGCGCTTGCGGTTCGCGATCTTCGCGGGCGGCTCGTCCATCAGCGTGTAGCCGTGCAGGCGGAAGACGTGGCCGAGGTTGAACGGATGCAGGGCGAGCCGGGCGCCGGTCCTGGCCAGGATCGGATGGATCAGCCGCAGGGCGAAATAGCTGTTGGTACTGCCGGGTTCCCAGTACAGCTCGACGGTTCGAGGTTCGGACATGGCGTGACGGGCTTGATTGGTTCGGTGTTCATCCAGCCAGCCCTTGACAAGACAGAAGGGCCGTCATAGATTTCCATATGTGAGTGGTGAATCATGATTCATAATATTTGCGATCACCACTGCCGAGATGACATCCCCGCCGCACCGGGGGTTTCGGCCGCACCGGATCAGGAAGCACGCAGCCGATCGAGGCTGTTCTGGGGGAGCCGTTCATGACGAAGAAACGACCGGATCGATTGCTCGCGCAGTATCGTGTGATGCGCCTGATCCGAACTGTGGAGAATAGCCTGACCAAGCTGTTCGCGGACGGCGAGGTGCCCGGCTTCATTCACCTGAGCGTGGGCCAGGAGGCGATCGCGGCGGGGGTCGTGGCTGCGCTGGACGAGCGCGACAGCCTGGCGACCACACACCGCGGGCATGGCCACGTGCTGGCGCGCGGTCTCGACGTCGAGCTGTTCTTCAAGGAGCTGATGGGGCGCGCCGGCGGCATTTGCGGCGGACGCGGCGGCTCGATGCACGTGGCCGACATGGCGCTCGGCATCCTGGGGGCCAACGGCATCGTCGGCGCGGGAATCCCGATCGCGATGGGCAGCGCGATGGCACATTCGGTGCGCGGCACCGGCGGCGTGGCGGTTGCCTTCTTCGGTGACGGTGCGATGGCCGAAGGGGTGCTGCACGAGAGCCTGAACATGGCGGCGCTGTGGCAGCTTCCGATGCTGTTCGTCTGCGAGAACAATGGCTGGTCGGAGTTCTCGCCGACCAGCCGCCAGTTCGCGGCCACGCTGGCCGGCCTGGCCGGCGCCTTCGGCATCCCGCACGTGCTGGTCGACGGCAACGATGTCGAAGCGGTATCGGCCGCGGCGCTCGAACTGGTCGGTCAGGCGCGCAGCGGCGGGCCGCGCGTGCTCGAATGCAAGACTCATCGTGTGCGCGGCCACTATGAGGGCGATCCGCAGAAGTACCGCCCCGAGGGCGACGCCGAAGAGGGTGATCGGATCGATCCGCTCCCGCGCGCAGAAGCCGCACTGGCGCGCCAGGGCGTGGCGGCGCCGGAGATCGCGGCGATCGGCGCCGAGATCGACGCGCAGGTGGCTGCCGCGATCGAGCAGGCGCGGGCCGACGCCGAGCCGGATTTCGAACAGGCGTTTTCCGACGTGTACACGACAGTCGCGGCACCGGCCGCGCTGGCAGGGGGTTGAGGCGACATGGCTGAAATGCGTTTCATGCAGGCGATTGGCCAGGCGCTGAACGACAGTATGCGGGACGACGACTCGGTGGTCCTGCTGGGCGAGGACATTGCGGCGGCCGGCGGCTCGTTCAAGGCGACCCGCGGGCTGCTCGACCTGTACGGGCCACAGCGGGTGCGCGACACCCCGATCTCCGAGGCCTCGATCGTGTCGGCTGCAGTCGGCGCCGCGATGAGCGGGCTCAAGCCGGTCGTCGAGATCATGTTCATGGATTTCGTGACGCTGGCCATGGACGCGCTGGTCAACCAGGCAGCCAAGGCGCGCTTCATGTTCGGCGGCCGCAGCAGTGTGCCGATGGTGCTGCGCACGCCCCATGGCGGCGGACTGAATGCCGGCCCCCAGCACTCGCAGTGTCTGGAGGCCTGGCTGGCCCACGTGCCCGGGCTGAAGGTGGTCTGTCCGGCCACGGCGCAGGACGCCTACCTGCTGCTGCGGGCCGCGATCGCTGATCCGGACCCCGTGATCTTCGTCGAGAACAAGGCGCTGTACGGCCGCCGGGGGGAGGTCGACACCCAACTCACCGGCCAGCTCGGCCAGGCCTCGATCGTGCGCGCCGGGCGTGACGCGACCCTCGTCACCTATGGCGCGACCGTCCACGTCGCGCTGGCCGCGGCCGGCACGCTGGTCGCCGACGGCATCGAAGTCGAGGTCATCGACCTGCGCTCGATCCAGCCCTGGGACGCGGCCTGCGTGATGGACTCGGTTGCCCGCACCCACCGGCTGGTGATCGCCCACGAGGCCGTGCAGGCCTTCGGGGTGGGCGCCGAGATCGCCGCCCACGTCGGCGAACACGGCTTCGACGAGCTCGATGCGCCGATCGTGCGGGTCGGCGCCCCCTACATGCCCGTTCCGTATGCCCCGTCACTGGAGCGTCGCTACATGGTCGACGCCGCCGACGTGGTGGCGGCCGTTCGCAAGACCCTTGCCTGAACCGGAGAACATCGATGAGTGCAGACAGCGTCCTGGCCGAAGTGCGCGGCCGCATCGGAATCATCACCCTCAACCGGCCCAAGCAGCTCAACGCACTCGATGTGCCGACCCTGGAGCGGCTGGAAACCGTGCTCGGCGAACTCGAGCGCAACGATGCCGTCCACGTCATCATCGTCACCGGGGCGGGTGACCGGGCCTTCGTGGCCGGTGGCGACATCGCCGACCTGGTCAGCCGGGACGGCCTGGCCCACTACAACGAGTTCGCCGAGGTCGTGCACCGGGTGTTCCGGCGCTTCGAGGTCTGCGACAAGCCGACGATCGCCGCCATCAACGGCTGGGCGCTGGGCGGGGGCACCGAGCTGCTGCTGTCGCTCGACATCCGGCTGGTGGCCGAGGAGGCCAGGCTCGGCCTGCCCGAGATCACGCTGGGCCTGTTCCCGGGCGCCGGCGGCACCCAGCGGCTGATCCGCCAGATTCCGCTGTGCCGCGCCAAGGAACTGCTGTTCACCGGCGACCAGATCAGCGCGCAGGAGGCGGTGACGCTCGGCCTGTGCAACCGGGCCGTGCCGCGCAGCCAGCTGCTCGACGAAGCGCTGGCGCTGGCCGAGCGGATCGCCGAGAAGTCATCGATGGTCCTCAAGCTGATGAAGCGCGCAGTCATGCAGGGTGGCGACATGACGCTGGCAGCGGGGCTGAGCCACGAACAGGCCCTGATCGGGCTGGTGCTCGACACTCATGATGCCCATGAGGGTTGCAGCGCCTTCCTCGAAAAGCGCAAGGCCACCTTCGAAGGACGCTGACGTGCACCGCAAGGTCCTGATGCCCAAACTCGGTCTGACGATGACCGAGGGGCAGATCTCCGAGTGGCTGGTGCCGGCGGGCGGGACGATCCGTGCCGGCCAGGGGCTGTTCGTCGTCGAGACCGACAAGGTGGCGACCGAGATTGCGGCCGAGGGCGACGGGGTCCTGACCGAGATCATCGTGCCGGCCGGCGCCACCGTGGCCGTCGGCGAAGTCGTCGGCAGCTGGCAGGATGAGGCGGCGGCCAGCTCGGGCACGGCAGCGCCAGTCGACGTTGGGGCGGCTCCGGCCGGAAGCGTCGCGCCTGCCGGGGCGGCCCCCCGGGCTGAAGCGGCTCCTGCCGCCGCGGGTGCCGCTGCGCCGGCTGCCCGCGCGCAGGCGCGCCCGGCACCCGCCGCAACGCCGCGCGCTGGCGGGGCCCGGATACTCGCCACCCCGCTGGCCCGGCGGCTGGCCGAGCAGCTCGATCTGTCCCTGGCCGGCATCACCGGCAGCGGACCCCGGGGGCGGATCAAGGCGGCCGATGTGCAGGCCGCAGCCACCCGGGCGCAGGCAGCCGGGCCGGCTGCACCGGTCGGAACCGTCCAGCCGGTCGCGGCGGCGCAGCCGGCTTCGGGCGAGCGGCCTGCCGCAGCGCCGCTCATCGATCGCGGGACGCGCTCCGTGCCCGGACCGGTGCAGGCGGCCATGGCCCGGCGCCTGACCGCAGTC
>JBAYOD010000174.1:0-6912 GCA_041678445.1 Burkholderiaceae bacterium | reverse complement strand
CGGTAAGTCACGCGATTGCGAAGATCATGCAACCGGCCTAGTGCGCTTTGCCTGGCCACAGTCAGTTCCAGGTCGCTGGCCACGCGCTTAATCGCGGTCACCCGATGCCCGCTGGTATCGGCCGGTCGGACTTCGTGGTGTTCGAGCACAGCCATTTTTGAGAAGGCTATCGTACTCAGGCGGCCTCGGCATGTATCGCCTCCATCAGGTCGATTCGCGGCCCCTTCTCGATGGCTGACAGGACCGCGTCGTCGGCCGCCCATTCCGACGCCGAGTAGATACTGGCGTGGACCGAGCGCCCCAGTTCCCTTTGCACCCCATCGAGCAATGGAGAAACATCGAACAGGTTGACTTCGCCCACGATAGCCACATCGATGTCGCTGTCGCTCGTGTCCTTGCCCGCGGCGACGGACCCGAAGACGAACGCCTCGGACAGGCGACTCGCCAGCGGGGCGAGGGCTTTCGCCAAGGGTTGGGTCAGGCCTACCGTCTTCAGCACGATTCGCCGAAGCTCCGGATAGAGGACGAACTGCGGGTTGGCCGACAGCCTGCGCTGGTTGCCCACCTTCCGCTCGCGCAGAAGCCCGCAGTTGATCCAGCGCTTGAGCACGTTACTCCCGGCGCCTCGTCCGTTGCCCATGCGTTCAATGAGTTCAAGAGTACCGAAGTCCTGCTCAGGATTGACAAGCACGGCGCCCAGAAGGCGTTGTTCGGGCTTGGAAAGCAGGGCGTCTATGGGTTGCATGGCCGAAAGTTCCTTAATAAGGGATGATTGTACCGGTTTAAGGAACTTCCGTGTGATTTCGTCTGCCTGTTGCCGGCCGCTGCCGCGGGTGCATGGCGTGTTGCCAGCAAAGAGTCCCGAAGCAGGAGGACTGCATAAACTGAGGGCTTGGCACTCGCCCTATGGATTGGAGGACAGAATGTCTCGCGAGCTCGGTAGGCTGCAGTTCTACGTCTGGCAGTACCGGATGGCCCGGTTCACCCGCGATCGTCGATCGCTTGCAATGCGTACCCGCTGGCAACTGCGACGGCTTGCCAGCGGACCGGACCATGATGCTGCCTTGTGCTGGTCCAGCGCCTGGATGAGGTGCCAGGTGCGGCAGGTGCGGAACGTTAGTGCGCAGGCGCAGCAAGTTGATTAGCCAGCGCTGACCGAGGAGCCTGCGTGCAGGTTAGTTGACATAATATACATTATGCGCATCTGAAGGGCCGGTTCGGTGGGCACTGGGTCTGCGCCTTTTTGCTGCCCAGACATGTCTGGTGGGTCGCGATCCGCGCTGCCAAGCTGCTGAGTTTTCTGGGCTTTTATCGCACGGCTGGGCTTCTCGTGTACCGCGCTGGCGACTATCAGCGGTTCTTCTGGAGTCAGCGGCCATGACTCGAAAGCGTAGCCAAAGGGGAAAAAATAACCGCACCGGAATCGCCTTCCATCCGAACCTGCGTTACGGCAATCCGGCGGCGCTGCGCGGCCTGACGGTCGGCCTGTCAACGCTCCAGATTGCGAGGATTCTGCACAGGCACCCGCGAACCATCCGGGATTGGATCAGCGAGCGTCGGCCCGTGCCCTACTGGGTCGTCGAACTGCTCGAACTGCGCCATCAGGCTCACCTGGACGTGCTGCGGCAGATGGGCATTGATCCGCGCGCTCAGGTTCATGCATTGCAAGCCAATCGGCGCGGGCATGCCCTTGCCGGTTCTCCCGCTCATGCTGTCCCGGAGCCCGGCGCAGCCGGGTCGGCCGGTCGGCCCGGCCGAGGACATGGGCGGGCGGTACAACCTTCGGAGGGCTCGGAATGAAATGGTCGAAACGGATTGCCCTGCGTCGGATCAGGGAACGGAAGGCGGCGGGGGACGCGCAGCGTCCCGTAGCCGGCGAAGCCGGCGGACCTCGGCGGGCGCCGGACGGGGGGCCGTTGACGGCCACTCGGCTGGCGACGGCCGAAGGCCGGCGCCTAAACTTGAAAGGGGGACACAAAAGAACATCCATGCGCCGATCGGCTCTGCTGATCGGTGGGTCCGAGGGGGGTCCTCTGGCCATGCTTTCCCTTGAGGATCAAGGCGTTACGGTTGCCAGCGCGGGTGCCTCTGGGCGCGCTCTGGATACCCTGCCCTTGGGTCCTGATCCGGCCGTCGGTTATCCTTTACGCACAGATCAACACAAATCAGGGCATGGCTATGGACGGGGAACGGATCAATCTGACGGTGAGCGGGCCGGTCGCTCAAGCGGTCGGCGAACTGGCGCAGCTGCTGGGGCTGTCCAAGTCGGCGACGGTGGCGGGCTATCTGACGTGGAACCTTCCGGAGCTTCGGGTGCATATCGAGCGGCTGCGGGCTTCTGGGCTCTCATGCGTCGATTCCGGCCCTTCGGCAGGGTCTGGGGGGCGTCGGGCTCCGCAGGCGTCTGGGGCTGCTTCTGGGCGCGGCAAGCCGGTTTCGGCGGGCAATCGCGCGGAACGGCGGCGGCTGCAAAGGGAGGACCGGAAGTCGGAGCGGTCGGTGCGTGTTACGCAGTAACGGAGGCTGATGCCTCGGCAGAGGGTTCCTGTGGCTCTGGGCAGGCGGCTGCGCTGCGTTACGCAGTAACGGAGGCCGATGCCTCGGCAGAGGGTTCCTGTGGCTCTGGGCAGGCGGCTGAGCCGCGTTACGCGGTAACGAAAAATGGGTCTGTCGCTCGGTCTGTCGATGGGTCCGGCAAGGGGTCTACAACTGCACAAAATGAGGGTAATGGATGCCTACGTGCTATACATTATGCGCATCAGAGCCGCAGTCTTTCAGGGTGTTGGATCAGCTGTTTTCTGCTGCCCCGGCATGTCTGGTGGGTTTCGGTTCGAGCGGCCAAGTGCTTGAGTTTTATGGGTTTTTATCGCGCTGCCGGGCTCCTCGGATTCCAAGGTACGCGCTGTCAGGATTTCTTCTGGAGACAATGATCATGGCCAGGAACCGAAGTCCAAAGGGAAAAAATGTCCGCACTGGAATCGCCTTCCATCCGAACCTGCGTTACGGCAATCCGGCGGCGCTGCGTGGCTTGACCGTGGGTCTGTCCACGTTGGAGATCGCGAGGCTGCTGCACCGGCACCCGCGCACCATCCGGGACTGGATCAACGAGCGTCGCCCCGTGCCGTACTGGGCCGTCGAACTGCTCGAACTGCTCGAACTGCTCGAACTGCTCCATCAGGCGCACATGGAGATGCTCAGGCAAATGGGCATCGATCCGGGCATCCGGACCGATTCAGCCGACACGGCTTCCTGAAGATTCGGAACGAAGCACTCGGGCGCTTGCATGGGTAACTGTTTTTATATACAGTATTTCCACACAGGAGAACGCCATGAGCCAACTGCTTGCCTATGTCCGGGGTTTGATCGTCGACGCCAATCTGGCCACTGCTGCCCATCCACGCGTCGGCGCGGGTCTGAATACCAGTCGTCTGCGCGACCTCGACCATCCGACCTATCTACGCCGCGGGATCGTCATCGAAGGGCTCGCGCCGGTTGCCGCGCGCGATCCGGCATCGCCCTTCACTCGCGCCTGAGCGCGTCGATGGGGAGCAGCCGCGAGGCACGGCGAGCGGGCCAGTAGCCAAAGAAGATGCCGACTGCAGCGGAAAAACCGACGGCCAGCACGATGGCATCGACGCCCAGCAGCGTGCGCCAGCCGAGGAGATGGGTGAGCGTCAGGGCGGCGCCGATGCCCAGCAGCGTGCCAAGCAGGCCGCCGAGGATCGCCAGCGTGCAGGCTTCGACCAGGAACTGCGTCAGGATGTCCCGTGCCCGGGCTCCGATTGCACGGCGCAGTCCGATCTCGCGGGTGCGCTCGGTGACGCTGACCAGCATGATGTTCATGATGCCGATGCCGCCTACCAGGAGGCTGACGCCGGCGATCGCGGCAAGCAGCCAGGCCAGTGTCTCGCTGGCTTCGGAACGGGCATCCGCAATCTCGGTCAGGTCGCGCATCCGGAAGTCGTCGTCCTGGCCTGGTTGCAGCCGGTGTCGCTGACGCAGCAGGGCCCGTGTGCTTTCCATGACCATCGCGACATCGTCTGCGCTGGCGGCCTTGATGCTGACCGACCCGACCCGTTGCAGGCGGCCGGTGGGTTGCCCCTGGATCCGGTTGCGCATGGTCGAGATCGGAACCATGACGACGTCGTCCTGGTCACTGCCCCAGGTGCTTTGCCCTTTGGGCGCCAGTACGCCGATCACGGTCACCGGCAACCCGCCGATCCGGATCGGCTGGTCGATCGGGTCGGCCTGACCGAAGAGCTCCCGGACAACCGTGGCGCCGAGGATTGCGACCTTTCCCGATGCGGCGATCTCGGCGGAATCGAAGTGCCGCCCGTCGGTGACGATCCAGTCGCGTGCTTCCAGGTAGTCGTTGGTGATTCCGTGAACGCTCGACTGCCAGTTCCGGCCGCCGGCGATGACCTGCTGGTTGCCGCGCAGCAGTGGTGCGGCTGCCTGCACACCCGGGACTTCGTTGGCGATCGCATCGGCGTCGCCCTGCGACAGCGTCGGTGCCGTGCTTGCTCCGAGCCGCAGCGCCCCGCTGCTCGCCGAGGCCGGCCAGACCACGATCACGTTCGATCCCAGGCCGGCAAGCTGATCGGCGACGCTTTGCTGGGCCCCGCGCCCGATCGCGATCATGGCAATGACGGCGGCAACGCCGATGACGATGCCGAGCATGGTCAGGCCGGCGCGCAGCGGATTGGTGGCGAGTGCCTTGAGCGCAATCGACAGGCTGCCGAAGAATCCCATCGTGCCGACCTCCGTCAACCCAGGATCGCCGCAGCGTCGGCCGCCCTCACCGGCTGATCGGATTCGACCCGGCCGTCGCGAAAGCGCACGCAGCGCGAGGCGAAGCGCGCCACCTCGAGTTCGTGGGTGACGAACACGACCGTCTGCCCGCTGCGGTTGAGCGCCTGCAACAGGGCCATGACTTCGAGCGAGGTCCGGCTGTCGAGCGCGCCGGTGGGTTCGTCGGCAAGGAGCAGTCGCGGGTCGTTGACCAGCGCCCGCGCGATCGCGACCCGCTGCTGCTGGCCACCTGACAGTTGCGCCGGCGTGTGCTCCAGCCAGCCGGCGAGCCCCACCTGTTCCAGCCGTCGGCGGGCGCGGCGCATGCGTTCGGCACGGCCGACGCCGGCGTAGTGCAGCGGCAGCGCCACGTTGTCGACGGCGTGGGTGCGCGCAAGCAGGTTGAACTGCTGGAAGACGAAGCCGATCTTCCGGTTGCGGATGGCGGACAGGGCGTCGTCATCGAGGCCGGAAAGCTCGACGCCGTCGAGCCGGTAACTGCCGGAATCCGGTGCGTCGAGGCAGCCGAGCATGTTCATGAAGGTGGACTTTCCGCAGCCCGACGGCCCCATGATCGCGACGCACTCGCCCTGCTCCACCTGCAGCGAGACGCCGTCGAGCGCCCGGACTTCGCTGCTGCCGACCTGGTAGACCTTGACCAGGTCACGGGCGTCGATCAGGGGAGCGGCCATCAGAACATCCGCAGGCCACGCGAGCGCTGGCTGGGCGATCCCGGCGCAAGCCCGGTGACGACGGCCTGACCTTCGGTGAGGCCGTCTGCAGCCACTTCGGTGCGAACCCCGTCGGTCAGGCCCAGGCGCACATCGAGCATCCTCGGTTCGCCGTCTTCGAGCAGCCACAGTCGCCCGCCGCGCCCGCCGTCGGCCTGGCGGCCCGACGAGAGCGGCGCAACGCTGTCGGTCAGGCCGGCAACCCGCAGGCGCAGCGCGGCATTCGGCACCGTCAGGACGCCCTCCTGCCGATCGGTCACGATGCGTACGCTGGCCGTCATGCCGGGCAGCAGGCGGCCGTCGGCATTGGAGAAGGTCACAATGACGTTGTAGCTGACCACGTTCTGAACATTGGTTGCCGCCATCCGGACCTGCGAAACCTCACCTTCGAAACGGTGGCCCGGATAGGCGTCGACCGTAAAACTGGCGGATTGTCCGACGGCGATGCGGCCGATGTCGGTTTCGTCGATGCTGGTGTCGACCTGCATCTCGTGGAGATTGCGTGCGATCAGGAACAACTCCGGTGCCTGCAGGCTCGCGGCCACGGTCTGGCCGGCGTCGACCGAGCGCTTGATGACGACGCCGTCGACCGGGCTGCGGATGGCGGTTCGATCGAGGTCGACGCGGGCGGCTGCTGCGGCTGCCTGGCGCTGCCGGACTGCGGCTTCGGCGCTGCGTTGCTGGGCGACAGCCACCGCGATTGCCGCGCTTGCTGCGCTGGCTTCCTGGCGCTGGGCGCGCACCAGCGAGGCCGCCTTGTCGACTTCGGCTTCGGAAAGGAAGCGCTTGCCGGCCAGGTCACGCTTGCGTTCGAGGTCACGCAGGGATTCGCCCAGCGTGGCCTCGATCCGGGCGAGATCGGCCCGGCGGGCCTGGAGCTGGGCCTGCTGGACGGCAACCTGGGCGTGTGCAGCGGCCAGGTCGGCTTCCGCCTGCGTCAGCCGATGCTGGAAACTCTCCGGATCGATCTGGGCCAATACTTGGCCGGTCTGCACCTTGCTGTTGAAATCCACAAATACCTGGCGCAACTGCCCGGACAGCTGTGAGCCGACCGACACACTGCCGACCGGGTTGATCGTGCCCGATGCGCTGACTGCGGAGACGATGTCGCCGCGCTCGACCGGTACGCTGCGGTACTGCTGGCGGGTCGCTTGTTTGTCACGCCACTGCCAGCCTGCGGCCAGGCCCGCTGCGGCGAGCACGACCAGCAGCAGCCCGGCAAGGCTCTTGCGTCTCATCAATCACGCATTCCCGGCAGCCTGATCGTCGGCGTCGGCGCAGAGGTCGCTGGTGGCGTTGCCGGCGGCAGCGGCGTCGCGTGCGCAGGTGCGCGCATCGGCACCGTCTCCAGCATGGGCCCCGAAGCCGGGTCCGAAGTCGGGTCCAAAGT
>JBAYOD010000173.1:0-6993 GCA_041678445.1 Burkholderiaceae bacterium | reverse complement strand
CAGGTTTCTTCATCTTCGTTCCTCGCGGGTCGATGAATGGCTTTCCGGCGCGCAGGCGGGCAGCTCGAGGACGAAGATCGAGCCGCCTCCCGGCCTCGGCTGGTGGCGCAGGTTGCCACCATGGGCCTCTGCCACCGAGCGGCACAGGCTGAGTCCGATGCCCAGCCCGTCGGGTTTGCTGGTGACGAAAGCCTGGAAGAGTTGCGGAACGATCTCCGCTGCGATGCCGCTGCCGCGGTCGCGGACTTCGATCCGGACGGTGCCGGCGGCGGGCGCGGGCGCGTCGCCGCCCGGGTGGTCGTCCGACGGCGTCCCCAGACTGACCTCGATTTCGGCCAGCCGCACGGTCATCGGCACCTGTTCCATGGCTTCGAAGGCGTTGCGGGTCAGGTTCAGCAGCACCTGTTCGAGCATGGTCCGGTCGCCATTGACCCAGGCCGCCGGGTCGGCATGCCAGCGGAAGGTGCAACCCGAGCGGCGTGCCTGCAGCCGGATCAGCGGTTCGATCGAGGTGATCAGCACGCCGACCTCGATCGGGCTGCGGTCGACCTGGCGTCGTCCGACGAAGGCCTGGACGCTGCGCACGACCTCGCCGGCGCGCTCCGACTGACCGTGGATTCGCGACAGTGCGGTCAGGAGCGCCCCGACCGGCAGGCCGCTGTCGCGGATCGTGTCCTGGGTTCCGTTGCGCTGGAGCAGGTTCTCCGAAGCGGCCGCATAGCTGGCAATCGCCGCAAGCGGCTGGTTCAGCTCGTGCGACAGCGCCGTGGCCACCTCGCCGAGCAGAGCCAGGCGGGCGTTGGCCTGCAGTTTCTCCTGTTGCAGCCGGTTCAGCGCTTCGACCCGACGTTGTTCGGTCAGGTCGAGAAAGGACGCCATCCAGCCGGTCTGCCGGCCCTGTTCGTCGATCAGCGGCGCTTCGAAGATCAGGGCCGGAAAAGGCTCACCGTTGCGACGCACGAACTCGGTCTCATAGCCCAGCCGCATGGCGTCGCCGCGCGTCGGGTCGCGGCGCGGCGGGCCGTCGAGGATGCGCTGCTCGGTCCAGTACGGCATGGGCGGCAGCCGGCCGATCAGTTCGGTGGCATCGTAGCCGGTCATCCGGCAGAAGGCCGGGTTCACATAGGTGATCCGGCCATCCATGTCGCGGGCGCGCAGCCCGGTGAGCAGCGAATCCTCCATGGCCTTGCGAAACGCGTGCTGGTCGCGCAGTTCGCGTTCGGCCTTCGAGCGCAGCCGCGTGTCGCGCCACAGCAACATGCCGGCGACGGTCAGCCCCAGGGTCATGGCGACCAGCATCGCAGTGAGCAGGTTCGGGATCAGGCTGGGCAGATCCTGCGTGCTGTTTGCGTTCAGGCGCAGCGACACGCCGGGCAGTTCGAGCGGAAACGAGGCGCGATAGACGCCGGCGCCGCGTGCCAGGATCGAACTGCGGGCGACGAAGGTGCCGTCGAGTTCGGTCAGCATGATCTGGTGCTTGCGCAGCACGGCATCAGGCAGGGCGTTGTCGAGCAGCAGCGGCATCGAGAAGACCGCGGTGAGGGCCTGCACGGGCTTGGTGTCGATCGGCATGACCAGTTCGGTCACTTCGAAGCCCGGCAAGGGATCCTGGACGATGTAGTACGGGCGCGCGTAGAGCGGGCGATCGAACTGGATGGCCGAGCGCAGCGCAACCATGGCTTCGAATCCCGGTTGCTGCCGCTCGTCGCCGTCGAGCCTGGGCCGGGGCGCCATGGCCGAGACGGCGGCGATCAGCGTGCCGTCTTCCTGCCGCCATTCGAGCCGCAGGATGGCCGGCTCATCGGCGAGCAGGCGGCGGCCAGACTGCATGAAATGCTCGCGGGGGCGCGCCATCGAGGTTTGCGGTTCGCTGACCATGACTTCGTACAGTTCGCTGGCGAGCAAGCCGATACGGACCTCGCTCGCGGCCAGATGCGAGCGCATCGAGGCGGCCGCGCTTTCGGCGGCGCGCACCACGGCCTCCTGGCGCAGGCTGCGCTCGTGCCGCAGCGACAGCACGACGGTCGACACCAGGATGGCGATGACCATGGCTGCCGCAAGCCCCGTGAGCAGGCCGGTACGGCCCGTTGCAAACGGTACCGTGGCGGCTGGCGCGGGCAGATCGTGCGGTCTTGCCTCAGGCGACAGTGCAGGGTCGCTCACGTTCGTCATGGTTGGTAGAATAAAAGGTTGCCCGAAAGCCCGGCCCAGATTCCGATCCCGATCGTTCACCCACCCCAGATGAGCCCGAACACGCCATGAAGTCGGCCGAGATCCGCGAGAAATTCCTGCGATTCTTCGAATCGAAGGGTCACACGATCGTACCGTCGAGCCCGCTCGTGCCGGCCAACGATCCGACGCTGCTGTTCACCAACAGCGGGATGGTCCAGTTCAAGGACGTTTTCCTCGGCAAGGAGCAGCGCCCGTACCGGCGCGCCACCTCCTCGCAGCGCTGCGTGCGGGCCGGCGGCAAGCACAACGACCTGGAGAACGTCGGCTATACGGCCCGGCATCACACTTTCTTCGAGATGCTCGGCAATTTCTCGTTCGGCGACTATTTCAAGCGCGAGGCGATCGCCCACGCCTGGGAGTTGCTGACCGAAGTCTACGGCCTGCCGCAGGACAGGCTCTGGGTCACCGTCTACCAGGATGACGACGAAGCCTACGACATCTGGGCAAAGACCATCGGCGTGCCGGCCGAGCGCATCGTGCGGATCGGCGACAACAAGGGCGCACCCTACGCGTCGGACAACTTCTGGCAGATGGCCGACACCGGTCCCTGCGGGCCGTGCAGCGAGATCTTCTACGACCACGGGCCTGCCGTCTGGGGCGGCCCGCCGGGTTCGGCCGATGCCGAAGGCGACCGCTACATCGAGATCTGGAACCTGGTGTTCATGCAGTACGACCGCGATGCCGCGGGCAAGCTGACGCCGCTGCCGCATCCCTGCGTCGACACCGGCATGGGTCTGGAGCGGATCGCAGCCGTGCTCCAGCATGTGCACAGCAACTACGAGATCGACCTGTTCCAGACGCTGATCGCCGGTGCGGCGCGCGAGACGGCGACTGACGACCGCTCGAGTCCGTCGCTGCGGGTCATCGCCGACCATATCCGGGCCTGTGCCTTCCTGATCGTCGACGGCGTGATCCCGGGCAACGAGGGTCGCGGCTATGTGCTCCGGCGGATCATCCGGCGCGCGCTGCGCCATGGCCACAAGCTGGGCCAGACGCAACCCTTCTTCCATCGGCTGGTCGCCGACCTGGATGAGGTGATGGGCGACGCCTATCCCGAGTTGCGCGCCGCGCGCACGCGGGTGGCCGAGGTTCTGCGCCAGGAAGAGGAGCGCTTCGGCGAGACCCTCGAACACGGGATGGCGATCCTGGAGACGGCGCTGGCGGGCGATGCCCGGCGACTCGACGGCGAGACCGCGTTCAAGCTGTACGACACCTACGGCTTTCCGCTCGACCTCACGGCCGATGTTTGCCGCGAGCGCGGGGTGACCGTGGACGAAGCCGGTTTCGAAACTGCAATGGCCCGCCAGCGCGAGCAGGCCCGCGCAGCCGGCAAGTTCAAGGCGAGCGCGGGGCTGGAGTACTCGGGCCGCGCAACGCGTTTTCATGGCTATGAGCAACTGCAGGTGGCCGATGCCACGGTGCTCGCGCTCTATGTCGAAGGCGTCTCGGTGACCGAACTGCGCAGTGGCCAGCAGGCGGTCGTCGTGCTCGATGACACACCGTTCTATGCCGAATCGGGCGGCCAGGTGGGCGATGCCGGCGAACTGGCGTGCGGCGAAGGCGACGGACGCTTCATCGTCGACGACACGCAGAAGATCCAGGCCGAGGTCTTCGGTCACCACGGCCGTCTGGTCTCGGGCACGCTGCGGCTCGGCGACCGGGTCTCGGCCAGCGTCGATGCTGCCCGCCGGGCCCGGACCGTGCGCAACCACTCGGCCACGCACCTGATGCACAAGGCGCTGCGCGAAGTGCTGGGCAGCCATGTCCAGCAGAAGGGTTCGCTGGTCGATCCCGACAAGACCCGCTTCGACTTCTCGCACAATGCGCCGCTCACCGACGACGAGATCCGCCGCATCGAGCGCCTCGTCAACGACGAGATCCTCGCCAACGCGGCTACCGAGGCGCGGTTGATGGCTTTCGACGACGCCGTCAAGCAGGGCGCCATGGCGCTGTTCGGCGAGAAATACGGCGATACGGTGCGCGTGCTCGACATCGGCTCGTCGCGCGAACTGTGCGGCGGGACTCACGTGACCCGCACCGGTGACATCGGTCTGTTCAAGATCGTCTCGGAAGGCGGTGTGGCCGCAGGCATCCGGCGGGTCGAAGCCGTCACCGGCGAGAATGCGCTGGCCTGGGTGCAGTCGCTCGAAGGCACGGTCCACGAAGCGGCCGCGGTGCTGAAGGCGCCGGCCGCCGAACTGACCGCCCGGCTCACGCAGATGCTCGATCAGGTGAAGGCCGCCGAGAAGGAACTGGCGCGGCTGAAGTCGAAGCTCGCCGCCTCGCAGGGCGGCGACCTGGCCAGCCAGGCGGTCGACGTCGGCGGCGTGCGCGTGCTGGCGGCGACCCTCGAGGGTGCCGACGTCAAGACCCTGCGCGAAACCATGGATACGCTCAAGGACAGGCTGAAGACGGCAGCCATCGTGCTGGCCGCAGTCGACGGGGCCCGGGTCAGCCTGATCGCCGGCGTCACCGCCGACACGACCGCCCGCCTCAAGGCCGGCGAACTGGTCAACTTCGTTGCCCGGCAGGTCGGCGGCAAGGGTGGCGGTCGCCCCGACATGGCGCAGGCCGGCGGCACCGAGCCGACCAAGCTGCCGCAGGCGCTGGCATCGGTCACCGACTGGGTTCGCGAACGCATCTGACTCTTCGAGCGCATCTGACTCTTCGCGAGCGCATCTGACTCCGATCCGCCTTCTCGTTGCGCTGACCATCCTGAACCACACTGCCTTTGCAGGCAGCAGGGTGGCGATCTCGCTGGGTGCGCTCGAACTCGGTGCCTCGCATTTCGCGATCGGCCTGCTGCTGTCGTTCTACGGCCTGCTGCCGATGTTCCTGTCGGTGGCCAGCGGCCGCTGGATCGATCGGGTCGGTCTGCGCACCCCGCTGATCGGTGGTGCGGCGCTCACTTTCCTCGGAGTCGTCGTACCCTTCCTCGCCTGGGACATCGGCTCGATGTACCTGGCTGCCGTCACGATCGGCCTCGGTTCGATGGCCTATTACCTGGCAGTGCAGAAGGCCTGCGGACTGATCGGCGGCGAGTCGGCGCGCACCGCGAACTTCAGCCTGATGGCCTTGGGCTATTCGATCTCCGGTTTCCTGGGGCCGACCACGGCCGGTGTGGGGATCGACCTGATCGGCCATCGCGCCGTGTTCGCCTTGCTGGCCGCAGCGGCACTCGTCACCCTCGTCGGGTCGAAGTACGCGCGCTTCATGAAGGCCTTGCCCGAAACGCCCGCGCCGGTGGTCCGCCCCGGCGAACCACCGGGACGGGTGAGCGACCTGCTGGCCACGCCCGAGCTCAAGCGCCTCTATCTAGCCGTGGCCGTGCTGTCGGCAGCCTGGGACGTTCACCAGTTCCTGGTGCCGCTGTACGGCGCCAAGCTCGGCATCTCGGCCTCGCAGATCGGCCTGATCCTCGGCGCCTTCTCGATCGCCACCTTCCTGGTGCGGATGGCCCTGCCCAGGCTGGCCCGCCGGATCGGCGACTGGCCGCTGGTGCTGACGGCGATGGCGATCGCCGCACTGGTCTACATGGCTTACCCGCTGCACCCGGTGCTGCCGAGCCTGCTCGCGCTGTCCTTCCTGCTCGGGCTGGGGCTGGGCGTGGCCCAGCCGATGATCATGGTCGTGCTGTACCGGGTCTCGCCGCCGACCCGGCTCGGAGAAGCCGCCGGGCTGCGGATGACCCTGATCAACGGTACCCAGACCTTTCTTCCCAGCACCTTCGGTGCCTTTGGCGCAGCCTTCGGCCTGTCGGCCGTCTTCTGGTGCATGGCCCTGCTGATCGCCGCCGGCGGCGCGCACATCGCCCACGGCCTGCGCAGGGCAGGGCGTCGCTGAGGCCGGTCGCAGCCGGGCCGGCCGGGGCGATTTCCGGGTGTTTCGTCGGGCAAGGACCGGCACGGCCGCTGCTACAATCGGAAGCATCATGACCGATACCGCCATTCCGTTCGACCGCGAGGTCGATGCGCGCGGGCTGAACTGCCCGCTGCCGATTCTGCGCGCCAAGAAGGCGCTGGCCGAGCTGCAGAGCGATCAGGTGCTCAAGGTCGTGGCGAGCGATCCGGGTTCATTGCGTGATTTCGAAGCCTTCGCGCGCCAGACCGGCCACGCCTTGTTGCGCACCGACGCTGGCGATCGTGAGTGGACGTTCTACCTGAAGCGTCGCTGAGGTTCGCTTTGTCGGCCCGGCGTTGGGCTGTACCGGCCCGGCAGGGGACGGGGTATCGTTCGCCGGGGCTTGGTGCCGGCGGCCCGGCCTTCGGCCGGACTTCCCTGCGTTGCTCGGGCGTGGGGCCTGCCGCCGAAACTCGCTACGCTCCCGCCGCTTTGCGGCGCTCGCTTCGCTCAGACAGTCGGCGGCAAGTCAGAAATTGGATGCGCGCTGCGCGCGCGGCCCCACGTCCTGCGCTACTCGGCGCCGGCAAAGCGCCCCGGCGAACGATACCCCGTCCCCTGCCGGGCTGGCGACATCGCAAACCAGGTCCGGGCTGCGCTGGCCGTGGTGCCGTAAGGCCCACTCCTGAAGCCTCGGGTTCCACCGGTGACAACGCCCCGAGGAGTCCGGAGGTCCGGGGGCTGGGGGCCGGGCCTTCAGAACCCGCGTCGAGCAGCACAGCCCGCGTGGCCCGCGCGCGCAGCGCGCCTCCAGGAAATCTGACTTCGGCGCGCCCTGTCCGAGCGCAGCGAACGAAGCGAAGCGAAGGGAGCGCAGCGAGTTGCGCGCCGGGGCCACGCGGGCGAGCAGCGCAGAGCAGT
>JBAYOD010000172.1:0-7009 GCA_041678445.1 Burkholderiaceae bacterium | reverse complement strand
GGCACGAACGCGTAGAAGCCACAATTGACCACGCCAGCGCCCTTGACGTAACTACACCCTCGACGACGCAAAAGCCGGCTTCCCTCATCGGAACGATGCCGGCATGCGCGTCGTGGCCACCGGCGAACCGTCATCCGCCAAGCGGGTAAGATGCGGCGTTCGACACGAATGTATGACAAAGATTTCCGGACGGAACGACAGGAGTGACAAGGGAATGGGCGAGCGGGTCAAGGTCGAGGAAGTGAACGGCAAGGCGGTCGTACTGATGGATTCGATTGCCTATGCAGACGCCGGCAATGCCGGCGAGATCGTGGTGGCCGGATCCCATGGCGGACGCAGCTCCGGGCGCTTCGCGATCGAGCATCCGCTGGCAGCCTGCTTCCTCAATGACGCCGGCGTGGGCAAGGACGATGCCGGCATCGCTTCGCTGGCGATGCTCGACGAGCTCGGCCGCATCGGCGCAACCTACGACTCCAACAGTGCCCGCATCGGCGACGCGCAGGATGCCTGGGAAAGCGGCGTGATCTCGCACGTCAATCGCACCGCCGCACAGGCCGGTTTCGCCGCGGGCGAGCGGCTCGCGGACGCCATCCGGCGGGTTTTCTCGAAAGCCTGAGACAGTCGCGCGCAGCAGATAGAGGAAGGAACACGTGGGCAAGAAGACACGGATCAGCGTGCCCGGCGGGCACGAGGTCGTTCTGATGGATTCGACCGCTTATGCAGATTCCAGCGATGCCGGCTGCATCGTTGTGGCCGGCTCGCACGGCGGACTGGCCGGCCGCTATGGCGGCGAAGTGCGGGTCACCGGGATCTTCCTGAACGACGCCGGTGGCGGCAAGGATCGTGCCGGCATCGCATCGTTCGCCGTATTCGATGGCCTGGCCGTGCCGGCCGCTGCCTACAGCCACCAGAGCGCCCGCATCGGTGACGCGCAGGACGCCTGGGACAACGGCGTGATCTCCTTCGTGAATGACACCGCAGCGGCCCTCGGCTTCGTTGCGGGCGAACCGGTCAAGGCCGCCATTCACCGCGTTTTCGGGAGCCAGGAATGAACCCGCAGGCTGGACGCTTTGCAGACAAGGTCGCCATCATCACCGGGGGCGGCAGCGGCATCGGCCTGGCCACCGCGAAGATGCTGGTCGCCGAGGGCGCGCAGGTCGTCATCGCCGGCCGGACCCGTGCCAGACTGGAACAGGCCGCCGCGTCGCTGGGCAGCGAACGCTGCGAGATCGTCGAGGCCGACACCAGCCGCCCCGAGGACAATGAGCGGATCGTCGCGGCCGCAACGAAACGCTTCGGCGGGGTCGACGTGTTCATCGCCAATGCCGGTATCGGCCTGCCCACCTGGAGCATCGTCGATCTGCCGGTCGAATCCTTCGATCAGGTGATCGCCGTCAACGTGCGGGGCGTTTTCCTCGGCCTGAAGTCGGTGATTCCCGCCATGCGCGAACGCGGCAAGGGCAGCATCGTGGTCGTATCGTCGATCGCCGGCCTGAAGGCCCGCGGCACCGGCAACGCAGCCTATGTCGCCAGCAAGCACGCCGAACTCGGACTGGTGAAGACCGCGGCAGTCGAAGCCGCACCGTACGGCATCCGCGTCAACAGCGTCCTGCCCGGGCCCACGGATACGACGATGATTCGCGAGCTGGAAGCTGCCCGCTCCCGGGACACCGGCGGCAAGGGACGCGAAGCGATCCTGCGCGGCATGCCGCTGGCGCGCTACGGCCATGTCGACGAAGTCGCCGGCCTGATCACGTTTCTCGCCTCCGACCAGGCCGGTTTCTGCACCGGGGGTGTCTACACTGCCGACGGTGGATTCTCGGCGATCTGAGCCGGCAGACCGCGGCCCGACCGATCGCGGCCCGACCGATCCACGGGCCAGCCCAGGCGCCATGACGAAAGTGAACAGAGTGTGTCGATGAGTCGAGGACAGTCAGACAGCCAGGACCGGGTGATCGCCTCCTATCTGATGGAGACGGCGCTCGACCCGGCGACCGTTGCCGCCGGCATTGCCGGCGAGCAATCGTCGGGAACCTTCATTGCCCTGCCCCAGGAAGACGAAGCGCTGCTGGAGCGGGCGGCCGCGCGCGTCGAGGCGCTGACCGAGGTCGCCGCACCGGAGGGGTCTGCGGCGCGGCGCTATGCGCTGACCCTCTCCTGGCCAATCGGTAATTTCGGCGCATCGCTGCCCAACCTGGTCGCGACGGTTGCCGGCAACCTGTTCGAACTGAAGCAGGTGAGCGCGCTGAAGCTGCTCGACATCGTGCTGCCCGACGCATTCGCGGCAGCCTACCCCGGCCCCGGCTTCGGGATCGAGGGCACGCGCGCGCTGAGCGGCGTCCATGGCAGGCCACTGATCGGAACCATCATCAAGCCGTCGGTCGGACTGGGTCCGCAGGACACGGCCGCGCTCGTCGAACAACTCTGCGCGGGCGGCATCGATTTCATCAAGGACGACGAACTGCAGGCCGACGGGCCGGCCTGCCCGTTCGAGACGCGGCTGCGCGCCGTCATGGACGTCATCGACCGGCACGCGGACCGCAGCGGCCAGCGAGTCATGTACGCCGTCAACATCACCGGGGAACTCGACGAGATGCAGCGGCGTCACGACCTGGTCGAGAAGCTCGGCGGCACCTGTGTCATGGTCAGCCTGAATTCGGTCGGACTGGTCGGCTTTTCCGCCCTGCGCAAGACGACACGACTGCCCATCCACGCCCATCGCAACGGCTGGGGTTACCTCGGACGCTCACCGAACCACGGCTGGTCGTATGTCGCCTGGCAAAAGCTCTGGCGTCTTGCCGGCGCCGACCACATGCACGTCAACGGCCTGTCGAACAAGTTCTGGGAACCCGACGACAGCGTGCTCGCTTCGGCACGAGCCTGCCTGACGCCGATGTTCGAGACCAGGCCCTGCCTGGTGATGCCGGTGTTCTCGTCGGCCCAGTCGGCCAAGCAGGTGGCGCCCACCTGGCAGGCACTGGCCAGCCCCGATCTCATTTACTGCGCGGGTGGCGGCATCGCCGCCCACCCGGGCGGCGTGGCAGCCGGCGTGCTGGCGCTGCGCGATGCCTGGCAGGCAGCCATGAACGGCGTTCCGGTCGAACAGGCCGCACGCGAGTCGCAGGCCCTGCGCCAGGCCCTGGAAACATTCGGGCGCTGACGCGAGCCCCCCAACACACCCATCACGCCATCCAGACTTTCCCTACGGAGATGAAAATGACAGACAAGGCTTCCAGTCAACGTGTTGCAGTGGTCACCGGCGGCGGCAGCGGGCTCGGCCGGGAGATGGCCCTGCGCTTCGCCCGCGACGGCGCAGCCGTCATCGTTGCCGACCAGAATGCCGACACTGCGAGCACGGTCAGCAACGAGATCGTGAAAGCGGGCGGGCGCGCCCTCGGTCTGAAGGTCGACGTACGCGAGCAGGCCGAAGTCGAGGCCATGGTGCGGGCGGCAGTCGAGAATTTCGGCGGACTGCACATCCTCGTGAACTCGGCCGGCGTCGGCGAACAGACCGCGTTCCTGAAGCAGACGATGGCAGGCTTCGAGCGCATCATCGCCGTCAACCTCACCGGCACCTTCCGCTGCGTGCACGTGGCCGCGCCCGAGATGATCAAGTGCGGCTGGGGCCGGATCATCAACATCTCTTCGGTGACCGGCTTGCGCGGCGTCTCGGGCCGGGTATCGTACGGGTCGTCGAAGACGGGCATCGTCGGCATGACGCGGGCGCTGGCCATCGAGCTTGCCCCCTACAACATCACCGTCAACGCCATCGCCCCCGGACCGGTCGACACCGAAATGGTCAAGGAAGTCCACAGCCAGGCGACCCGCGATACCTACAACCGCAACAGCCCGATGCACCGCTACGGCACGACGATGGAGATCGCCGACGGCGCCGCCTTCCTCGCGTCGGACCAGGCCTCCTACATTACGGGTCACACACTGCCGATCGACGGCGGCATGACCGCAACCGCAGCGATCTTCGATCTCGGCGCCTGACGCGCTGCCAACGCTTCGGCCATGGGATATCAATTCGAGTTCGCCGATGTACTGGCCCAGTGGCCGCTGTTCCTCAGCGGCGCCTGGCTGACGATACAGCTGTCCGCGCTCGCAATCGTGTTCGGGCTCGTCATCGGCATCTTCACCGCGATCGGCCGGCGCAGCAACCGCGTGTGGCTGTCGCGGCTGTGTGGCATCTACGTCGAATCGGTGCGCAACACGCCGCTGCTGGTCCAGATCTTCGTCGTCTACTTCGGTTTCGCCGGCGCCGGCTGGAAGGTTCCGGTATTCGTGGCCGCACTGTCGGCGCTGATCATCAACCTCGGCGCCTACACCTGCGAGATCGTGCGGGCTGGGATGGATGCGGTCCACCGGGGACAGATCGAAGCGGCCGAATGCCTGGCGCTGACCAAGGCCCAGATCTACTGGCACGTCGTGCTCGTGCCGGCCCTGGAGAAGGTCTACCCGGCGCTGGCCAGCCAGTTCGTGCTGCTGATGCTGGCCTCGTCGATCACCTCGCAGATCGGCGCAGAGGAACTGACGGCGGTGGCTGCCCGGGTGCAATCCGAAACCTACCGGTCGTTCGAGGCCTACCTGGTCGTGGCGGTGCTCTACATCCTGCTGTCGTACGTGTCGAGGATGGCTTTCTGGGCGGTCGGGCTGCTGGCGTTCAAGCGCCGGCGCAAGCTCGGCACGCTGCTGTAGGAGGCGGACATCATGATTGCGGGAAGTTTCAGCCTTACCCACTTCGAGTTCCTGCTGTTCGGCGCCGGCTGGACCCTCGCCCTGACCCTGATCGCCTTCGTCGGCGGCGGCCTGGTCGGCTTCGGCGTCGCGCTGGGCCGGATCTCGAGCTTCGCACCGCTGCGCTGGCTGATCGCGGGCTACGTGCTCCTGATCCAGGGGACCCCCCTGCTGGTGCTGATCTTCCTGATGTACTTCGGCGTGGCGATGGCCGGCTTCGAGTTCAGTCCACTCGCCGCCGCCGGCCTGGCGCTGACCATCTACGTCAGCGCCTACATCGGCGAGATCTGGCGGGGCTGCATCGAGTCGGTACCGCGCACCCAGTGGGAGGCCGCCGAGTGCATCCCCCTGACCCGGTACCAGCGCATGAAGCTGGTCATCCTGCCGCAGGCGGTCAAGATTGCCACACCGCCGACCGTCGGCTTCATGGTCCAGATCGTCAAGAACAGCTCGCTGGCCTCGGTCGTCGGCTTCGTCGAACTGACCCGTGCCGGCCAGCTGGTGAACAACTCGATTTTCGATCCACTACCGGTCTTCCTGTCCGTGGCAGCCATCTACTTCGTGCTGTGCTATCCGCTGTCATGGTGGAGCCGGAAGTTCGAGGCCAAGCTGGGCGTGCACGTGCGGGTGCAGACAGAATGACCACAGGAGAAGCAATGTCAGCGATCGTCAAGGTAACTGACGTTCACAAGAGCTTCGGCAAACTCGAAGTGCTCAACGGCGTCTCGTTCGAAGTCGCGCGCGGACAGGTCGTCGCGATCATCGGCCGCAGCGGCTCCGGCAAGAGCACGATGCTGCGCGGCATCAACCGGCTGGAGAAGATCGACAGCGGCTCGATCCAGGTCTGCGGCCATGAGGTCAACGCCCCCGATCTCGACCTGAACCAGCTGCGGCGCGACGTCGGCATCGTGTTCCAGAGCTTCAACCTGTTTCCGCACCTGACGGTCAGGGAGAACGTCGCGCTCGGACCACGGGTCGCAAGAAAGCTCGGCCGCTCGGACACGGCCAGGATCGTCGAGGCCGTCCTGGCCAAGGTCAACCTGCTGGAGAAGATCGACGCCTATCCGGAACAGCTGTCCGGCGGCCAGCAACAACGGGTGGCGATCGCACGATCGCTGGCCATGGAACCACAGGTGATGCTGTTCGACGAAGTCACCTCGGCGCTCGACCCTTACCTGACCGGCGAAGTGCTGGCCGTCATGGAGCAACTGGCGCTGGGCGGCATGACCATGATCCTCGTCACCCACGAGATGGAATTCGCAAGAAAGGTTGCGAACACGGTCATCTTCATGAACGAGGGCCGGGTATGGGAGCAGGGATCGGGAGAAATCCTCGATCGCCCGCAAACACTCGAGCTGCAACAGTTCACGGGAAAGACCGATTTACAGAGGGCCTGACCGGCCAGATCATTTCATTACAGGAGATTCAGGATGAAATTTCATCGATTCGGATTCGTCGCGGCAATCGCCGCCAGCGTGTTTGCCCTGTCGGCAGCACCGGCCCAGGCCGATGCACTGGCCGCCATCAAGAAGGCCAACAAGGTGCGCATCGGCATCGACCTCGGCCTGCCACCCTACGGGATGATGGACGAGAAACTCCAGCCCACCGGCGTGGACGTCGACGTGGCGCGCAAGCTGGCCAAGGACCTCGGCGTGGAACTGGAGATCGTCTCCTCCACGGGCGCCAGCCGGATCCCGAACCTGCAGACCAACAAGGCGGACCTGGTCATCTCGACGCTGTCGATCACCCCCGAGCGCGCCAAGGTCATCGACTTCTCGGTTCCGTACATGCCGATCCAGACCATCGTGTTCGCCCCAAAGAGCATGCAGATCTCCAGCATGGCCGACCTGGCCGGCAAGCGGGTCGCCACCAGCCGGGGAACCGGCATGGACATGCAGCTGACCCGCGAAGCCAAGGGCGCGAACATGATCCGCTATGAAGACGACGCCACGCTGATGACCGCCGCGGTCACCGGCCAGGCCGACATCATCGGCGGCACCGGCGCCCACCTCGCAACCGTCCTCGAGAAAGCGCCAGAACGCCAGATGGAACGCAAGTTCGTCATGCAGAACTTCCACGCCGCCGTGGGCCTGCGCAAGAACGAACCGCAGCTGCTCGAGTGGGTCAACAACTGGATCAGGGCCGGCCTCAAGGACGGCAGCCTGAACACGATCTACAAGAAGTACCTGAAGGATGACCTGCCGCAGGACATCCTCGACTTCGCGAAGTAATCATCTGATGTGAAGGCCCCCCCGGCGTCCGGGGTGGC
>JBAYOD010000171.1:0-7018 GCA_041678445.1 Burkholderiaceae bacterium | reverse complement strand
GCAGCCGTGCAGCCGTGCAGCCGTGCAGCCGTTCAGGCGCGCGGCGCCGCCCTGACCGCGCCCGGCGCGGCCTGGACGGCCGGGGCGGCTCAGTCGATGTCCGCCTGCGCCGGGTCGTCGTCTGGCGGCTTGCGGTGGGTGGAGTTCGGGCGCAGCAGGCCGGCAGCGCGTATCCGGCGGTGCAGGGTCGCCCGCGACAGTCCGAGGAGGCGCGCCGCAGCGCTGACGTTCCATTGAGTGTGGCGCAGGACGGCCAGCACCGATTCCTGGTCGCCTGCCTGCGGGGGCGGATCCGGCCTCGCAGCGAACCCGGCAGGCAGGCAGTCGGTATCGATCGGTGCGCCATCGGCAACCGTCAGTGCAAAACGCGCCACATGCTGGAGTTCGCGCAGGTTGCCCGGCCACGGATAGGTGGCGAGCATCCGCCGGACGGCGGTCGACAACTGTGGTGGCGGCAGACCGAAGCTTGCCGCGGCCTCGTTGAATGCCTGCTCGATGCGCTGCGAACGGTCGGGCCGGGTGCGCAGCGCGGGCAGGTGCAGGGTGGCGCCCGCCAGCCGGTAGAAGAGGTCCTCGCGGAACTGTCCGGCCTGGACCCGGGCGGACAGATCGTGCAGGCTTGCGGCGATCAGCGCGAAGCGCACCGAGACTGGCCGGGTGGCGCCGAGCGGGACGAACTCGCCTTCGGACAGCACGTGCAGCAGGCGGCTTTGCAGCGCCAGCGGCATGTCGCCGATCTCGTCGAGGAACAGCGTGCCGCCGTCGGCTTCGCGCAGGCGCCCGCGCGCGCCGCCGCTCGCCGCGCCGGTAAAGGCGCCCGGCTGGTAGCCGAACAGTTCGCTCTCGATCAGCTCGGCCGGGATCGCTGCGCAGTTGATCGCAACGAAGGCGCCCCGATGCGCGCTCGCCTCGTGCAGCCGGCGGGCCAGCAGGGATTTTCCGGTACCCGTTTCACCTTGCAGAAGCACGGGCAGGCTACGATCGACCAGGCGCTGGACGAGCCGGATCTGCCGGGCGAGGTCAGGATCCACCGACCCGCGCCGCCCGCCGTCTTCGGCCAGTGGCGGTAGCGGGCGACGGGGCGGGCGCGTGCCGCGCAGGGCCGCGACGGACCAGCGCCGGCCGGTGTCGGCGCCGGCCATCCTCAGGAAGATCTGGCCATCGCCCGGGCCGCGTCGGCCATGCAGTGACAGCACCATCGTTTCGCCGGCCTCGAAGCGGATCGGATCGATCCATTCGGCCAGCCGGCCGTTGGCCGGATCGGGGATCCGCTGGCCGAGCAGGCGCAGGGCTTCGGGCGTGGCGTCGACGATGCGCCCGCGCTCGTCGAGTGCCAGGCGTGCCTCGGCGGCCATGTCGCAGAAATCGTCGTAGCGCGAGACGCGCACGATCCGCCGGTCCGCATGCAGGCGTTCGAAGTGGAGATTCTCGATGCGCCGGGCCGACGACACGACGATGTCGCGCACGAAGGCCTGCGAACGGTGGTCGGTCGGTCGCAGCGTGGTCACATTGAGCACGGCCGCCAGCCGGCCCTCGGCACCGAAGATCGGGGCCACAGTGCAGCTCAGGCGGGCGAGCCAGGCGGCGAAATGGTCGCCCATCACGACCGAGACCGGTTTCGGATCGGCTATGCACAGACCGATTCCGCTGGTTCCCTGCACCGATTCCGACCAGACCGAGCCGGGCAGCACATCGACGCGACGGCATTCGTCGATCAGCGGGGTCGCGCAGCGGAACTGGACGGCGACGCCGTTCGGGTCGGCCAGCATGACCAGATAGTCGTGCGCAGCGAGCCGGGCGTACAGGCGTTCGATTTCTCCCTGCGACAGCGCGATCATTTCCTCGACCGGTGCCCGGAAGCCTTTCAGTTCGGAAGCGGATACCACGGTCGGGCGTGCGATCCGGTCGGGTTGCAGTCCGTAGTCCCGGAGGCTGCGCTCCCAGGATGCAGCGATCCGGTGGCCCGGGTCGTCGGGTTCGGGCTGCGGACAGGACAGGCGTGCAAGTACCCGCCCGGTGTGCTCGGCGGCGTTCATCGGTCTCTCCTCCATGAACCGGGCCCGGGTTTCCCCGGGGCACGGCCGTGTTCGCGGCTCGCAGCAGGGTCGTGCTTGCCCCGGGGTGCGCGAAGTGACAGCATAGAGCATCACAGCAGGAGAATCGGATGAGCAACACGCGCACGCAGGAAAAGGAAAAGCTGGTAGCCGACATCCAGACGGTCATGGCCGAGCTCGACGAGCTGGTGCGTGACTCGGCTGCCGAAGTAGGCGACGAACTCGGCGACCTGAAGGACAAGCTGCGCGACCAGGTCGATGCCGCCCGCGATCTGCTGGCCGATGTCGAGGATCGCGTCGCCCGCCGCGCGCGCTCGGCGGCCCGCGCCGGCGACGACTACGTCCACGAGAACACCTGGACCTCGATCGGGATCGCTGCCGGCGTTGGTGTCCTGATCGGCCTGCTGCTGAATCGCCGCTGAACCGCGCCGGTTCCGCGACCCGACCGAGCGCCCCGATGCTGCGCCGGATCCTCGCACCGCTGCTCGGCACCCTGAAGGTCCGGATCGAGCTCGCCGGGCTGGAGCTGCAGGACGAGATCGACCACGTGATCCGCGCGATCGCAATGGCGATCGGCGGTGCGCTGGCGGTCTGCATCGGCCTGACGCTGGCGGCGGCCACGATCGTCGTCGCCCTGTGGGAGAGCCACCGGCTGCTCGCACTGGGCGGGCTGGCGGCGCTTTTCGTGCTGGGCGGCGCCGGGGTGCTGTGGCAGCTGACCCGGCTCTCGCGGACGCGGACGCCGATGTTTGCCGAAACCCTGGCACAACTCGATCAGGACCGCCGCCGGCTCACCGGCGAGCGCCCGCCGGTGAGCCGCCCGGCGGCTGATCGGCGGCGCTGAGCGATGCCGGGGAACCAGGCATCGAGGAGCCCGGCCGGAGACTTGCGCAGCCTGCGCAAGCAGTATCTGGTGGCCCGTTCGCGCCTGCTGCGCGAGCAACTGATCCAGGAACTTGATCTCTAGATGACGCCCGGCCGCTTGCTGCGCGACGCCGTGGCGCTGGGGGTGGCCTCGCCTGGCCGTATTGCCTGGGTCGTGCTGCCGTGGCTGCTCGGTCGTTGGCGCCGGCGCCGGGCGCGGCGCTGAAAACAGTTGCGTGCACGCCACGACCGCCGAACGGAACTGGCGGGCGGGCAGCTTATCGGCGAACGTTGACGCCATACCGGAGCGCCTTCCTCAGGCAGATGAGGGCGACAGACAGGGTGGCAGACAAGGGGAGCGTTCATCGATGGGCAGTTTCTGGGACCAGCGCTACGCCGAGCCTGGCTACAAGTACGGCACCGAACCGAATGCCTTCGTCGTCGAACAGGCGACCCGGCTGGAACCCGGCAGCTGCGTATTGCTGCCCGGCGATGGCGAAGGCCGCAACAGCGTCTGGCTGGCCGGCCAGGGCCACAACGTGCTGGCAATCGACGCTTCGGGAGTCGGCCTGGACAAGGCCCGTGCGCTGGCCGTCGAACGGGGTGTCCAGATTGCGACGATGCAGGCCGATCTGGACGACTGGCAGCCGGGCCCGGCCAGTGCCGACGCCGTCGTGCTCGTGTATCTGCACCTGCCGTCGGCGCTGCGCCCGACCGTTCACCGTCAGCTGGCCCGCGCCCTGGTGCCCGGCGGCTGGCTGATCCTCGAAGCCTTCGAGCCGGCTCAGCTGGGCTGTTCGAGCGGCGGGCCGGGTGATCCGGACCTGCTTTATCCCCTCGACGAACTGGAGGCGGATTTCCGCAACCGGCTGGAAACGGTCATGGCCTGGTCGGGTGAGGTGACGCTCGATGAGGGCGCCGGGCATCGCGGGCCGGCCCGCGTCGTGCGCTACGTCGGCCGGCGTGCGGCCTGATCGCACGCTACGAGGAGGTTTTCGGCCGGGGCCTTGCATTCAGGCCAGCTGGGCTATGTCGATGACCGTACCGGCAAGCTGCCGGCCCGCTATGCCGGGGCGCTGAAGGCCAGACCGCTGGTTTCGGCACATCTGACGCGCCGGCGCGACACGCGCGAGGTCTGAGCCACCGGGCAGCCTGCGTTCCGGGATCGGGCATGACAGAACCGCCCGGCGGCTTCGGGCGGGCAGAAAGGCCGCAAGTCTGAGAAAATCGGCCGAACATCCCGTGAACCGACCGCGCAGTGCCACCGGAGCACTTCACTTGACCGACCTCGAATCCCGCCTGAACGTGCTGAGCCCCGAGTCGCTGCGAGGCCTGTCGCGCGGCATCGAAAAGGAAAGCCTGCGCACCCGCCCCGACGGCATGCTCGCCGATACGCCGCATCCGGCCGGGCTCGGGTCGGCGCTCACGCACCCGAACATCACGACCGATTTCAGCGAGTCGCAGCTCGAGCTGATCACCGGCGTGCATGCCGATGCCGATGCCTGTGTCGACGAGATCACGGCCATCCACCAGTACGTGCACAGCCAGCTCGACGGAGAACTGCTGTGGGCGGCCAGCATGCCCTGCGGCCTGCCCGACGATGACGTGATTCCGCTCGGGCGCTACGGCAGCTCGAACGTGGGCCGCGCCAAGACCATCTACCGGCAGGGCCTGGCGCATCGCTACGGACGCCGGATGCAGACGATCTCCGGCATCCACTACAACTTCTCGCTGCCCGATTCCGCCTGGCGGGCCTTGATGACGGCGCCGGCCGGCGCCAGCGTTACCGGCCAAGGCAGCGAGGATCTGCGCGCAGCGCGCAGCACCGGCTACTTTTCGCTGATCCGCAACTTCCGTCGCCAGTCGTGGCTGCTGCTCTACCTGTTCGGTGCGTCGCCGGCGGTCTGCCACACCTTCGTCGCAGGCCGCAAGCATGGTCTGCAAGCCCTCAGCGGCTCGACGCTGTACCTGCCGTACGCGACTTCGCTGCGGATGGGGCCGCTGGGCTACCAGAGCGACGCCCAGGCCTCGATCGCGGCCAGCTTCAACTGCCTGGACAGCTATGCCGCCTCGCTGCGCCGGGCGCTGAGCGAGCCCTACCCGCCCTACGAAGCGATCGGCATCGACGCGGGCGGCGGGCGCTATCGCCAGCTCGCGACCACGCTGCTGCAGATCGAGAACGAGTTCTACGGCACGATTCGCCCGAAGCGGACCACCTTCTCGGGCGAGCGCCCGCTGCATGCGCTGGCCGAGCGCGGCGTCGAGTATGTCGAAGTACGCTGCATCGACCTCGACCCGTTCGAGGCGGTCGGGATCGATGCCGCAACCATGCGTTTCCTGGATGTCTTCCTGCTGCACTGCCTGCTGGCCGACAGCCCGCCCGACAGTCCCGACGAGAGTGCCGACAATGCCTGGAATCAGCACCGGGTGGCGCAGCACGGACGCGACCCGGCGCTGAGCCTGCGCCGGCGCAATGATGACGGGACGGGTCCGCGCGAGGTCGGCGCCAGACAGTGGGGGCTGGAGATGCTCGCCGAGTGCCAGCCGATCGCCGCAGCGCTCGACGCCGCCAGCGGCAACGGTGCGCGCCACGCCGAAGCGCTCGCCAGCGCGCGCGAGCGGCTGCACGACGCGTCGTCGACGCCTTCGGCCCGCATGCTCGCTGCAATGGCCGACGGCTACGGAGACTCGTTCTCGGGTTTCATTCTGGAAACCTCACAGCGTCATCGCGAAGCACTGCTGGCCTTGCCGCTCGACGACGCGCGGCGTCGCCGCTTCGAGCAGCTGGCGGCAGCGTCGATTGCCGAGCAGCAGGCGATCGAAGCCGCCGACTCGATGCCTTTCGAGGAGTACCGGCAGCGCTATCTGGCCGGCACGCTGCCGATCATCGCGAAGGCGGCCTGAGCGCCGGGTTCCCCCGGCGGAACAGCGCCAGGCAGACCGCCGGCGCTGGCCGCCCGGAGGCCGCGGACCCGTCAGGCCGCCAGGAAGCGTTCGACCAGCCGCGTCCAGAATGCCGCGCCGACCGTCAGGTTGGCGTCGTCGAAGTCGTATTTCGGGTGGTGCAGCATGGCGCAGTCCTCGCCGTTGCCCAGGCGCAGGAAGCAGCCGGGCTTGTGCTGCAGGTAGAAGCCGAAGTCCTCGCTGCCGGTCACCGGACCGAAGGGGGCGATGACCCGCTCGTCGCCGACCAGTTCCCGGGCGACGGTCAGTGCGAACCCGGTCTCGGCCGCGCTGTTGACGACCACCGGGTAACCGCGCTGGTAATCGATCTCGACCGTGCCGCCGTAGCCTTCGACGTGGCTGCTCACCAGTGCGGTGATGCGTGCCTGGATCTGTTCGCGCACCGCGGGATCGAAGGAGCGGATGCTCAGCGCCATCGTGGCCGAATCCGGAATCACGTTGGACGCAATGCCGGCGTTGACCGTACCGATCGTCACGATCGCGGTCTGGGTCGGATCGATGTTGCGCGACACGATGGTCTGCAGCGCCATGATCAGGCTGCCGGCGATCATCACCGGGTCGACCGACAGGTGAGGGCGGGCTGCATGGCCGCCTTTGCCCCGGATCGTGATCACGGCGGTGTCGGAGGCTGACATGAATGGCCCCGAACCGAACATGAAAGTGCCGGCCGCCACCCCCGGATGGTTGTGCAGTCCGAAGATCGCGTCGCAGGGAAAGCGCTCGAACAGGCCGTCGGCGATCATCTGCTGGGCGCCGCTGTTCTGGCCGGCTTCCTCGGCGGGCTGGAACACCAGGTGGACGGTTCCGGAGAAATTGCGGGTGCGGGCCAGTTGCCGGGCGGCGCCGAGCAGCATCGTGGTGTGGCCGTCGTGGCCGCAGGCGTGCATGACACCCGGCACGCTGCTGGCATACGGCTTGCCGGTGTCCTCAGTGATCGGCAGGGCGTCCATGTCGGCGCGGATCGCGACGCTGCGCGTTCCGTCGCCATTGCGCAGCGTCGCCACCACTCCGTGGCCGCCGACCTTGCGGGTGACCTCGTAGCCCCAGTCGGTGAGCAGCCCGGCGACCCGTTCCGAAGTTTCGATTTCCTTGAAGGACAGCTCGGGGCGGCTGTGCAGCGCATGACGGGTCTGCCT
>JBAYOD010000170.1:0-7145 GCA_041678445.1 Burkholderiaceae bacterium | reverse complement strand
TTCGGCGGCAGGCCACGAGCGCGAGGTTCTATGTTTTTCGTCAAGCCATTTTCACCCCCACCCGGGCCGGATCGAACACCTCACCGCTCTTCCACACCGCAAAGGCCACCCGCAAAAGCTTGCGACCCAGGATCACTATGGCTTCGGTCGACTTCAACCCCCGGGCTCGCAACCCCTGGTAATACGGCCCGAACAGCTTGCTGTGCGTTGTCGAAAGCCCCGCCAGATACATCTGCCTGCGCAGCAGCGCCGGACCCTTCTTGCTCAGCCGCCGACGCCCCCGCTTGGCCCCAGAGTCGTTGGGCCGCGGATCCAATCCGCTGTAGGCCACCAGCGCGTCGGCATTGGCAAAGGCAAACCGGCTCAGCAACACCGTCAGCAATGCCCCCGTCTGCGGCCCGATCCCCACGATGGTGTTCAGCCTCTTGTAGCCCTGGGCCATTTGCACGTCGCTGGCGATCAGCCGATTGACCTGGGCGTCGATGGCTTTGAGCAAGGCATCAAAGGCGCCTTGCAGCGCCTGCAGCGCATCGCCACTGATCTCGACCTCCGTGAACGACTGGCGCAGCGCCGCATGGTGCACAACGGCCTGGGCGCGCCGCTTGAGCAAGCACTGCAGCTGCTGCTGCACCGCGCTGCCCGGCTCCCAGGGGTGCAACCGCACGTGCTGTTCAGCCAGATACCGGGCAATCACCCCAGCATCGACCCGGTCGGTCTTGGCCCGCGTGCCCAGCGCGCGGGCGTAGTAGTAAACGTCGCGGGCGTTGAGCACATAGACCTTGCGCCCCGCCTGAACACTGAGCTGGGCCAACAGCCCGTGATAGCGACCCGTCGATTCCATCGCAATGAGCGCATCGGCAGGTACCTTGCCCAGCCAGGCCTTGATGCTCGATGCCTTGTTGGGCACGCAGCCAAGTTGATGCTCGGGCGTGGCGATCACCAGTTCGCTCTTGGATACGTCCACCCCGATGAACAAGGGTGATGCTTGCATGACAAACCTCCATTCCAGACAATGATCCTGTCGGGGTGGGGTTCATCTCCCTCGTTGGCTTGCCTTCAGTTCGGCGGTTGTGCCCCCTTGGGGCGGCACGCCGCTCAGTTCCTAATCGACGCTGGGAGGTGGGGTGAGAGAACACTCGGTTCGGTCGGTCGAGCACGCTCGCCGATGCACCGCAGAGTCCCTCCACCCCGACACCTCAAACATACAAGCACCACAGGGCACCACCGCGTAGCGGTGGCAAGCACCCAGCGTGCGCCGAAAGCCTCGCCCCGTGTCCTGGCCTGGCGTGCGCCGAAAGCTTCGCCCCGCATCCTGGCCCGCCGCGCCCCTTGCCGCCCGAACGCGAAACCGCCTCAGCGCCAGGCGAACGCCGGCTGGTCGAAGTGCGCGACCCGGGTGGCCCGACCGGCGATGCAGACCTCGCGGAACTGGTAGAGCACCGCCGCGGTCGGCGCGGCGATCCAGTTGTCGCCCACCGGCATGCGCAGCACCGGCGCGCCGCCCGGCACCGGATCGAGCAGCGGCGCGTCGGTCCGCATGAATTCGCTCACCGGGATCCGGTGCACGCTGGCGACTTCGTCGGGGTTCGGTGACAGGATGGGCGCCGCGCCGGCCCAGACCACCACCGGTGTGATGGCATAGCCCGAGCGGGTGATGTAGGCGTCGAGCTGGCCGAGGATGGCCGTTCGCGGCAGCTGCAGGCCGACTTCTTCCTCGAGTTCGCGCAGCGCTGCCTGCTCGGGGGTTTCGCCTTCATCGACGCGGCCGCCGGGCAAGGCCCACTGGCCGGCATGGCTGCGCAGGCGCGCCGAGCGCCGGGTCAGCAGCAGTGCTGCCTGATGGCTCCAGCCGGCGGCGGGTGTTGCCAGGCCCGGCAGGTCCGCGCCTGGACCTTCCTCGATGATCACCACGGCCACGGCAGCCAGGCGCAGCCGGCCGTCGCCGGCCGGTGCGGCTGCCTGCCGGTGAAAACCGTCCAGGTGGCGGGTGATCCTCGTCTTGAGCGCAGTGTCGAGTTCCATTCGATGTTCAACCCTGCTGGCCGAGCGGCGTGCCGTGGGCCGGCGCGGCGTCGATGCGGGCGCGTGAACGCGCGCGGTTGCGAGCCAGCAGCGTGTAGGCGGTCGGCACGACGAACAGCGTGAGCACCGTGCCCACGCTCATGCCCCCGACGATGACCCAGCCGATTTCCTGCCGGCTCGCTGCGCCGGCGCCGCGCGCGAGCGCCAGCGGGATCGCGCCGGCGACCATGGCGCCGGTGGTCATCAGCACCGGCCGCAGTCGCAGCACGGCGGCTTCGACGATCGCCTCGCGCAGCGGCTTGCCGTCTTCCTGCAGGGCATTGGCGAACTGCACGATCAGGATTCCGTGCTTGCTGATCAGCCCGATCAGCGTGATCAGGCCGATCTGGCTGTAGATGTTCAGCGTGCCGCCCGACAGGTGCAGGGCGAGCAGCGCACCGGCCATCGACAGCGGCACCGTCAGCAGGATGATGAGCGGATCGACGAAGCTCTCGAACTGGGCGGCCAGCACCAGGTAGATGAAGACCAGCGCCAGCACGAAGACGAACATCAGGCTGCTGCCGGCTTCGCGGAACTCGCGCGACTGGCCCGAGTAATCGTAGCGTACCGTCGGGGGCAGGACCCGCTCGACGGTCTGTTCGAGGAAGGCCAATCCCTCGCCGAGCGAATAGCCGGGCCCGATGTTGGCGGTGATGGTCGCCGAGCGGAACTGGTTGAAGCGGTTCAGTTCGCGCGGCGCCACGCCCTCGCTGATCCGCACCAGGTTCGAGAGCTGGACCATGTCGCCGTTGCGCCCGCGCACGTAGATGTCCTCGATCGCGCCCGGCGTGCGGCGTTCGTCGGGCGCCACCTGCACGATGACGTCATACTGTTCGCTGTTCTGGTTGAAGCGGGTGACCTGCCGGCCGCCGAGCAGCGTCTCCAGCGTGCGCCCGACGGTGAGCACGCTGACGCCGGTATCGGCGACCCGCTCGCGATCGAGTTCGACCTCGACCTGCGGCTTGTTCAGGCGCAGATCGGTGTCGACGTTGGTCAGTCCCGGGTAGCTGTTCGCCTCGGCCAGCACGCGGTTGACGTACTCGTCGAGCGTGTCGTAGCTCTCCGAGGTCTGGATGACGAACTCGACCGGCCGGTTGCGCGCGCTCTGGCCGAACGAGCCCGGGTTGTTGGCCGAGGTGCGCACACCGGGAATCCGGGCCAGCTGCGGCTGCAGTTCGGCGACGATCTCCATCTGGGTGCGGGTGCGCTCCTCCCAGGGTTTCAGGCGCGAGAACGAGATCATTTCGGTGACGCCGCGCGAGCCGACGATCACGAAGGAGTTGGCGATCTCGGGAACGGTGTCGAGCAGCGCCTCGAGCTGGCCGATCGAGCGGCTGGTGAAATCGATGGTCGAGCCTTCCGGGGCGTTGCCGGAGGTGAAGATCACGCCGCGGTCTTCCAGCGGGGCCAGTTCGGATTTCAGGCCGAAGAACAGCGCGACGCTGGCCGCCGCGGCGCCGACGGCCACCAGCACGACCAGGGGGCGCATCCGCAGGCTGGCCGCCAGCAGGGCCCGATAGACCCTGGTGATCCCGACCAGCACGCGTTCGAGCAGGTTGTACAGGCGGCCGTGCGATTCGTGCGACCTGAGCAGCACCGAGCACATCATTGGCGACAGCGTCAGCGCGACGAAGCCGGAGACGACGACGGCGCCGGCCAGCGTGAGCGCGAACTCGGCGAACAGACCGCCGGTGCGGCCCGGCGCAAAGGCCACCGGCGCATAGACGGCCGCCAGGGTCAGCGTCATGGCAATGACTGCGCCTGAAATTTCCCGGATGCCGACGATCGAGGCCTGCAGCGGCGTCTTGCCTTCCTCGATGTGGCGGTGGATGTTCTCGAGCACGACGATCGCGTCGTCGACGACCAGGCCGATGGCCAGCACCATCGACAGCAGAGTCAGCGTGTTGATCGAGAAGCCCAGCGAGTACATCAGCCCGAAGGCGCCGACCAGTGACACCGGAATGGTCACCAGCGGCACGACGGTGGCGCGCACCGTGCGCAGGAACAGGAAGATGACCAGCACCACCAGGGCGACCGCTTCGGCGATCGTCGTGTAGACCGCGTCGATCGAGCGGTCGATGAAGACCGAGCTGTCGTAGGCGATTGCGATGTTCATGCCCGGTGGCAGGTCGCGCTCGAGCTGGGGCAGCACCGCGTGCATCTCGCGGGAGATGTCGAGCGGATTGGCCGTGGCCTGCTTGACGATGCCCAGGATCACGGCCTGCTCGCCGTTGTAGCGGGTCAGCCGGCGCTCGTCCTGCGGCCCCAGGGCGACCTCGGCGACGTCGCCGAGCCGGACCGCAAAGCCGTCGGCGTCCTTGACGATGATCGCGCGGAACTGTTCGGGGGTGATCAGCCCGGTGCGCGAGAGTACAGTGAACTCGGTATCGGGACCTTCGATGCGCCCCGACGGCACCTCGGCGTTCTGCTGGCGCAGTGCGTCCTCGATCTCCTGGACGGTGAGCTCGTAGGCGGCCAGCCGGGCGCGGTCGAGCCAGATCCGCATCGCATAGCGGCGCTCGCCGAAGATGCGCACTTCGGCGACGCCGGTGAGCGTCTGCAACTGGTCGCGCACGTAGCGGTCGGCGTAGTCGGAGATCTCGACGGTGGGCGCCCAGTCGCTGGTCAGGGCGATGTAGATGATCGACTGGGCATCGGCCTCGACTTTCGCGATGACCGGTTCATCGATCTCGTCGGGCAGGCGGCCGCGCACCCGTGACACCCGGTCGCGGACATCACTGGCGGCCACGTCGGGGTCGGTGCCGAGCCGGAAGCGGACCGTGATCCGGCTCAGCTCGGACTCGCTGGCCGAGGTCAGCGCCTCGATGCCCTCGATGCCGGCGATCGAGCCTTCGAGCACCTGGGAGACCTGTGTCTCGATGATCTCGGCGCTGGCGCCCAGGTAGTTGGTGCGCACCGACACGATCGGCTGGTCGATGTTCGGATACTCGCGCACGGTCAGGCGCGTGAACGACACCAGCCCGATCAGCAGGATCACCAGGCTGAGCACCGTCGAGAAGACGCGGCGCCGGATGAAGAACTCGAACAGGCCCACTGCCTCAGGCCCCTGTCTGCGAACCGTCGCCGCTCTGGGCCCCGATGATCTCGACCAGCGCGCCGTCGTGCAGTTGCTGGTGGCCGGCAATCACGACCCGGTCGCCGTCGGCCAACCCCTCGATGATCTCGATGCGCCCCGGGCGGCGCACCCCCGGCACCACCTTGGTGAGCCGGGCGCGCTGGTCCACGATCCGGTAGACGAAGCGGCCGTCGCCGCGCGCGAACACTGCCGAGTCGGGAATCAGCAGAGCCTGTTCGCGGCGGTCGACGGCGATCTCGACCCGGGCGAACAGCCCGGCCGTGAGCAGGCCGTCCGGATTCGGGATCCGCGCGCGCATCCGGATCGCACGGCCGCCCGGTTCGACGATCGGGTCGATGGCGTAGACCGTGCCTTCGAAGTGCCGGCCGGCCAGCGCGTCGATGCTGACCCGTACGGCCTGGCCGGTGCGCACGGCGCGCAGGGCCAGTTCGGGAACCCGGAAATCGAGCTTGAGCGGGTCGATGTCGGCCAGTTCGACGATGGCCCGGCCGGGTTCGAGGTAGGCGCCAGTGCTGATCGAACGCAGGCCCACCACACCCGACAGCGGGGCCCGGATCTCGGTCTTCTCCAGTCGCGCTTCGGCCAGCACGACGCCGGCCTGGGCGGCCTGCAGCGCTGCCAGCGATTCGTCGCGGGCGCGTGGCGAGGCCATGCCGTCCCTGGCCAGCCGCGTGTTGCGATCGTGGTTGGCGCGGGCCAGCGTGAGCTCCGAGCGGGCGCGGGCCAGCTCGGCGCGCAGGATCGACGGGTCGAGCTGTACCAGCAGGTCGCCGGCGGCCACCTTCTGGCCTTCGCTGAACGCGATCTTCGCCACCCGGCCGGCGATCTCGGAGGTGACGGTGACGGCCTCGTCGGGGCGCAGCGAGCCGACGGTCTGGATCGTTTCGACCAGCGGCTCGACACTCACCCGGGCCACCTCGACGCTGACCGGCAGCGATTGAGAGGGTGGGGCGGGCCGTGTGCCGGTCGCGCTGTCGCTGCTGCTGCCCAGGCCCAGCATGGTCCGGACGGCGAGCGGGTCGGTGCCCTGATAGAACAGCAGGGCGGCGATCGCCACCACTGCGAGCGTCGCCAGGATCAGCCAGAAACGCAGCCTGTCGCGGGGTTTCACTGTTTCAGCGCGCGAGGTTCAGGTCGATGGTACGCCCGCCGCCGGTTTCGACCGCGTGCATCAGCGAGCCGCCACCCCGGCGCGGCCCGCCCTGATGCTCACCGTCGGGGTCGCGCACGACTGCCGTGACGAAGAAGCGGCCGCTGGCGACCCGCTCGAAGCGGAAGCGTCCGTCGGCGTCGCAGCGCGTCTGGCGGACCTGTTGTGAATAGGCGTCCGGGTCGGGCGAGAAGTTCAGGACGCGACCGTCGAGCCGTGCGCCGCGCTGCTCGCTGCCGTACAGGGCGCGGATGCGCACCCGCGCGTAGTCGGTGGCGGGGACCAGGTAGACGGGCTGGCCGGCACAGGTGATCGCGGCGCCCTTGCGCTGGCGCAGCCAGGCCCGGCCGGTGACCGTGTTCGGGCCATCGGCGAGCAGTCGGGCGGCGTGCGCGGCATCGAAGGGGGTGTCGATCTGGAAAACCGTGCCGCGCGCAGGCTCGCGGGGCGCAGGGGGTTCCGAATCGGGCCGCAGGACGGTGCAGCCGGCGAGCGTGAGCGCGACGGCGCCTGCCATGGCCGCCAGGCCGGGTTGCCTCGGGTCGGGTTGCGCCGGTTCAGCCCACCGCATCGGTTCAGGCAGCGGCGCGCTGGGCCGCGGTGATTGCCCGTTCGAGATGGCCGACGGCGCGATCAGGGTCGGCGAGCTTGTCGAGGCCGAACAGGCCGATCCTGAAGGTCTTGAAGTCGGCCGGCTCGTCGCACTGCAACGGTACGCCGGCGGCCGTCTGCAGGCCCAGTTCGGCGAAGCGCTTGCCCGAATGGATGTCGGGATCGTCGGTATAGCTGACCACGACCCCGGGGGCTTCGAAGCCCTCGGCGGCCACGCTCGGAAAC
>JBAYOD010000169.1:0-7152 GCA_041678445.1 Burkholderiaceae bacterium | reverse complement strand
GAACCCCGACACGGTGGTCTCGACCTGGCAGCAGCTGGCGGGCAGCCGCGGTGCGCGCGACGCGCACTGAAGAAGGCAAGCGGAAAGGGGCAAGAAAGGCAGGCGAGAAAAGGGCTCCGCGAGGAGCCCTTCCTGGCCGGGTCTTCCCCGGCCGAGCTTCTCCCGACCGGCCCTTTCCAGCCGGCCCGGGAGACGATGCTCAGCGCACGATGCGCAGCTGCGTCTTCTGTCCGTTGCGGTAGGTATAGAGGGTCAGCGCGGCGTTCTTCATGTCGCCGAAGTCATCGAACGAGATCGTTCCGGTGAGGCCCTCGTAGGTGAGCTTCTTCAGCTCGGGCAGGTATTTCCGCGGATCGGTCGAATCGGCCTGCTGCATCGCGGCCACCAGCGTGTTCACCGCGTCGTAGACGTAGGGTGCGTAGAGCTGGACGTCGACACCGAACTTGGCCTTGTAGCGCTTCTTGAAGTCTTCCACGCCCGCCATCCGGTCGGGTGTGACGCCGCCCGCTTCGGCGCAGACTACCTTGTCCTGGCCGATCGCTTCGCCGGCCAGCTTGGCCATCTCGCCCGTGCAGATGCCGTCGCCGCCCATGAACTTCACGTCGATGCCGAGCTGGCGCATCTGGCGCATCATCGGGCCGGCCACCGCGTCCATGCCGCCGTAGAAGATGACATCGGGCCTGGCTGCTTTCAGCTTGGTCAGAATCGCGCTGAAATCGGTGGCCTTGTCGTTGGTGAACTCACGGCCGACGATCTTGCCGCCGTTGGCCCTGACCGATTTCTCGAATTCGTCGGCGATGCCCTGGCCGAAGGCGGTGCGATCGTCGATGACGGCGATGGCCTGTGCCTTGAGCTCCTCGACCGCGTAACGGCCGAGCGTGCCGCCGATCTGGCCGTCGTTGGCGACGACCCGGAAGGTGGTCTTGAAGCCTTGCCTGGTGTAGGACGGGGCCGTCGACGACGGCGAAATCTGTGGAATGCCGGCGTTGGCGTAGATCCGCGCGGCCGGAATCGAGGTGCCCGAGTTCAGGTGCCCGACGACACCGGCGACTTCGGCGTCGACCAGTTTCTGGGCGGCTGCCGTGCCCTGTTTCGGGTCGGCGGCGTCATCCTCGCCGAGCAGCTCGAATTTCACCTTCTTGCCGCCGATGGTCAAGCCCTTGGCGTTGAGCTCTTCGACCGCGAGCCGGCCGCCGAATTCATTGTCCTTGCCAAGGTGCGCGATGCTGCCGGTCAGGGGGGCGACGTGGCCGATCTTGACCACGGTCTGCGCCGAAGCGACGCCAGCGGTTGCGGCAAAGGCCGTTGCGAGCGCCAGGCCGATGAGCTTCATCTTCATGGTGAATTCTCCAGTCAGGAGGTTGTCGTTTACAACACCGCGGCGATCGTGGAATCGCGCCGCCTGGTCGGCCCGCGCCTGCTTGGCGCAGCGCAACGCGGGCAATCCTAGCCTGAAATCCGGCCCAGCGGCAACGGTGCTAGCATCGCCGCAAGTCAGGCCCGAGGCGATCCCCATGCAGCCCTACCACTGGTGGTTCATTCTGGCGCTGGTCCTCGGCCTCGGTGAGATGCTGAGCACCACCTTCTACATGCTGGTTCTGGCGCTCGGTGCCCTGGCTGCCGGCGCGGTGGCGTGGGGGGGTGGTTCGCCGACCACCCAGCTGGTCGTCGCGGCCCTGGTGGCGGTGGCCGGCTGGGGGCTGCTGTGGCGCTGGCGCATCCGGGTACGGGCCGCCGCAGCCGGAACCGGCAACCGCGGGCTTGCCCTGGACGTCGGCGAGCGGCTCGACATCGACCGCTGGACCGATGGGCGACGCACCCGGGTCCAGTATCGCGGCACCCAGTGGACGGCCGAGCTCGATGCGCGCGAACCGGATGCCGCGGCCAGTCCCGGCGTCTTCACCATCGACCGGATCGACGGCGCAGTCCTGGTCGTCAGGCCCCGAGCCGGACACGAACGCAATTGACGCCGCCGGTCTTCCCGGCGCTTCCGGATCCCCCGACGCCTCTTGACCTCCACGGAGCCCAGCCATGCTGACCGGCGCTTTCAACGTTGCCCTGATCATCCTCATCCTGGCCATCGTCTTCATCGTTCGCGCGATGAAGGTGGTGCCGCAGCAGCACGCCTGGGTCGTCGAACGCCTGGGAAAGTTCGACCGGGTGCTGGCACCCGGGCTGAACTTCCTGGTCCCCTTCATCGACCGGGTCGCCTACCGGCATCTGCTCAAGGAGGTGCCGCTCGATGTGCCCAGCCAGGTCTGCATCACCAAGGACAACACCCAGCTCACTGTCGACGGCGTGCTGTACTTCCAGGTCACCGACCCGATGCGCGCGTCCTACGGGTCCAGCGACTACCTCATCGCGATTACCCAGCTGGCCCAGACCACGCTGCGCTCGGTGGTCGGCCGGATGGAGCTCGACCGCACCTTCGAGGAGCGCGAACTGATCAACTCCACCGTGGTGGCCGTGCTCGATGAGGCCGCCGTGAACTGGGGTGTGAAGGTTCTGCGCTACGAGATCAAGGACCTGACGCCACCGGCCGAGATCCTGCGCGCAATGCAGGCCCAGATTACAGCCGAGCGGGAAAAGCGCGCGCTGATTGCGGCGTCCGAGGGCCGCAAGCAGGAGCAGATCAACATCGCCACCGGCGAGCGCGAAGCCAGCATCCAGCGTTCGGAAGGCGAACGCCAGGCCGAAATCAACCGCGCCATGGGCGAGGCTGCGGCGATCTCGGCCGTTGCCGACGCGACCGCCCGCGCAGTCGAGCGGATCGGCGTGGCGATCGGCCATCCGGGCGGGATCGAAGCCGTCAACCTGCAAGTGGCCGAGAAGTACATCGGCGCCCTGGGCCAGCTCGCCAGGGAGAACAACACGATGATCGTGCCGGCCAACCTGACCGACATCTCGACGCTGGTCGCGACCGCGACCTCCGTGATCGGCCAGGCCCGGCGCAGCGGCGACGGCCAGGGTTGAGGGTGGAAGAACTCAGTCGCGCGTGCCGGCCTTGAGCAGGCGCTGCTTCTCGCGCTGCCATTCGCGCGCCTTTTCGGCCTCGCGCTTGTCGTACTGCTTCTTGCCCTTGGCCAGCCCGATCTCGCACTTCACCCGGCCGCCCTTGTAGTGCAGATCGAGCGGCACCAGCGTGTAGCCGGCACGCTCGACCTTGCCGATCAGCTTGTCGATCTGGTTCTTGTGCAGCAGCAGCTTGCGGGTGCGGGTCGGGTCGGGCTTCACATGGGTGGAAGCCTCGGGCAAGGCCGTGATGTGGGCACCGATCAGGAACAGCTCGGCGTTGCGGATCACAATGTAGCCTTCCTTGATCTGGGCGCGGCCGGCGCGGATCGCCTTGACCTCCCAGCCTTCGAGGACCAGACCGGCCTCGAAGCGCTCCTCGATGAAGTAGTCGTGGAGTGCCTTTTTGTTCTGCGCGATGCTCATCTTTACAATTCTCGCCGATTTCAGGTGCCCACAGGCGCCCGACCCGAACCGCCCCTGCCGATGACCCGACCACCGCACATCGTCCGCAAGTCCGCACTGGTGCCTTACCCGGCGCAGCTCATGTTCGAGCTGGTCGACCGGGTCGAGGATTATCCGCAGTTTCTGCCCTGGTGTGGGGGCACCCAGGTCGAGCGGCACGACGAGCGGACGATGACCGCCACCGTAAGGATCAACTACAAGGGCTTGCGCCAGAGCTTCACTACTGCCAACACCACCGAGCCGGGTCGCTCGATCACGATGGCGCTGCGCGACGGCCCGTTCTCGCACCTGCACGGCAACTGGCGCTTCCAGCCGCTGGGCGAGGATGCCTGCAAGGTGGAGTTCGACCTCGAGTACCGGTTCGCCGGCGGGCTGATCAGCCGGGTGCTCGAGCCGGTGTTCGACCATATCGCGCGTTCCTTCGTCGACGCCTTCGTGAAGCGCGCCGACCAGCGGTTCGGCAATGGCTGAAGCGGGCGATCGTTCAGCCGGCACCTCGCCAGCTGGCACTCCTTCATTCGCCGCTCCGGCAGCAGACACCGCGCCAGCCAGCGCCGCCGGCCTGTTGCAGGTCGAGCTTGCCTGGGTCGCCGAAGACGGCCGGGTCCAGCGGCTGCCGATGCGTCTGCCGGCCGACGCCACGCTGGGCGATGCCCTGGCGGCCCTCGATCAGCCGCAGCTGCGTCAGGCCCTGACGGCAGGCCGGCTGGTGGCCGCCGTCTTCGGCGAGCTCAGGCCGGCTACCGAACCGCTGGTCGACGGCGACCGGATCGAGCTGCTCGAAGGCTTGCGCATCGACCCCAAGGAAGCGCGCCACCGCCGCGTGGCCGCCCAGCGCGCACGGCGGGGCAGGGGCTCTGTATAATGCTGTTTTGCGCCCCGAGGGTTCCATGCGACTGGCGAAGAAAGCCCTTACCTTCGACGACATCCTGCTCGTCCCGGCTTATTCCGAAATCCTCCCCCGCGACACCTCGCTGAAAACCCGGTTCTCCCGTGGCATCGGGCTGAACCTGCCGCTGGTTTCGGCAGCGATGGACACCGTCACCGAAGCACGCCTGGCGATTGCCATCGCCCAGGAAGGCGGCATCGGCATCGTCCACAAGAACCTGTCACCGCAGCGCCAGGCCGCCGAGGTGGCCAAGGTCAAGCGGCACGAGTCCGGTGTCGTGCTCGATCCGATCACGATCGACCCGAACATGAAGGTGCGCGACGTGATCAAGCTGACCCAGCAGCACCGGATCTCCGGGCTGCCGGTGGTCGACCAGGGTCGCGTCGTCGGCATCGTCACCAACCGCGACCTGCGCTTCGAGACCCGCTTCGACGAGCGGGTCGGCACGATCATGACGCCGCGCGAGCGGCTGGTCACCGTGCCCGAGGGCACCCCGCTCGATACCGCCCAGGCGCTGATGCACCGGCATCGGCTCGAGCGGGTGCTGGTCGTCAACGACGACTTCGAGCTGCGTGGCCTCATCACGGTCAAGGACATCCTGAAAGCGACCGAAAAGCCGAACGCCTGCAAGGATGCCGACGGGCAGCTGCGCGTCGGCGCCGCGGTCGGGGTCGGGGGCGACGTCGACGAGCGTGTCGAGCTGCTGGCGCGCGCAGGCGTCGACGCCATCGTCGTCGATACCGCGCACGGCCACAGCAAGGGCGTCGTCGACCGGGTGCGCCAGATCAAGCGCGACTACCCGGCGCTGCAGGTGGTCGCCGGCAACATCGCCACCGGCGCCGCGGCGCGGGCGCTGATCGAGGCCGGCGTCGACGCGGTCAAGGTCGGCATCGGCCCGGGCTCGATCTGCACGACCCGGATCATCGCCGGGGTCGGCGTGCCGCAGATCACCGCAATCGCCGACGTTGCCGAAGCACTGGCCGGCACCGACGTGCCGATGATTGCCGACGGCGGCATCCGCTACTCGGGTGACATCGCCAAGGCGATCGCCGCCGGGGCCGACTCGGTGATGATGGGTTCGATGTTCGCCGGCACCGAGGAAGCACCCGGTGAGGTGGTCCTCTACCAGGGCCGCTCGTACAAGACCTATCGCGGCATGGGCTCGCTCGGTGCGATGCAGCAGGGCGCGGCCGACCGCTACTTCCAGGACTCTTCGGCCAACATCGACAAGCTGGTGCCCGAGGGCATCGAGGGCCGGGTTCCGTACAAGGGCAGCGTCGTCGCCATCCTCTACCAGCTTGCCGGCGGCCTGCGCGCCAGCATGGGGTATTGCGGCTGCGCCGACATCACCGAGATGCGCACTCGTCCCGAGTTCGTCGAGATTTCCGCCGCCGGCATGCGCGAGTCGCACGTCCACGACGTGCAGATCACGCAGGAAGCGCCGAACTACCAGGTCGACTGACCTGCCAGATCGTCTGACGCCGTCCGATCGACCGCTCACTTCGCCGCACCATGCACGACAGAATCCTGATCCTGGACTTCGGGTCGCAGGTGACCCAGCTGATTGCCCGGCGCGTGCGCGAGGCCAGGGTCTACTGCGAGATCCACCCCTGCGACGTCGGCGACGACTTCGTGCGCAGCTTCGCACCCCGGGGCGTGATCCTGTCGGGCAGCCATCAATCGGCCTGGGACAGCGCCACCGACCGCGCCCCGCAAGCCGTGTTCGAGCTGGGCGTGCCGGTGCTCGGCATCTGCTACGGCATGCAGACGATGGCGCAGCAGCTGGGCGGCCGGGTCGAGGGCGGCCAAGAAGGTGAATTCGGCTACGCCGAGGTGAGGGCGCACGGGCATACCCGGCTGCTCGACGGCATCGAGGATTTCCGCAAGCCCGAAGGCCACGGCATGCTGAAGGTCTGGATGAGCCACGGCGACAAGGTGATCGGGCTGCCGCCCGGCTTCAAGCCGATGGCCTCCACCGCATCGTGCCCGATCGCCGGCATGGCCGACGAGTCACGCGGCTTCTACGGCCTGCAGTTTCACCCCGAAGTCACCCACACCGTGCAGGGGGCACGCATCCTCGCGCGCTTCGTCGTCGACATCTGCGGCTGCCGGCCCGACTGGGAAATGGGCAGCTACGTCGACGAAGCCGTCTCGAAGATCCGCCAGCAGGTGGGCAACGAAGAAGTGATCCTCGGCCTGTCCGGCGGCGTGGACTCCAGCGTGGCCGCCGCGCTGATCCACCGCGCCATCGGCGACCAGCTCACCTGCGTGTTCGTCGATACCGGCCTGCTGCGCCTGAACGAAGGCGCCCAGGTGGTCGACACTTTCCGCAGCCACATGGGCATGAAGCTGGTGCACATCGACGCCGGCGAACGCTTCCTCGGCAAGCTGGCCGGTGAAAGCGAACCCGAAGCCAAGCGCAAGATCATCGGCCGCGAGTTCGTCGAGATCTTCCAGGAAGAAGCCGGCAAGCTCGGCAGCGCCCGCTGGCTGGCCCAGGGCACCATCTACCCCGACGTCATCGAATCGGCCGGCGCCAAGGGCGGCAAGGCCAAGACCATCAAGTCGCACCACAACGTCGGCGGCCTGCCCGACACCCTGCACCTGAAGCTGCTCGAACCGCTGCGCGACTTGTTCAAGGACGAAGTCCGCGAACTCGGCGTGGCGCTGGGCCTGCCGCGCGAGATGGTCTATCGCCATCCCTTCCCCGGCCCCGGCCTGGGCGTGCGCATCCTCGGCGAAGTCAAGGCCGAATACGCCGACCTGCTGCGCCGCGCCGACGCCAT
>JBAYOD010000168.1:0-7250 GCA_041678445.1 Burkholderiaceae bacterium | reverse complement strand
TTCGGCATCGAGATAGCGGAAGGTCTTGGCGGTCGCCTCCATCAGCAACGGCCGCTCGGCTGCACCGGCATCACCGGCCCGACCGCGGTCGGGCACAGTGATCCGCAGGTCATGCAGGGTCACGATGCGCGGCATGTTCGAGATGTCGCTGGTGAAGGCCGCGAACTCGTGGAAGCTCCCCGACAGCCGCAGGCTGATCGGCAGCTCGGCGTAGTACTCGCGCACCATCACCTGTCCGGGCTTGAACAGTTCGAACTGCAGGCCGCGGCCCACCCCGGCCTGGTTGATGTCCGAGAGCAGCGCATCCATCTCGGCCTTGCTGGGCAGCTGCTTCTCGAGCTGGCTCACGTACTGTGAAACCTGTTCCTTCTGCTGGCGCAGCACCCCGAGGCTGGCCGCTTGCCTGACCTTGTCGGCAAACTGGCTGCGCAGCTGCGTCTCCTGGCTGCGATCGCGTTCGAGCGCTTCGAGCTGGCCTTTCCAGTACAGCAGCCAGGCGGCCCCCATGACGGCAGCGAAGATCAGCGCCAGCAGGACAGCCTTGGGCAGGCTCGGCCACAGTCCCGGATGGCGCTCGCGCAGCCCCTCGAACTGCCCGCGCAGTGCCCCGAAATCGATGTCGGCGTTCAGTTTCATGCCGTCACTTCCTTGCCACCGGCGACGGGGCCGCCGTATGCGGCGCCGCCGGCGTGCGCGTCTCGGACTCGGACTGCGGATTTCGGATCAGGGCGTTGACCGAGAATTCGTAGATCCGCCGCCCGTCGTCGTCGGCCTGGCGCACGGTGCGCCCGCTCTGCTGGGCAGCCAGCGGCACCGCCCGGATCTCGACCAGCTCCGGACGCTCGAGCCACTTCGAGGCATTGGCCAGGTCGCGCAGCAGCACCGAGATCCGCTCGTTGGACTGCGCCAGGCCCACCAGCGACACCTTGCGGGCATCCTGGCGCACGCTCTTCAGGAAGGCGCCGTCAGGCAGCCGGGCAACCAGCTCGTCGAACAGGTGCACGGGCACCGTGCGGTCCGACTGCAGCGTCTCGACCGCCTGCTGGCGGGCTCGCAAGCTGTCGATCTCGGCGCGCAGCGTGGCGATCTCGCGAATCTGCACGTCGAGCCTGGCGTTCTCGGCCCGGATGAAGTCGTTGCGGGCGCGCTGGGCCGAAATCTGGCTGTCGATGATCATGCCGATACCGAAAGCGGCCAGCGCCGCGCCCAGCACGGTGGCCACCAGCAGCGCCGTGAACTCCTTCTTTCGGCGCTCGCGCCGCATCTCGCGATGCGGCAGAAGGTTGATCCGTACGTTCATGACGCGAACCTGCGCATGGCCAGGCCGGTGGCGATCAGCAGCGCCGGCGCATCGCTGCGCAGTTGGCGCTCGCGCACCGCATCCGACAGCTCCATGCCCTGGAAGGGGCTGAGCAGGTCGGTCGCCACCTGGGTGCGAGCGGCCACCGCCTCGACCAGACCGGGCACCACGGCCGAGCCGCCGGCCAGCAGGATCTGGTCGACCCGGGTGTGCGGCGTAGACGTGAAGAAGAACTGCAGCGCCCGCCCGATGTCGGCAGCCCCCTGCTCGACGAAGGGTTGCAGCACGGCGCGTGCGTAATCGTCGGGCAATTCACCGCTGCGCTTGCGCTGCTCGGCCTCCTCGGGCGTGAGCCCGTAGGCGCGGATCAGCTCCTGATTCAGCTGCTGGCCGCCGAAGGCCTGCTCGCGCTCGAACACGGTCTGCTGGTTGAGCACCACCGTGGTGGTGGTCGAGGTCTGCCCGACAATGAACACTGCGATGATCCGCCCCTGGCCGGCGTCGGGCAGCAGGCCGGTGGTGTAGTCGAGGGCGGCGCGCAGCGCGTAGGGCTCGGCATCCATGACGATCGGCTTCAGGCCGGCCATCTCGGCCACCGCAACCCGGTCGTCGACCCGCTCCTTGCGCGACGCCGCCAGCAGCACCTCGACGTCATCCTCGTCGCCGCCCCCGCCCAGCAACTGGAAGTCGAGGTTGACCTCGTCGATCGGGAACGGGATGTACTGGCTGGCCTCGGTCTCGACCTGGACTTCGTAGTCGTCCTCGCGCAGGCCCGCCGGCAGCATGATCTTCTTGGTGATGACCGCGCCGGCCGGCAGGGCCAGCGCCGCCTCCTTAGCGCGGCTGCCGCAGCGGCGCAGCGCCCGGATCAGCACCTCGGCCACCAATTCGGGCTTTTCGATGTTGCCTTCCACGATGGCGCCGCGCTCGAGCGGCTCGATCGCATAGCGATCGAGCCGGTATGGCACCTTCTGACCGGGCGACAGCTCGACGAGCTTGACGCTGGACGCGCTCAGGTCGATGCCGACGAGGGGCGGATTGGGGCGGCGCAGCCGGCCAGTTGGGAATATCGCCACGAAGTGCTCTAAATTTCTTTAACTACAGATACTTACGAGGCCAATTAAAAGGATTTTATTAATCCTATCAATGGCTTCGAATCCATGTAAAGATTTTTATCGAAAACACCGCAGACAGCGGACACCATCCGTCGCATGCAAGCGACCATCCGGCCGCCCGATGCCTGCCCGCCCCCTGCCCCGGGCTTGCCCGGGCCTTGCCCGTGGCCGGTTCGGGGCGTCCGGCGGGCATCCGGAAGGCCGCCGACGGGCGCTGGCCGGCCGAACGACAGGGCGCCGCCCGGTTTTCCGGGATCGGCGGTGCTCGGCTCGTATAATCCCGGAACTCCATCCGCCGAAGGGATGCTTCCTTGCCAGCGCCCAAGCGCATGAGCCGCAAATCCGCACGCCGTGACAGCCCGCCCGCCCGCTCCGGGCTGGCGAAACTCGTCTTCGCGCTGATCGCCATCCCGGTCGCGGGGGTCGTCTCGCTGGCGCTGGTGGTGTTGCTCGCCCTGCTGCTGGCCAACGACCGCCTGCCGCCCCTCGACGCGATGATCGACTACCGGCCGCGGATCCCGCTGCGGGTCTACACCGCCGACGGTGTGCTGATCGGCGAGTTCGGCGAGGAACGCCGCACCTTCGTGCGCATCGACGACGTTCCCGACGTGATGAAGCACGCGGTGGTCGCCGCCGAGGACGCACGCTTCTTCGAACACGCCGGCGTCGACCTGATCGGTGTGGCCCGGGCGGCGCTGGCCAACCTGAGCGCCGGCGGCACCGAGCAGGGGGCCAGCACGCTGACCATGCAACTGGCCCGCGAGTTCTTCCTGTCGCCCGAGCGCACCTACACCCGGAAGATCGTCGAGATCCTGCTCGCGCTGCGGATCGAGGACGCGCTGAGCAAGGACCAGATCCTGGAGCTCTACCTGAACCAGATCTTCCTCGGCAAGCGCGCCTACGGCTTCGCAGCAGCATCGCAGACCTACTTCGGCAAGCCGCTCTCCGAGATCAGCGCGGCCGAGGCGGCCATGCTGGCCGGCCTGCCCAAGGCGCCGTCGCGCTTCAACCCGCTGGTCAATCCGCGCCGGGCTTTCGAGCGGCAGCGCTACATCCTGCGCCGGATGCACGAAGCCGGCTTCCTGAACCGCCCCGACTATGAGGCCGCGCTGGCCGAGAAGCTGCGCTTTGCGCCGTCCGACCCCGGCTACTCGGTCGAAGCCCCCTATGTCGCCGAACTGGCCCGCCAGCTCGCCTGGGAGCTGTACCGGGAAGACTCGTACACGTCGAGCCTGCAGATCTACACGACCATCCTGTCCGGGGACCAGAAGGCGGCCAACCACGCGCTGCGCAAGGGCCTGATCGAATACGACCGCCGGCACGGCTACCGCGGCCCCGAACGCTTCGTCGCGCTGCCGGCCGCCCCCGCCGACCCTGGCGATCAGATCGACGCCGCAATCGCCGAGGCAGGTGTCTTCGACGACCTGCTGTCGCCGGCCGTCGTGCTCGAAGCCTCGCCCAAGGCGGTCGTCGTCAGCCGCGGCAAGGGCACCGAGCCGATCCGCATCGAGCCCGCCAACCTGCGCTTCGTGGCCCGGTCGCTGGCCAGCAAGGCACCGGCCGCGCTGCAGTTGCGCCGCGGCGCCGTCGTGCGGATCATGCGCACGCCCAAGGGTGCCTGGGAGATCGGCCAACTGCCGGAAGTACAGGCCGCCTTCGTCTCGCTGAGCACCAGCGACGGGGCAGTGCGCTCGCTGGTCGGCGGCTACGACTTCGAACGCAACAAGTTCAACCGGGCCACCCAGGCCTGGCGTCAGCCCGGCTCTGCCTTCAAGCCCTTCATCTACTCGGCGGCGCTCGAGAAGGGCATCATGACCAGCACGATCATCAACGATGCGCCCGTGCAGATCGACCCGGCCCGCACCGGCGGCCAGCTCTGGGACCCCAAGAACTCCGACGGCAAGTACGACGGCCCGATCTCGCTGCGCACCGCCCTGGCCCGCTCGAAGAACATGGTGTCGATCCGCATGCTCGACGAGATCGGCCCGCAGTACGCGCAGGACTACATCACCCGCTTCGGCTTCGAAGCCCAGCGCCACCCGGCCTTCCTGACGATGGCGCTGGGCGCCGGCTCGGTCACGCCGTGGCAGATGGCCGGCGCGATCTCGGTGTTCGCCAATGGCGGCTACCGGATCGATCCGTACATCATCAGCCGGATCACCGACGGCGCCGGCCGTGTGCTGGCGCAAAGCCAGGCGGCACAGGCCGGCGACGACTCGCGGCGGGCCATCGACGCGCGCAACGCCTTCCTGGTCGACAGCATGCTGCGCGACGTGATCCGGGTGGGCACGGCCGGTCGGGCCCGCAGCCTCAAGCGCAACGACCTGGCCGGCAAGACCGGCACCACCAACGACGCCTACGATGCCTGGTTCGTCGGCTATCAGCCCAGCTTGGCGGCCGCCGCCTGGGTCGGCTACGACCAGCCGCGCAAGCTCGGCAGCCGGGAAACCGGCAGCTCGACCGCCCTGCCGATCTGGATCGACTACATGGCCACGGCCCTGCGCGGCATTCCGCAAGCCAGCCTTTCCCCGCCGCGCGGCGTCGTCCGCATCGACGGCGAGTACTACCTGAACGAGACCCGCCCGGGCCAGGGTATTGCGACGATCGGCATCGAGGAAGGCGGCCTGGCCACCGGCGAGAACGCCGACGAGGTGCGTGACCAGGTGTTCTGAGGCGCCGCCCTGAGCACCGCCGGCAACGCCGCCGATGTCACCGCCGATGTCACCGCCGACGACGACGACGGCGTGTACCCGGACGCGCGCCGTGCGCCCGGACCCACATGCTAGACTGGCGCCGTGCAATCCGCGCCAGGTTCGAAATCCGCGGCAGGCTCACAGAGCTTGCGCTTGCGCAGCCGGACGGGTACCGGCCGGCTGCGTGTCCTCACCTTGCTGGCGGGGGCCGTCACGCTGCTGGCGGGCACTTTCGCACTGACCGCCTGTGGTCAGCGCGGGCCGCTGTACCTGCCTGATCCGGCAACGCCAGCGCAGCGCTCCCCGGCACCCGGACCGGCCACCGCTGCGGAGCCGGTCACCAGCACGCCGGTGCGCATCCGCCGTTGATCCGGAAACCTGCAGCCGGAATCCGCAGCCGAGAACCCGCAGACCCGATCCTCCAGCCGTGGACCCTTGCCCGTGGACGCCTTCCAATACCGCGAACATCGACTGCACGCCGAAGACCTGGCCCTGGCCGACATCGCCGAACGCTTCGGCACCCCGACCTGGGTCTATTCCCGGGCGGCGATCGAAGCAGCCTTCGACGAGTTTGCCCAGGCCGCGGCCGGCCGCCGCGTGCTGGTCTGCTACGCGCTGAAGGCCAACTCCAACCTGGCGATCATCGACCTGCTGGCGCGCCGCGGCGCCGGCTTCGACATCGTGTCGGGCGGCGAACTCGAACGGGTGCTGGCCGCCGGCGGCGATCCGGGGCGCGTCGTCTTCTCCGGCGTCGGCAAGACCCGCGCCGAGATGCACCGCGCCCTCGAGGTCGGCGTACGCTGCTTCAACGTCGAATCCGAGAGCGAGTTGCGCCGGCTCGACGCGGTTGCCGGCACCCTGGGTCGCCGGGCGCCCGTATCGCTGCGGGTCAACCCTGATGTCGACCCCGGCACCCATCCGTACATCTCGACCGGGCTGCGCGAGAGCAAGTTCGGCATCGCGCACGACCAGGCGCTGCGCGTGTACCGGCTGGCCGCCGCCTTGCCGAACATCGCACTGGCCGGCGTCGACTGCCACATCGGTTCGCAGATCACCAGCATCGCGCCCTTCCTGGCCGCCCTCGACAAGATGCTCGAACTGATCGACACGCTGGCTGCCGAGGGCATCGCACTGTCTCACCTCGACCTCGGCGGCGGGCTCGGCATCCGCTACGACGACGAGACGCCGCCGACGCGCACCGCGCTGCTGCAGGCGATCTTCGAACGGCTCGACCGCCACCCGGGCGGCCGCGAGCTCGAGCTGCAGTTCGAGTTCGGACGCTCGATCGTCGGCAACGCGGGGCTGCTGCTGACCCGCGTCGAGTACCTGAAAGACAATGGCGACCGCCGCTTCGCGATCATCGACGCCGCAATGAACGACCTGATGCGCCCGGCCCTGTACGAAGCCTGGCACGGCGTGCAGGCCGTCGACACCCGTCTGCCCCGCGAAACCGCCACCTGGGAAATCGTCGGGCCGGTCTGCGAATCCGGCGACTGGCTGGCGCGCGCGCGCCCGCTGGCGATCGCCGAAGGCGACTTGCTCGCCCTGATGTCGGCCGGTGCCTACGGGATGACGATGAGCTCGAACTACAACACCCGCCCGCGCGGCGCCGAAGTCCTGGTCGATGGCGGCACCGCCCACCTGATCCGGGAGCGCGAGCGGGTCGAAGATCTTTACGCGCTGGAGCGCCGGTTACCGCAGGATGAATGACCGGATGCCAGGGTTCGTGACCGGGGCATCCCCTGCGCTCAATCCGCCCGGAAAACCGCCTCGAGATCAGATGCGTCGAGCGCCCGCTCGAACCACGCGATGATCTCGGTAAGTTCGGCCGCCTCGATGCGAGCCTGGATGTCGGGCGCAAGCTCCCCGAAGCGATGGGTCAGCAGACGAGCCAAGGCAGCTGCTTCACCCCGCGCCTCGCCCCTCTTCTCCGCCGTGGCAATGATGTTGTCCGGGAACATGCCGTGCACCTCCGCCAGATCTTCCGTCTCGGGAATGTTAGCTTCCGGCAACCGGTGCCGCAATCGACGACTCAACCAGACCGCGAACGCTCGCCGCAGCCGCTCTTGCTCCTCGCCCGCCAGCCATGCGACCAGTTGCTTCGTCACCGCCTGGAACTCCTCCAGCTCGCTCGCCGCCTCC
>JBAYOD010000167.1:0-7279 GCA_041678445.1 Burkholderiaceae bacterium | reverse complement strand
GGTGGAGGTGGTCGAGCCGATCACCGACGTGTCGCAGCTGCTCGCCTTCGTATGACGGCGACGAAGACGCAGAAGCAGGCCGAGGCCGAGGTGCTCGCCGAGATCGAGCGGCGCGGGCTACGCATCGAGTACGGCTCGCGGCCGAACAAGTTCGTGAGGGTCTACGGACCCGGCGTGGACGTGAAGGCCACGCGTATCGGCTACCTCAGCGTTCGCGACTTGGAGCCGGCGTACATCGAAGTCTGACCCCTGCCGGCGGGGGCCGCTGCGAAGCGGTGGGCCGGACGCGGATTAGTCGGCGAGTGCCGCGTTTCAGCAAAACCCCGACAGCCGGCAGCGTGGTTCACCCCGCGCGTGGCCGGCACCCTGTCCGGTTTACCCCTTCGTTTACCCCGCGCGTCACACAAAGAAAAACGGGTTAGCGCCTTTCGATGCTAACCCGTTGATTTGATTGGTCGGGACGGCGGGATTCGAACTCGCGACCCCTTGCACCCCATGCAAGTGCGCTACCAGGCTGCGCTACGCCCCGAAGCGTTGGAGTATATCAGATCGGCCAGGCGCTCCAGATCGACTTCAGCCTCGCACGGATCAGCTCAGCGGTCCGTTCTGCGGGTTCACTGAAAGCGCGGCGAGCGCCTGCTCCAGATCGATGCGCAGCGCAACGAGATCCGGCATGCGCATGCCGCGCGCCTCGGCCTCGTCGGCATCACGCGCCCTGCCCGGCTGTTCGCCGAGCCGGTTGCGCGCGCCGCTGATCGTGAAACCCTGCTCGTAGAGCAGCTCGCGGATGCGCCGCACCAGCAGCACCTCGTGGTGCTGGTAATAGCGCCGGTTGCCGCGCCGCTTCATCGGCTTGAGCTGGGTGAACTCCTGCTCCCAGTAACGCAGCACATGCGGCTTGACACCGCACAGCTCGCTGACCTCGCCGATCGTGAAATAGCGCTTGGCGGGAATCGGCGGCAGGCTGGCCTTGGTATCCGGACGGGTGCTCAATCCTCGCTGCCTTCGATCTGCGCCTTGAGCTTCTGGCTGGCATGAAAGGTGACGACCCTGCGCGCCGAGATCGGAATCTCCTCCCCGGTCTTGGGATTGCGCCCGGGGCGTTGCGGCTTGTCGCGCAACTGGAAATTCCCGAAGCCCGACAGCTTGACGAACTCGCCGCGCTCGAGCGCGTCGCTGATCTCGTCGAAGAAGGTTTCCACCATGTCCTTGGCTTCGCGCTTGTTCAACCCGACGCGCTCGAAAAGCATTTCGGCAAGTTCGGCCTTGGTCAGGGTGCTGGCGGACGCGGCCGGCTGGGGCTCCCCAACGGGCAAGTCGGGTGTCGCCGCCTCGGGATCGGGCTCGGCGATCGCGGTGCCGAGATCCGGGTCTTCGGCGGAACCGGTCGGATTCATCGCGTCCGCAAACTTTCTGGTGTCTCTGGGGGGTGCCTGCATCGGCCTCGCCTGTCGCCTCTTCTCCGGTCAAGCACGCAGGCGGGCGCCGATCCTGTCCGCCAGCCAGGCAAGGATGCCGCGCAGGGCATCGGCCGTATCGCCGTCGCTCAGCGTGCGGCCAGTATCTTGCATCCAGAATCGGAAGGCAAGGCTTTTTTCCTTATTTTCCAATCCCTTACCGCGATATTCATCGAAAATCCGGACGTTCTTCACAACTGCGGCAGCCGGCAGCGCGGCCACTGCCGCAGCGATCTCCTCGAGCACGCGCGAGGCTGGCAGATCGGTCGCAACGACCACGGCGAGGTCACGAACCACCGGCGGGAATTTCGAGACTTCCTGGTAGCTGGGCACCTCGGCGACCAGCAGCGGCTCGAGTTCGAGTTCGGCCAGAACCGGGGGTTGCGGCAGCTCGAGCGCCTGCTGGTGGGCCGGATGCAGTTCGCCGATCCAGCCCAGTACCTGGTCCCCGCGCCGGACGCGGGCACTGCGCCCGGGGTGCAGTGCCGGATGGGTGGCCGCCTCGAAGGACAGGCCGGGGCCGGCCAGGGCTTCGAGGTCGCCCTTGACATCGAAGAAGTCGACCCGGCGCGGCGCTGCCGACCAATGCTCGTCGATGACCGGCCCCCAGGCCAGCAGCGCCAGCCGGCGCGGCTGGGCGATGCCGTGCACCTGGGCCGGACCGGCGACGACCCCCGGATCGGCAAGGAAGCTGCGACCGATCTCGAACAGGCGCACCCGGCTCGCCCGGCGGTTCAGGTTTGCGCGCAGGTTCTCGATCAGCCCGCCCCACAAGGTGGTACGCATCCGGTCCATCTGGCTCGAGATCGGATTGAGCAGGTCGATCGGCGTGCACCCTTCGGGCGTCTCGGCCAGCAGGGCATCGAGCCGGCTGTCGACGAAGCTGTAGTTGATGACTTCCTGATAGTCGCGGCTGGCCACGCTGCGCTTGAATCGCGACAGCGGGCGGCGCGCCTCGGGCCAGGCCATCAGCGTGGCCGGCGCGCGCGGCGGGCGCTGCGGCAGGCGCTCGTAACCCCAGACCCGGGCGACCTCCTCGATCAGGTCTTCCTCGATCTGCAGGTCGAAACGCCACGATGGCGGCGTGACCACGATGCGGTCATCCTGCAGCTGGGCTGGCAGGCCGAGTCTTGCGAAGGCGTCGGTGAGCGTCGAGTCGGCAAGGTCGACACCGATGATCTTGCGGGCGCGCGCAGTCCGCATGGCCACCGGGGCACGCTGCGGCAATCCGGTGACCTGGTCGTCGACCGGCCCCGGCTGACCGCCGCAGATCTCGAGGATGAGCCGGCTCAGGTACTCGATGTGCTCGACGGTGCTGGCCGGGTCGACTCCGCGCTCGAAGCGCGCCCCGGCGTCGGTGGCGAAGTTGTAGCGGCGCGAGCGCCCCGCCACGGCTTCCGGCCACCAGAAGGCCGCCTCGACATAGATGTTGCAGGTGTCGTCCGACACCGCAGTCGCGTCCCCGCCCATGATGCCAGCCAGGCTCTCGACTTCGTTCGCATCGGCGATGATGCCGACCTCGTCATCGAGCTCGACCGTCTGACCGTTGAGCAGCTTCAGGCGCTCGCCCTTGCGCGCCCAGCGCACATCGAGCCCGCCGTGGATCTTGTCCAGGTCGAAGATATGCGTGGGCCGGCCGAGTTCGAGCATCACGTAGTTCGACAGGTCGACCAGTGCCGAGATGCTGCGCTGCCCGGCCCGTTCGAGTCGCTGGCGGATCCAGTCGGGCGTCGGCGCTTTTGCGTTCACGCCGCGGATGATCCGGCCCGAGAAGCGGCCGCACAGGTCGGCGGCCGAAATCGTCACCGGCAGCCGGTCTTCGATGGTGGCGGCGAGCACGCCGTGTACCGGCGTCTTCAGGCTCGCGCCGGACAGCGCCGCGAGCTCGCGCGCCACCCCGAACACGCTCATGCAGTGGGCAAGGTTCGGGGTGAGCTTGAAGGTGAACACCGCCTCGTCCAGGTCCAGGTGTTCACGGACATCGGCACCGAGTGGCGCATCGCCGGCCAGGGCCAGCAGTCCGGAATGATCGTCGGACAGTCCGAGTTCGCGCGCTGAGCACAGCATGCCGGCGCTCTCGACACCGCGCATCTTCACCGGCTCGATGGTGAAGCCGCCGGGCAGAACGGCCCCAGGCAGTGCGCAGGGCACGCGCATGCCGGCCGCAGCGTTGGGCGCGCCGCAGACGATGGTACGCAGTACGCCATCACCGGCATCGACCTCGCAGACCTTCAGCTTGTCGGCATCCGGATGGGGCTCGATCCGGCGGATCCCGGCGACGACGACACCGGCAAAGGCAGGCGCCGCCGACGCGCACTCCTCGACTTCGAGGCCCGCCATCGTCAGACGGTCGGCGATCTCCTCGGTCGTCCAGTCGGGCGAAACGAAGCTGCGCAACCAGTTCTCGGGAACACGCATCTCGGGTCTCTCTCAGCGATTGAACTGCTGCAGGAAGCGCAGGTCGTTTTCGTAGAACAGCCGCAGATCGCCGACGCCGTAGCGCAGCATCGCCAGCCGTTCGACGCCCGATCCGAAGGCAAAGCCGACATGGCGCTCGGGATCCAGGCCGTAGTTGCGCACGACGTTCGGATGGACCTGCCCCGAGCCGCTGACTTCAAGCCAGCGGCCAGCCAGCGGCCCGTCGGCAAAGCGCATGTCGATCTCGGCCGACGGCTCGGTGAACGGGAAATACGACGGCCGGAAACGCACGTCGAGATCGTCGCGTTCGAAAAAGCGGCGCAGGAAATCGGAGTAGACGCTCTTCAGGTCGGCGAACGAGACATCCTCGTCGATCCACAGGCCTTCGAACTGATGGAACATCGGCGAATGGGTCGCGTCGGAGTCGACCCGGTAGGTCTTGCCCGGCGCGATCACGCGAATGGGCGGCTGGTGCGCCCGTGCATAGCGCACCTGTACCGGGCTCGTGTGGGTGCGCAGCAGCAGTCCGTTGCCCTGGGCATCCCGGGCATCGACGTAGAAAGTGTCGTGCATCGAGCGCGCCGGGTGATTGGCCGGCGTGTTCAGCGCGGTGAAGTTGAAGAAGTCTTCCTCGATCTCCGGGCCATCGGCCACGTCGAAGCCGATCGACTGGAAGATCGCCTCGATCCGCTCGATGGTCAGACTGATCGGATGCAGGCCGCCGGTGCCGGCCGCGCGCCCCGGCAAGCTTACGTCGATCGCCTCCTGGGCCAGGCGCTCATCGCGCTCGGCCTGGGCGATGGCAGTTTCGCGCACGGCGACGGCCGCCTCCAGGCGCTGCTTGCCCTGGTTCAGTGCGCGGCCGGCCTCCGCCCGCGCCGCGCCGCTCAGCGTTCCGAGCTTCTTGAGCTCGGCGGTCAGTGCGCCGTCGCGCCCGATGGCGCGCGACTTGGCATTGGCCAGTTCGGCCGGTGTCGCAGCAGCTTCGATATCGGCCGCGAGCCGGGCAAGCAGCTCCGCCAGCGGCGAAGCGTCAGGAGAGACATTGGACATCGATCGGGTTCCTGCTGGACAAGGATTCACCGTGCGGGACTGGGAGGCGTCTTCCAAGGCAGACCCGGAAACACGAACGGGGCCGCCAGGGCCCCGTTCGTTCACCGGACCGGATTCGAGGGAATCCTCGCGAACCGGCCGGCCGGCGACCCGGCGGCCGGCGGCCCGGCGGCGCTCAGGCCGTGCCCAGGGCGTTCTTCGCCTGGGTGACGATCGCGGCGAATGCCGGCTTGTCGTTGACGGCCAGTTCGGCCAGCACCTTGCGGTCCAGTCCGACACCCGCCTTGTTCAGGCCGGCGATGAAGCGGCTGTACGTCACGCCGTGCTCGCGTGCAGCGGCATTGATCCGCGCGATCCACAACGAGCGGAACACGCGCTTGCGGGCACGGCGGTCGCGATAGGCGTACTGGCCGGCCTTCATGACCGCCTGAACGGCTACGCGATAGACGTTGCCGCGGCGACCGCGATAACCCTTGGCACGGGCGAGGACTTTCTTGTGGCGCGCGCGCGCCGTGACTCCACGTTTGACTCGGGGCATGGCGCTCTCCTTATGCGTACGGCAGCATGGCTTTCACGCTGGCGATATCCGAGTCATGAATCTCGGTCGTGCCGCGCAGCTGGCGCTTGTTCTTGGTCGTCCGCTTGGTGAGGATGTGGCGCTTGAACGCGTGCCCACGCTTCACCGAACCGGACCCCCGGACGCGAAAGCGCTTGGAAGCGCTCTTCTTCGTCTTCATCTTCGGCATGATGGCCTCGACTTCTCTCTTTTAATGCCTCATCAGGTGTCCGACGCCTTTCGTCGGAACTTCTCGACCCGTTCGGCTTGTACAGGGTGCGAAACCCCGTTTCACTTCTTCTTGCGCGGCGCGATGACCATGATCATCTGCCGGCCCTCGAGCTTGGGCATCTGCTCGACGGTGGCAATCTCTTCGACATCGTTGCGGACTCGCTCGAGCAGGCGCACACCGAACTCCTGGTGCGCCATTTCGCGGCCCCGGAAACGCAGCGTGATCTTCGCCTTGTCACCATCCTCCAGGAAACGCTTCAGGTTGCGCAGCTTGACCTGGTAGTCGCCTTCGTCGGTACCGGGCCGGAACTTGACTTCCTTGACCTGGATGGTCTTCTGCTTGGCCTTGGCTTCGGCCTGCCGTTTCTGTTCCTGGTACTTGAACTTGCCGTAGTCCATCAGGCGGCAAACCGGCGGGCTGGCCTGCGGCGCGATCTCGACCAGGTCGAGTTCGGCTTCCTCCGCCATGCGCAGTGCCTCTCTCAGATGGACGATGCCGATCGGCTCGTTGTCAGGCCCTACCAGGCGGATTTCCTGGGCATAGATCTCGCCGTTTATGCGATGCGAGCGTTCCGTAGCGATGCTGCGTTCTCCTTGTTCGGGTTCGTCGGAAAAAAGGCGCCGTGCGACTCACTGCGGATTCGAGTGCTTGCTGGCGACGTCTTCGGACAGCCGCTGCACAAACCCCTCGACATCCATCACGCCGAGGTCGACTCCGCCGCGCGCGCGCACGGCAACTTTCCCAGCCAGCCGTTCTTTCTCGCCGACGACGAGCAGATACGGCACTTTCTGCAGGCTGTTCTCCCGGATTTTATAGTTGATTTTCTCGTTCCGCAAATCCGCGTGAACCCTAAATCCTTGTTTTTTCAGCGTTTGGACAACACTTTCGGCATAGTCCGCCTGGGCGTCGGTGATATTCATGACGACCACCTGGACCGGTGCCAGCCACATCGGGAATGCGCCCGCGTGGTTTTCGATCAGGATGCCGATGAAGCGCTCGAGCGAGCCGACGATGGCCCGGTGCAGCATGACGGGCACACGCCGGGAGTTGTCCTCTGCGACATACTCGGCGCCCAGCAGCCCGGCCATGTTGAAGTCGACCTGGATGGTCCCGCATTGCCAGGCCCGGCCGATCGCATCGGTCAGCGTGTACTCGATCTTGGGGCCGTAGAAGGCGCCCTCGCCCGGCGTGATCTCGAACTCGCAGCCCGAGCGGCGCAGGCTTTCGATCAGCGCGGCCTCGGCCTTGTCCCACAGTTCGTCGGAACCGACACGATTCTCCGGCCGGGTGGCCATCCGGTAGAGGATCCGGTCGAAGCCGAAATCGCGATAGACGGCCTGCAACTGGCTGGTGAAGGCCACGCACTCGTCGAGGATCTGGTCTTCGGTGCAGAACACGTGGCCGTCGTCCTGCGTGAAGCCGCGCACGCGCATGATGCCATGCAGCGCGCCCGAAGGCTCGTTGCGGTGGCACTGGCCGAACTCGCCGTAGCGCAGCGGCAGCTCCCGGTAGGAGCGCAGCCCCGACTTGAAGATCTGGATGTGTCCCGGGCAGTTCATCGGC
>JBAYOD010000166.1:0-7294 GCA_041678445.1 Burkholderiaceae bacterium | reverse complement strand
GCACCGAGGGCAGCCCCGCGCAGCGGGGCCAAGCACCCGGCGCCGGCCAGGCGAAGCCCCCCGCACCTTGGCCCGCCCCAGGCCCAGCCCCCGCACCTTGGCTGCCCCAGGCGCTCGAACGCGAAACCGCATCAGCGGGCGCCGCGCTTCCTGCTGACCTTGGCGTCGACCGCTGCCCTGGCGGCGGCGGGCGCCTTGCGCCCGACCGCCACCTTGCCCGGCACCCCGCCATCGACCATGCGGCCTTCGAGCCCGAAGCGCACGAGCTTCATGTAGGTTTCGGCCACCTGCTCCGGCAGCTGCGTGCGCCCGCCCTCGCCGAACACGTAATGCTTGGCCAGGTAGGCGCGGGCCGACATGAAGATGAAGGCGATCGTCTCCATCTCGTCTTCGCGGAACGCCGGGAATTCACCGTTGGCCCACGAGTGCCGGAGGAAGCGGACGTACTGCTTCGAAACCGTGTCGAAGTGCTCTTCCGTGCCCTTGGGCGCGAACACGTCGGACTCGATCAGGATCCGGAAGAAGTCCGGCGTGTTGTGCAGGAAATCGAAGAAACCCCGGAAGCTGCCCTCTTCGAGTTCGGCGAAGCTGTGGCCCCCGAGCGCAAACTTCTTGATGTGGTTCAGCATCGCCTTGCCCAACGTGGGCAACAGTGCGTCCAGGATCTCCTGCCGGGAACCGAAGTAATTGTAGAAAGTGCCCTGTGCCACGCCGGCCCGCTGCGTGATCAGCGCAATCGAGGCGTTGGCGTAGCCCACTTCGCCGACCACTTCCTCGGCGGCCTTGAGCAAGGCTTCGCGAGTCGCGCCGGCCTTCTCCTCGCGCTTGCCCCGGCGCGGGGCGCGCTTCACCTCCCGGGCAGGATCACCAGCCTCGGCCACGGTCAGATGTGAAGCGCTCGTTCGCAAGCGGCCAGCACCGATTCATGGGCCGCTTCGGACAGCGTCGGGTGCGGATAGATCGTCTCGATCAGCTCGGCCTCGGTCGCTTCCAGGGTCCTGGCCAGCGAAAAACCGTGGATCAGCTCGGTCACGTCCGGGCCGACCAGGTGCGCGCCGAGCAGTTCGCCGGTGGAGCCGTCGAACACCGTCTTCACGAAACCCTCGGGTTCGCCGATCGCGATCGCCTTGCCGTTGCCCGCGAACGGGAAGCGGCCGACCCTGGGTTCATGGCCGGCAGCACGGGCCTGGGTCTCGGTCAGGCCGATGCTGGCGACCTGCGGATGGCAGTAGGTGCAGGCCGGAATCCGGCTCGCATCGAGTTCCGCGGCGACCTGCCCGCTGGCGATCTGTTCGACGCACAGCACGGCTTCGTGGCTCGCCTTGTGCGCCAGCCACGGTGCACCGGCCACATCGCCGATCGCGTACAGGCCAGGCTCGCCGGTACGCCCACCGGCGCCGACGACGATATGGCCGTTCTCGATCTTCACTGCAGTCAGGTCCAGACCCAGCTCCTCGCAATTGCCCGTCACACCGATTGCCACCAGGACGTGCGACACCGAGACCTGCGCGTCGCCAGTGTCGCTGCGCAGACTGACCGTCAGGCCCTCGCTGCCGCGTTCCAGCCCCGCGACCGTCACCCCGGTCCGGATGGCAATCCCCTGTTTTTCGAAGGATGCTGCCACGAAAGCAGAAACCTCCTCGTCTTCCATGGGCAGCACGCGAACCTTCGCTTCCACCACGGTGACGCGGCTGCCGAGCGCATTGTAAAGGCTGGCGAACTCCATCCCGATCGCGCCGGCGCCGATGACCAGCAGCGAGTCGGGCAGCACCGTCGGCGCCAGCGCATGCCGGTAGTTCCAGACCCGCTCGCCATCGACCGGCAGGCCCGGAATCTCGCGGGCGCGGGCGCCGGTGGCGAGCACGGTGTGCGTCGCGCGCAGGGTGACCGGCGCGCCGCCGCCGGCCGCCACGACCGACACCTGGCCGGGCCCGGCGATCCGGGCCTCACCTTCGTACAGGGTCACGCGGTTCTTCTTCAGCAGGTGGCGCACGCCCTGGCTCATCCGCACGGCCACGCCACGCGAGCGGGCGACCAGCTTCTCCAGGTCGAAGGAAACCTCGCCGACCCGCAGACCCAGCGCCTCGGCATCGCGGATCTGCCGGTGCAGCGCGCTCACATGGAGCAACGCCTTGGTCGGGATGCACCCCCAGTTGGCGCAGATGCCGCCCAGTTGCTCACGCTCGACGAGCGCCGTGCGCAGGCCCAGCTGGGCGCCCCGGATGGCCGCCACATAGCCGCCGGGCCCGCCGCCGATGACCAGCAGGTCGTAGCCGGCCTCGCTCACTGCACGGCCTCCGCCTTCGGCAACGCCGCAAAACAGGCCAGCAGATCATCGATGCGGTGCGCCGCCGGGTCGTCGGCGAACGCCGCAAGGCGGTCGTAGACGCTGGCATCGACCCCGGTTTCCGCGCCGACGCGGCGTACCAGCGCCGAAACCGTCGGCCAGTCGTACGAATAGTCGGCCGGCGTCATCAGTTGTTCCCGGGTCAGCCGGCTGCCGTCTTCGAGCTCGACCTCGATCACGCAGCACAGCCGCGCAACACCCTCGTCGGACACCAGGTCGATGCGCTCGACCAGGGCGTTGACCGCAGCGTCGTCGTAGGCCGTCATGTTGTCCACGGTGGGGGTGCCGTTGCGCAGCGTGTTGGCAATGCAGAACGGGATGCTCATCAGGGTGCCCGACAGCGTCGAGAACGGTCCCTTCGAGTCCATGCCGGCGTAGCCGGTTTCGAAGGGATTCATCCGCACCCGCAGCCGGGCGATGGCACGGTCGCCGATCTGCTCGCGCAGCATCAGGGCCGCCGTCACCGGCGTCTGGTTGAAGGCGCAGACCGGGAAGGGCTTGAAGGTGACCCGGTGGATCGACCAGTCACGGCCCAGCCGCGTGGCCAGTGCGTCGGCGTCGCAGCGCGTGCGCGCGAACGCCGCCACGAAACCGGCCCGGCCCTCGAAGGCGTGCGGCGCCGAATACGATCCGGCCAGCGCGAGCTGGGCCGCCACATGGCCGAGCCGGCCGGCCACACCGACCTGGTAGCGCCATTCGTCGGTGCCGTCCTCGAAGGACTGCAGGATGCCCCCGGTGAAGGCCGCCGCATTGGCCAGCGCCGCAGCCGTCTGCCCGGCATCCAGGCCCATCATCCGCGAGGCGGCGGCGGCGGCGGCGATCGTCCCGTACAGCGGCGAGGCGCGCAGGCCGGCCGGCGTCGTGTGTCCGGAGTAGGCGTTTTCGAGCAGGCCACCGGCTTCGTAGCCGGCAACCAGGGCCGGGATCAGCCGGTCCGTCGGATAGCCGCGAGCCTCGATCAGCGCGGTCAGCAGCGGAATGATGATCGCGCCGATATGCGCGGCACCACAGGTGTCTTCCTGGCCACGACCGTGGAACAGGGCGCTGTTGGCCAGCGCCGCGCCGTCCACCGAAGTCTTGCGTCCGTCACCGAGCAGCGTGGCGCCGCCGGTCACTTCGCCGTCCATGGCGAGCGCCGCCCGGCGCGCCACCGGCGCGAACGGCGTCGTGTGGCAGCCGAGCGCGATGCCGTAGCCGTTGAACAGGCAGGCCTTCGCCTTGGCGATCACCTCCGGTGGCAGGCGCGACTCATCGAGCCCGACGACGAAATCCGCGATTCTCCTGCTCAGTCCCATGTCCGTGCCTCCTTGCGCCCCTGCGCAGTGCGCTATTTCCCTGCCAGTTCCGCCCGCAGCACCCGCTTCAGCACCTTGCCGCTCGGATTGCGCGGCAGTGCCGGGCGAATCAGCAGCTCGCTCGGCACCTTGAAGCCGGCGAGATGCTGCCGGCAGTGGGCGGCCAGCGTCTCGTAATCCAGCGTCCGGCCGGCCGCGAGTTCGACCACGGCCACCGGACGTTCACCCCAGCGCTCGTCCGGGCGGCCGATGACCGCCACGTCCGCCACTTCGGGCAGCATGAAGACCACCCGTTCGACTTCGGACGAGGCCACGTTCTCGCCGCCAGTGATGATCATGTCCTTCATCCGGTCGGTCAGATACAGGAAACCCTCTTCGTCGACGTGACCGATGTCGCCCGTACGGAACCAGTCGCCGAAGAAGCTGCGGCGGGTCTTCTCCTCATCCTGCCAGTAGCCCTGCGTCACCTTCGGACCGCGCAGGCAGATCTCGCCATCGGCACCGACCGGCAGTTCGTTGCCGGCTTCGTCGCAGATCCGGATTTCGACGTGCGCCAGGGCCCGGCCGGTGGAGCCGATCTTGTCGAGCTCGCGCCCCGGCTCCATCATCGTGTCGGCCGCACAGGTTTCGGTCAGGCCGTAGGCATCGACGTAGCGACCATTTCGGAACAGCTCGCTGAATGCCCGGATCCGGTTCTCGGGCGTCTTCTCGCCACCACCGATGCACCAGCGGAAGCTCGACACGTCGTAGTTGCCGCGCGTCTCGCAGGCCAGGATCCGGCCCATCATCACCGGCGCCATCCAGGCACAGGTGACACGCTCGTCCTGGATCGCCGCCAGCGCGCGAAGGGCGTCGAACTCACGGTGCACGACGATGCTGCCGCCGACCAGGAACAGCGCCATGCCGGGCAGGTCGAAGGCACCGACGTGATAAAGCGGTCCGACGACGAGCAGGCGGTCATCGGCGGTGATCGGCAGGTCGGCGATGTGGTCCCAGCATTTCCAGTAGAAATTCTGGTAGGTATGCATCGCCCCCTTGGGCCGGTCGGTGGTGCCCGACGTGTACATCAGCCGGAACAGGTCCTGGGGCTGGCGCGGCACGGCGTCCGCCTTTTCGGCGCCGGCACTGAGGCCGCGGGTGTCGCGCTGGGCTGCGTCATCGACCAGCACTGTCGGCGCCAACCCGTCCACGGTGCGGGCAAATTCCTCGTCGGCGAACAGCAGCACGGCACCGGAATTGCCGAGGATGTAGGCGATCTCGTCGCGGGCCAGCCGGAAATTGATGGGCAGGAAGACCGCACCGATGTGGCTGACCGCGAAGGCGACTTCACAGAACGCCGCGCTGTTCTTCATCACGACCGCCACCACCTGACCGGTTGCCACCCCCCGCGCGCGCAGCTGGCCGGCCAGCCGCAGCGCGCGGTCGGCCAGGTCGGCGTAGCTGACGCGCTGGTCTTCATAGACGAGCGCGAGACGGTCGGGTTCGCGCAAGGCGCGGGCGAGAATCGCCGATGTCAGGTTGACCATCCTGGTGCCCCCTCGAAATGACCGGCGCAGCGGGCGCCGGCGTATTGCCCGGATATCAGTACGACTTCGGCATGCCCAGGTCGTGGATCGCGATGTAGTTCAGCACCATCTCCTCGGCCACCGGTGCAAACCGGAACAGCCGGGCATCACGCCACAGTCGTTCGACATGCATCTCCTTCGAATAGCCCATCCCGCCCATGGCCTGCATCGAGCGTTCGGTCGCATCGGCAGCCGCCTGCGCGGCGATCAGTTTCGCCATGTTGGCCTGGCTGCCGAAAGGCAGGCCGGCGTCGAAGTTGCTTGCCGCCTGGCGGTTCATCAGCCGTGCGCACTCGAGTTCGGCGTGCGCCTGGGCCAGCGGGAACTGCACCCCCTGGTAGGCCGACACCGGGTTCTTGCCGAAGACCCGGCGCTCATTCGCATACTCGACCCCGAGCCGGATCGCCAGAGTGCCGGCGCCGACCAGGCCGGCCGTCGTGACGATGCGCTCGGTGTTCAGCACGTCGAGCAGTTCGCGGAAACCGTGGTCCAGCGTGCCGATCAGCTCGCCGGGTTCGATCCGGACGTTGTCGAAGAAGACCGAGCACGAACTCAGCGTGTTCGTGCCGAGCTTGTCGATCGGCGCAAAGCTGACGCCCTCGCGCCCGGTATCGATCATGAACATCGTGATGCCTTCGGTGCGCCGGCTCACCTCGTCGCTGCGGCGGGTGCGCGCAACGACCAGGATCTTGTCCGACTCGGGCACCCCGGTGATCCAGATCTTCTGGCCCTTGAGGCGCCAGCCGTCGCCATCACGCTCGGCGAAGCTGCTCATTGCCAGCGTGTTGCTGCCGGCGTCTGGTTCGGTGAGCGCCATGCAGAACTTCATCTCGCCGGAGATCAGTCGGGGCAACCAGTCCGCCTTCTGCTCGGGCGTCCCGAACTTCGAGATCGAGATGCCGCCGAAGATCGGATTGCACATGAACATCTGGCCGAGCGTGGAGCCGCCGCCGCCCTCCGCGAGCGTCTCGATGACCAGCGCCATGTCGAGCATGCCCAGGCCGCTGCCGCCGAATTCCTCGGGCAGCGCGACCCCGCACAGGCCGGCATCGCAAGCCGCCTGCCAGAACTCGGCCGGGAACTTCTTCTGCGCGTCGAGTCCGCGCCAGTAATCGAGACCGAACTCCCGACCGACGCGGCGGGCAGTCTCGATCATCATCTGCTGCTCTTCATTGAGCGAGAAATCCATCGTCAATCTCCTCGGATCGTCAGACGCCAGTCAGCAGCCGCAAGGGTTCTTCGAGACAGGTCTTCACCCGGTTCAGGAAAGCCAGGCCGGCAACCCCGTCCAGCAGCCGGTGATCGGCGGCCAGCACCAGGCCCATTTCCTCGCACAGCCCGGGCTGGCCCTGCGCGTCCGGCCGGAACAGCCGGTTCACGCTGCCGACCCCGAGAATCATTGCCTGGCCCGGATTGATGATCGGCGTCATGAACTTGACGTCGAACATCCCGGCATTGGACACCGTGATGGCACCACCAGTCATGTCGTCGAGCGACAGCGCCCCGTCGCGAGCGCGCGTGACATGAGCCTGGGCCTGGCGCGCGAGTTCGGTCAGCGACAGCCTGCCCGCATCGCGCACGACCGGCACGAACAGGCCGCGCGGGGTGCTCACCGCCATGCCGACATCGGTGCTCGAGAACGAAACGATCTCGTCGTCGTCCCACACCCGGTTGGCCTCGGGCTGATCGCACAGCGCCCGGCCGACCGCCGCCACGATGAAGTGGTTCAGCGTGAAACGTACCGGCGCATCGAGCGCATTGAGCTCGGCGCGCAGGGCGAGCAGCCGGCTGACCTTGGCCTCGACGGCCAGGTAGAAATGCGGCACCTGCTGCTTGACTGCGGTCAGGCGCCGGGCCATGGCCGCCTGCACCGGTCCGGGCGCGGAGCGCGTCCCGCGATCGATGAGCGGCGCTGCGGCAGGCCGCCCTCCCGAAACCGGCTGCGCCGCCGCGGCCGGCTGGACGGTTCCGACCGGTGCAGCCGGCCCGGCTGCCTGCACCCGGGTGGCTGCGGCCTGCACATCGGCCGCCTTGATCCGCCCCCGGGGTCCGCTGCCGGTGATGCCGGCCAGGGACAGATCGAGCTG
>JBAYOD010000165.1:0-7336 GCA_041678445.1 Burkholderiaceae bacterium | reverse complement strand
TGGTCGTGAGGTCGACGATGGCCTGCAGCATGCCGGCGCTGGCCAGGGCCTCCATCGTGCGTCCGCCCGCGCCGTTGGCGTGGAACAGCTGGACGTCGAAGTCGTCCTGCAGGCCGGCGCGCACCTGCTGCACGCAGGGTGTGGTCACACCGAACATGTCACAGCCAGCGCCGGCTTGTCGTCATCGCTGTTGGCCGGTGCCCTGTGCAGCAGCATGCCGGCCAGGGCGTGCGCGGCATTCGCGAGGATGGTTCGTGAAAGCCGGTTCAGACCGGCGATATCGGTCACCGGGTACATGGCCGTCAGATCGACGACGTCGACGAAGGGCGCCATGTTGCCCGAGGCCATCGTCGTGATCAGCATTTTGGGACGGCCGATCGGCAGCAGACGCATGGCCGGAGCGATCATCGCGGTGCCGCCCGAACCGCCCACGCCGAGCATGCCGTCGATCTCGCCGGCGGCCAGTCTTTTTCCGACGAGGGCGTTCAGGGCCTCGCCCATGGCCGTCACCGCCAGACCTCGATCGTCTGCTTCGAAGATTGCTGCGGCCCCGCGCGGGTGGTGACTGGCGACCAGGCTGGCGGACAGGTCGGCGCGCGTATCGTCCGAACGGGTACCGATGTCGACGGTGACGGCATTCAGCCCGGCGCCACGCAGCAGACCGGCCAGGTAGAGCAGTTCCTCGGCCTTCGTATCGAAGGTGCCGATGACCCAGGCGGTGGGTGCTGATGCGTTCATCGCTTGCCGTAGCGCTGGTCGACGCACTCGAAGAAAGTACGGAATGTGCCTTCGACCCGTTCGACGGCGGCGGCTTCCTGGTCGGCCGGCACGTCGAAGCTGGCCCACCACTCGCCGAAGCAGCGATTGCCTTCGGTGACAGGCAGCAGATGCATCTCGGCAACGTAATTGCGCCAGTCGGCGTCGATGTGCAGGATCCGGTAGCGGCAGCGATGCTCGTCGTCCGAGAGCGCCAGCAACTGCTCGCGCAGCATGCCGCCGCCGTCGCGGACCGTGAAGCGGCGCACGCAGCCGATCTGGTCGGCCGGTTTGCCGTCCTCGATGACGGAATTCTCGAAGTAAGGGTGGTAGTCACCCAGCGCACCGAAGTCGCGCAGCATCGACCACGTCTGTTCGAGCGTGGCGTTCATCACGGCACTGACGTAGACCCTGGCCATGTACTCGTCTCCCTTGTCGTGTGGTTGGCGGTTCAGAAACGGAGCTGCTTGTAGCGCTCGACGTGCGACTTGATGGCGATCTCGGTGGGCAGCCGCTCCATGCTGCTGGCGCCGTAGAAGCCGTTGCAGTGCTCGCTGTGCTCGAGCACGTAGGCGACATCCTCGGGCATCGAGATCGGACCGCCGTGCGCGATCACGATCACGTCCTTGCGCACGCGGCGGGCGGCCTCGGCCCATTCGTCGATCAGGCGGACCGACTCGGTCAGGCTCCTGGCGGTGGTGGCGCCGATCGTGCCGCCGGCGGTCACGCCCATGTGCGGGACGATGAAATCGGCGCCTGCGCGCGTCATCTCCACGGCTTCGTCGGCCGAGAACACATACGGCGTGGTGAGAAGATCGAGTTCGTGGGCTTGCCGGATCATATCGATCTCGGTGCTGAAATTGATGCCGGTTTCCTCCAGACTTTGCCGGAATGTGCCATCGATGATCCCGACCGTCGGGAAATTCTGGACGCCGGAGAAACCCAGTTCCTTGAGCTGGCGCAGGAAGACCGGCATGATGATGAAGGGGTCGGTGCCGTTGACGCCAGCGATCACCGGCGTGCGCTTGCATACGGGCAGCACCTCGCCGGCCATCTCGAGCACGATCTCGTTGGCGTTGCCGTAGGCCAGCAGGCCGGCCGACGAGGCACGCCCCGCCATCCGGTAGCGGCCCGAGTTGTAGATCACGATCAGATCGATGCCCGCAGCCTCTTCGCATTTGGCCGAGATGCCGGTGCCGGCACCGCCGCCGATGATGGGCTCACGACGCGTCACCATGGCTTGAAATCTTTCCATCAGGGCGCTGCGCTCGAAACGCGGCATGGAGAACTCCTTGAAGATCAGGCCTCGACGGGAGGCTCGGGTGGGGACGAAGACAGGGTGCGGCGTCCGGGCGGCGTTCGTGGTGCACGCGGAGGCGGTTGGGTGGAGGGCGGCACCCGCAGTGCGGTGACCACGCCGGCGATGCCGCGTCGAAAGACGAGTACGCACACCATGAAGATCGCGCCAGTCACCAGGGTGACCCAGCCGCCGAAGGCGTCCAGGTAGTACTGCAGCCCGACGACGATGGTTGCGCCGAGTGCCGGGCCGAGAACACTGTGCATGCCGCCGAGCAGGGCCATCAGCACGACGTCGCCCGACAGGTGCCAGTGAACGTCGGTGAGCGCGGCGAGCTGGAAGACCAGCGCCTTCATCGAGCCGGCCAGTCCGGAGAGGGCTGCCGACAGCACGAACAGCATGAGCTTGTAGCGCGCCACCGGGTAGCCCAGCGAGCGGGCCCGAGGCTCATGTTCGCGGATGGCGACGACGACATGACCGAAGGGCGAGTGAACGATCCGGTGGATCAACCACAATCCAGCCAGCGTGACGCCGAGCACGAGGTGATAGAGGACACGGTCGTTGCCGAGCTCTATCAAGCCCAGCAGCCGTCCGCGCGGGATCTGCTGCATGCCATCCTCGGCGCCGGTGAAGGGCAGCTGCAGGAAGATGAAGTAGATCATCTGGGCCAGAGCGAGCGTGATCATTGCCAGGTAGATGCCCTGGCGGCGGATCGCGAGCGCGCCGACCACTGCCCCGAGCAGCGCTGCGGTGGCGGTGCCGACCACGAGACCGAGTTCGGGAGTCAGACCCCAGTCCCTGGTGGCCAGGCCGGTCAGGTAGGCTGCGCTGCCGAAGAAGGCGGCATGGCCGAACGACATCATGCCGCCGAAGCCCAGCAGCAGGTTGTAGGCGCAGGCGAACAGCGCCATGCACAGCAGCTTCATCACGAAGACGGGGTAGACCAGCTGGGGAAACCAGGGCACCGCCAGCAACGCCAGCACGGCGACGGGAATCAGGATGCGAGCCGGTTTCACGCGCCGCCCTCCCTGCCGAACAGACCGCGCGGGCGCAGCAGCAGCACCAGCGTCATGACCACGAAGATCACGGTGCTGGAGGCCTCGGAGTAGAAGACCTTGGTCAACCCCTCGATCACGCCGATGCCCAGCGCCGTGACGATCGAGCCCAGCACGGATCCCATGCCGCCGATCACGACGATCGCGAAGACGATAATCACGAGATTCGAGCCCATCCCGGAATTGACGTGCAGGATGGGTGCAGCCAGGACGCCGGCGAAGGCAGCCAGCGCGATTCCGGCGCCGTAGGTCAGCGTGAGCAGACGCGGCACGTTGATGCCGAAGCCCTGGGTGAGCACGGGCTTCTCCGTAGCCGCGCGCAGCATCGCGCCCAGCCGGGTGCGCTCGATGACCCACCAGGTCAGGATGCAGGCGGTCAGTGCAGCGACGATCACCCAGAGACGGTAGCGTGGCATCACCATGAAACCCAGGTCGATCACGCCGCGCAGGGTCTCCGGGGTCGAATAGGCGTAGCCGGTGGTGCCGTAGGCGACGCGGAAACCGCCTTCGATGACCAGCACCAGACCGAAGGTGAGCAGCAGGCCGTAGATCGGATCCAGTCCGTACAGGCGGCGCAGCAGCGTGCGCTCGAAGGCGGCGCCGACCAGTCCGACGAGGAGCGGCACGACCAGCAGTGCCGCCCAGTAGCCGGCACCAACGTAATGCTGCAGCATCCACGCGCCGAAGGCACCCATCATGAAGAAGGCGCCGTGGGCGAAGTTGACGATGCGCAGCAAACCGAAGATCACGGCCAGCCCGAGGCTGAGCACGGCGTAGAAGCAGCCGTTGACCAGTCCCAGCACGATCTGTCCGGCCAGCACCGGCAGCGGCAAGCCGAAGATTTCCATCACGAGTGCTCCATCGAATCTATGATTCGGCAGATATGCCCAGACCCGATCTGTCCGTCGAAACGCACATCTGGGGCGAGGACACTCGCTACACGGTCGTGCGGGCGGAGCACTGCGAGGCGCTGGCGGCGCGACACATCGCCCATGTGGCGGTGATCGACGCGGCTGCTCCGTACACGATCGTGCGCACCCGCCTGAGCGGCGCCTTCATGCAGGTCTGCCTGGCCGGCGAAGGCCGCACGCTGCTCGACGGGCGCTGGTACACCCACAAGCCGGGTTATGCGACCTTCGCCCCGGCCCATGTCCTGCATGCCTTTCACTGCGTACCGGGCAAACGCTGGCAGCTTGCCTGGGTGCGGTTCATGCCGACGTCCGTGCGCTCGGTGCGCGGCGCGATGTCTCCGCTGATGACGCGCTTCGACGGCGGGGTGCTTCAGCATGCCGTGCTGGGTCTGTCGCACGAGATGCGGGCAGCGGCCGATCCGGGCAACTGTGCCGTATGGCTCGACGTGATCGAACGCTACATCGGGCGCATTCTCGAGCCCTGGCAGCAGGAACCGCGCCTGGTGCGTGTCTGGGATGCCGTGCAGGCCGACCTCGCGCGCGACTGGACGCTGGCGGACATGGCGCGGCTGGCCAGCACCAGCGAGGAGCACTTGCGCCGGTTGTGCCAGAAGAGCCTGGGGCGCAGCCCGGGCAGGCAACTGGTGTCGCTGCGCATCGAGCAGGCAGCCCGCCTGCTGGCGACGGGCACCGACAAGGTCGAAGCCATCGCGAACAGCGTGGGCTATGCGAACCCCTTCGCTTTCTCCAACACGTTCAAGCGCCTGACCGGTTTCCGCCCGTCCGATTACCGCACCAGGCCGCATGGGGGGATGTCTCATGATTCAAACCCCAAGCCGGGCAGCGACACGACCAAAGTCGCGCGCAAGCGCTGAGGCGTCGAGAGTTTCAGCAACCTGGCCTGATTCGATCAGACAGTGCCGGCTGGCCAGGCTGGCGGCGAAATGCACATTCTGCTCGACCAGCACGATGGTGTAGCCGCGCGCCTTGAGCGCAGCGATGAGCTCGCCGATGCGCTCGACGATGACCGGTGCGAGCCCTTCGGTGGGTTCATCGAGCAGCAGCAGCCTTGCTCCGGTGCGCAGGATTCGCGCGATCGCCAGCATCTGCTGTTCGCCGCCCGACAACTGGGTCCCGGAGGAGCCCGCTCGTTCGGCCAGGTTGGGGAAGAGCGCGAACAACTCGTCCTCGCCCATCCCGCCGGCGCTCACCACCGGCGGCAGCCGGAGGTTTTCCAGGACGGTGAGCGAGGCGTAGATGCCGCGATCGTCAGGACAGAAGGCGATGCCGGCCCGGCCAATCCGATGCGGCGCAAGGCCAAGCAGTTCGCGCCCGCGCAGCCGGATCGAGCCACGCAGCGGCGAGACCATGCCCATGATCGATTTGAGCAGTGTCGATTTGCCGGCGCCGTTGCGCCCGAGCAGGGTGAGGATCTCGCCTTCATGAACCTCGAGATCGATACCGTGCAGCGCCTGGCTGGGGCCGTACCAGGCCTGCAGCGCGCGCACTTCGAGAAGTGGCTCAACCATGACCGCCTTGTCTGGACAGGGTTGCCGGCTGGTTGCCCGCGCGGCCCTGTCCCAGGTAGGCGGCGACGACTCGTTCGTCGCGCGAGACGCGCGCGTAGTCACCTTCGGCCAGCACCTCGCCACGAGCCAGCACCGTGATGTGATCACACAGGTCGGCCACCACCGACAGGTTGTGCTCGACCATCAGTACGGTGCGCCCCCGGGCTGCCCGGCGGATCAGCGTGCTGGCCAGAGCGATATCCTCCGCACCCATGCCGGCCATTGGTTCGTCGAGCAGCAGCATCCTCGGCTTCAGAGCGAGAGTCGTGGCCAGCTCGAGAGCTCGTTTGCGGCCGTAGGGCAGTTCGCCGGCAAGGCGATCGGCCCAGTTCTCCAGGCCGAATTCGGCCATCAAGGCATGTGCCTGCGCATCGAGCGTGCGCAGGACGCGGTCGCTGCGCCACCAGTCGAACGAGTGACCACGCTGTCGCTGCAGGGCCAGGCGCAGGTTCTCGACGACGCTGAGCTGGGCGAACACTGCGGAGATCTGGAAAGAGCGCACCAGACCGCGGCGAGCCACCGCGTCGGCACTGAGCCGCGTGATGTCGTGGCCGTCGAAGACGATGCGGCCGGCGGTCGGCTCGATGAAGCGCGTCAGCAGGTTGAAGCAGGTGGTCTTGCCTGCCCCGTTGGGGCCGATCAACGCGTGAATACTGCCTTCCCGCACGGCCAGATCGACCCCGCTCACGGCGGCAAAGCCGTGGAAGCTGCGTGACAAACCCTTCGCTTCGAGGATGGCGTTCATGTGAACGGAACGGCGACGAGCGTCTCGATCGGGCCTTGGCGCGGTCGCGTCTCAGCCCGTCGAGCCGGTCGGGTTCAGCCCGATTTCTTCACCAGGTAGCAGCTGCTTTGCTCGAGCGGTATGAAGGCCTGGTTGCCGGGGATGGTCTTGACGAGCTTCAGGTAGTCCCATGGATACCTGGACTCGGCCGGGCTCTTCACTTCCCACAGGTACATGTCGTGCACCATCCGGCCATCGGCGCGGATCTGTCCCTGGCTGGTGAACATGTCGCTGATCGGCAGTTCGCGCATCTTGACCGACACTGCGTCGGGATCGTCGGTGCCCGCCGCCTGCACGGCCTTCAGATAGTGCATGGTCGACGAGTAGTCGCCTGCGTGCGCCATGTTGGGCATATAGCCGACGCGGTCCGCGAAGCGGCGCGCGAAGGCGCGCGACGCGTCGTTCATGTCCCAGTACCAGGCGTTGGTCAGTTGCAGGCCCTGTGCAGTCGGCAGACCGAGCGCATGGACGTCGTTGATCCACAGCAGCAGGGCAGCGAGCTTCTGGTTCCTGGTGGCGCCGAACTCGTGGGCCGCCTTGATCGCGTTGATCGTGTCGTTGCCGGTGGAGGCCAGACCGATGATCCTTGCCTTCGAGGCTTGCGCCTGCAGGATGTAGGACGAGAAGTCGGTCGTGCCCAGCGGGTGGCGGGCAGCGCCCACCACGCGACCCTTGGCGGCCCGCACGACATCGGACACCTGTTGTTCGAGGCCGATGCCGAAGGCGAAATCGACGGTCAGGAAGAACCAGGTGTCGCCGCCGCTTTCGGCGATGGTGCGGCCGGTGCCGTGCGCCAGCGAATACGCGTCGTAGGTGTAGTGCACCGCGTAAGGCGAGCACTGCGCATTGGTCACGCCCACGTTGGAGGCGTTGTTGACGATGATGTGGCGCTTCTTTTCCCTGGCTACGCCGGCCACCGCCAGCGCCACCCCGGAGTTCGCGAGATCGTTGATCAGATCGACGCC
>JBAYOD010000164.1:0-7351 GCA_041678445.1 Burkholderiaceae bacterium | reverse complement strand
GTCATTGCCGGGCTGTATGCGCGCTTGCTGGACCAGGTCGATCCGTCGACACCAGGCAAGGATGCGAAGACGCAGCTGCAGGAGTGGCTGCAAAGCCGTCGGCTGCCGTTGCCGGTCTATACGGTGATCGCCACCCAGGGTGAGGCGCACAGCCGCTTGTTCGAGGTCGAATGTCTGATTCCGAAACTGCAGATCCGGGGGCTGGGCAGCGGCGCGAGTCGCCGGGCCGCCGAGCAGGGGGCCGCCCGCCAGGCACTGGCTGCGGCACGAGGTTCCGATGGCTGAACAGATGGTTCCGATGACTGAACAGGCTGATCCGGTCGTTCACCGCTGCGGCCACGTCGCGATCGTCGGCCGGCCCAATGTCGGCAAGTCGACGTTGCTTAACCGCATCGTCGGCCAGAAACTGTCGATCACGTCAGACAGACCGCAGACCACCCGGCACCGGATCGCGGGCATCGTCACGCGTCCGGATGCCCAGCTCGTCTTCATCGACAGCCCCGGTTACCAGACCCGCAGCGGCGGGCCGCTCAATCGGGTGCTGAACCGGACGGCCGTGCAGGTGGCCACGGATGCCGACGTCGTCGTGCTGGTCTGCGATGGTCACGGCTGGACCGATGCCGATACCCGGATCGCCCGGCTGCTGCCGGGCGACCGGCCGGTGTTGCTGGCGATCAACAAGATCGACGCCGTTCGCGACAAGGCGCGCCTGATGGCGCTGGCCAGCGAAGCGGGCGCCTGCCGCAGCTTCGACGAGATCGTGCCGATCAGCGCGCGCAGCGGTCGCCAGGTGCCGCTGCTGCTCGATCTGTGCGCCGCCCGGCTGCCCGAAGCGCCGCCGATGTACGACGCCGATTCGCTGACCGACCGCAGCGAGCGTTTCCTCGCCGCGGAACTGATCCGCGAGAAGCTGTTCCGTTACCTCGGCGACGAGCTGCCCTACGACAGCACCGTCGAGATCGAGCAGTTCGAGACCCTGCCGCGGCTGCGACGCATCCATGCGGCGATCCTGGTCGAGCGGGAAGGGCAGAAGCCCATCGTCCTGGGCAAGGGCGGCGAGCGGATCAAGCGGATCGCCAGCGAAGCGCGCCGCGACCTCGAGAAGCTGTTCGGCCACAAGGTCTATCTGGAACTGTTCGTCAAGATCAAATCGGGCTGGGCGGCCACCGAGCAGAGCCTGCGCGCCTATGGCTATGAGTAGGCTGCCGGCGACCCGTGTCAGCGCGCCGGCCTTCCTGCTGCATTCGACCCCTTATCGCGAAACCAGCCTCGTCGTCGAGCTGTTCACCCGTGACCACGGGCGCATCGCGGCCGTGGCCAAGGGGGCCAAGCGACCGCGTTCGGCCCTGCGCGCGGTCCTGCTGCAGTTCCAGCCGTTGATGGCGAGCTGGAGCGGCACGCGCGAGCTGCGTACGCTGACCGGCGCCGAATGGCTGGGCGGCCTGCCGGCACCGCAGGGCGATGCGCTGCTGTGCGCGTTCTACCTGAACGAACTGCTGATGCGCCTGCTCGCGCGCGAAGACGCCCACCCGCTGCTGTACGATGGCTATGAGCAGGCGCTGCGTGCGCTGGCCGACGGCGATCCGGTCGACGAGACGCTGCGCCGTTTCGAGTGGCTGCTGCTGCGCGAGACCGGCTATGCGCCGGATCTCGAACGCGACGCCAGCCATCGAGAGATCGACGGACTGCACAACTATCGCTGGATACCGGCCGGCGGCTTCGTCGCGGCCGAGCCCGGCGAGGCCGGCGCCGTGGCCGGCAGCACGCTGCGCGAACTGGCCAGCGGGCGCTTCGCCAGCGCGGCAAGCCGCCAGCAGGCAAAATACCTGATGCGGGCCATCCTGTCGCATCATCTGGACGGCGCCCCCCTCAACACCCGGCAGATCCTGATCGATCTGCAGAAACTCTGATCCGGCTGGCAGGACATGATCGAACTCGGCGTCAACATCGACCACGTAGCCACGGTGCGTCAGGCGCGCCGTACCTGGGAGCCCGACCCGGTCTGGGCGGCGGTCGAGGCCCATCTGGGCGGGGCCGACGGCATCACCGTTCATCTGCGCGAGGACCGGCGGCACATCCAGGACGACGACGTGCGCCGGTTGCGCGAGCTCACGCACATCAAGCTGAACCTGGAGATGGCGGCGACCGAGGAGATGATCGGCATCGCCTGCGCGCTCAAGCCCGAGATGGCGATGCTGGTGCCCGAAGGGCGGCATGAGGTGACCACCGAAGGCGGCCTGGACATCCTGGCACAGGAAGCTCACCTGAAGGAAGTCATCGCACGGCTCACCGATGCCGGCATCGTCACCAGCGTGTTCATCGACGCCGAGCTCGCCCAGGTCGAGGCCGCCCGGCGGATCGGCGCGCGGGTCTGCGAGATCCACACCGGCCCCTATGCGCACGCCTTTCATGCCCGCGGCCGCGACCGCGAGAGTCCGCCGGTGGTTGCCGAGCTGGCGCGTGTCCATGCGGCGGGCGAGGCGGTGCTGGCCGCCGGCATGCGTTTCAACGCCGGGCATGCGCTGAACTATTTCAACGTGCAGCCGGTGGCCCAACTGGCCGGCGTGCGCGAGCTGCACATCGGCCATGCGATCGTGTCGCGGGCCATGTTCGTCGGCATTCGCGAGGCCGTGCGCGAGATGAAGCGGCTGATCCGGGAGGCGGCCGCGACGGGTCCGGGCACACCGGCATGATTCTCGGCATCGGCACCGACATCGTTCTGGTGGCGCGCATCGAGGATCTGCTGGCGCGCTACGGGCACCGGTTCGCGCGGCGCGTGCTCGGTCCGGACGAACTGGTCGAGTTCCAGCGCCGCAACGGGCGTGGCGACCACGGCCCTGGCTACGCGGCTCGCTATCTGGCCAAGCGCTTCGCAGCCAAGGAAGCCTACGGCAAGGCCCTGGGCCTGGGCCTGCGGGCGCCGATGACGCTGCTGTCGCTGCAGGTGCTGAACGATGCCCGCGGCCGGCCCGTAGCGCATCCACGCAAGGCCCTGGCCGACTACGTGCGCGAGCAGGGCCTGGTTGCCCACGTCTCGCTGTCCGACGAGGTCGACAGTGCGGTCGCCTTCGTCATCATCGAGCGCAAGGAGGGAGGGTGACCATGACGGCACGCGGACCGGTGATCGTCGACCTCGGCGCAACCGAGCTGACCGATGTCGAGCGCGAGCGGCTGTGCCACCCGCTGGTTGGCGGAGTGATCCTGTTTGCGCGCAACTTCGAGTCGCGCGAACAGTTGCGCGCGCTCTGCAAGTCGATCCGCAAGCTGCGCAAGCCGCGCCTGCTGATCTGCGTCGACCATGAGGGCGGACGGGTCCAGCGTTTCCGCAAGGGGTTCACAGAGATTGCCCCGATGCGCGAGCTCGGCCGCCTGTGGGATGCCGACGTGCTGAAAGCCTGCCGGCGTGCCACCGAGGTCGGCAGCACCATCGGCCGGGAGTTGCGTGAGTGCGGCGTCGATCTCAGCTTCACCCCGGTGCTCGACCTCGACTGGGGGCGCTCGGCCGTGATCGGCGACCGGGCGCTGCACAGCGACCCGCGGGTGGTCGCGATGCTGGCCCGCTGTCTGACCCATGGCCTGCTGCTCAGCGGCATGGCCAACTGCGGCAAGCATTTCCCCGGGCACGGCTTCACGGAGGCCGATTCGCACCTCGAGCTGCCGGTCGACGAACGCCCGCTCGACACCTTGCTGGCCGACGATGTCGCGCCCTATCGCTGGCTCGGCGAGACGCTGCTTGCCGTGATGCCCGCCCACGTCGTCTACCCGAAGGTCGACTGGCGGCCGGCCGGGTTCTCCAGGCGCTGGCTGAAAGCAATCCTGCGCCGCCGACACGGCTTCAAGGGGCTCGTCTTCAGCGACGACCTGACGATGGAAGGCGCGGCCGTGGCCGGTGACATCGTCGCCCGCGCCCGCGCGGCCTTCGACGCCGGCTGCGACATGGTGCTGGTCTGCAATCGCCCCGACCTGGCCGACGAACTGCTGGCCGGCCTGAAGTGGCGGCGCGCGCCGCGTTTCGACGCCCGGCTGCAGGCGCTGTTCCGGGGTTGAGGCGGGCATGAGCGAATCGGCGCGGCAGGAGGCCGGAGCGAAGACGCCGGCCTTCGATCTGCGCCGCTTCCTGGCGCAGCTGCCGAACCTGCCCGGCGTCTACCGGATGATCGGAGCCGGCGACAGCCTGCTCTACGTCGGCAAGGCCGGCGACCTGAAGAAGCGGGTGTCCTCGTACTTCAGCAAGCATGCGCAGTCGCCGCGCATTGCCCTGATGGTCGGCAAGATCGAGCGCATCGAGATCACCGTCACAGGCTCGGAGGCCGAGGCGCTGCTGCTCGAGAACAACCTGATCAAGACCGGGGCGCCGCGCTACAACATCCTGTTTCGCGACGACAAGTCCTATCCGTACCTGAAGATCTCCGGCCACCAGTATCCGCGCATTGCCTATTACCGTGGCGCGGTCGATCGCAAGAGCCGCTACTTCGGGCCGTTCCCGAGCGCCTGGGCCGTGCGCGAGAGCATCCAGGTGCTGCAGAAGGTATTCAGGCTGCGCAGTTGCGAGGACAGCGTGTTCGCGAACCGCACCCGCCCATGCCTGCTCTACCAGATCGGGCGCTGCAGCGCGCCCTGCGTGAACGCGATTTCCGAAGAGGACTACGCCAGTGACGTCGCGGCCGCGCTGAAGTTTCTCGACGGCGGCCACCAGGAGGTGCTGGCCGGGATCGAGACCCGGATGCTGGCGGCAGCCGAGGCCTTGCGCTTCGAGGAGGCGGCCGCGCTGCGCGACCGGATGAGCGCGCTGGGCAAGATCATGCACCAGCAGGCGATGGAGACCATCGGAGATACCGATGCCGACATCATTGCCGTGATCGTGCGTGGCGGGCGCATCTGCGTGAACCTGGCAATGGTGCGCGGGGGCCGTCACCTCGGCGACAAGGCCTTCTTTCCGGTCGGCGAAGGCGGGCTCTCGTCGCAGACGGTCGACGCGCTGCGCGCCGAGGCGCTCGCCGCCTTCATCGTCCAGCACTACGACAACGTCTTCGTGCCGCCGATCCTGATCGTCAATGGGCTCAAGCCCGATCCGGCGGTTCACGACTGGTTGCAGCAGCACGCCGGGCGGCAGGTCGCCTGGGTGCGCCAGCCGCAGGGCCATCGTCGGCGCTGGCTCGAGCTGGCGGTGCAGAACGCGGAGCTGGCCATGGCGCGGTCGCTGGCCGAGGAGGGTTCCCAGAAGGCGCGTACGCGCTCGCTCGTGCAACTGCTCGGGCTGGCCGACCAGGACGAGCTGTCGGAGTTGCGGATCGAATGCTTCGACATCAGCCACACCATGGGCGAGGCCACCCAGGCAGCCTGCGTCGTCTACCAGAATCACGCGATGCGCCCCGCCGAGTACCGGCGCTTCAACATCAGCGGCATCGAGCCGGGCGACGACTATGCAGCGATGCGCCAGGCGCTGAGCCGGCGCTACGCCGCCCTGGCTCCGGAAGCGGAAGCACAGCAAGCGGGCTCGGGCGGCAAGGCGGCACGCCTGCCCGATGTCGTGCTGATCGACGGCGGCAAGGGGCAGGTCGAGATCGCCCGGCAGGTTTTCGACGAACTCGGTCTCGATGCCTCGGTGCTGGTCGGAGTGGCCAAGGGGGAGGGCCGGCGGGTCGGTCTCGAAACCCTGGTGTTCGCCGACGGTCGCGAACCGGTGGTCCCCGGCCGCGAGTCGGCGGCACTGATGCTGATCGCACAGATCCGCGACGAGGCGCACCGCTTCGCCATCACCGGCATGCGTGCCCGGCGGGCCAAGGCCCGCCAGCGCTCGCGGCTCGACGAGATCGATGGCGTCGGACCGAAACGCCGGCAGCGGCTGCTCACGCGCTTCGGCGGGCTGCGTGGCATCATGGCGGCGAGCGTGGACGATCTGGCCGCGGTAGAAGGCATTTCTCGAACGCTCGCCGAGGAAATCTACCGCCGGCTGCACTGAGGGCGCATGCAACCGAACATCCCGACACTGCTGACCTGGGCCCGAGTCGTGGCCATTCCCCTGCTGGTCGCCGTGTACTTCCTGCCTCTTCCGGTCTTTGCCCAGAACCTGATCGCGACCGTCCTGTTCACGATGGCGGCCATCACCGACTGGCTCGATGGCTGGCTCGCGCGCCGCTGGGGCCAGACCTCGGCCTTCGGCGCCTTTCTCGACCCGGTGGCCGACAAGCTGATCGTCTGTGTGGCGTTGGTCATCCTCGTCGACCTCGGGCGGGTCGACACCATCGTGGCCGCCATCATCGTCGGCCGCGAGCTGACGATCTCGGCATTGCGCGAATGGATGGCCCAGATGGGCGCCCGCGCCAGCGTCGCCGTCCACTCGATCGGCAAGCTGAAGACCGTGGCCCAACTGGTCGCGATCCCGCTGCTGCTGTATGACAACCACCTGTTCGGCATCGATACCCGGCCGCTCGGCACCTGGCTGATCTGGATCGCCGCCGTGCTGACGGTCTGGTCGATGCTGTACTACCTGCGCCAGGCCTGGCCGGTCCTGCGCGACGGGCGGCCGGCCGCTGAACGAAACCGGAACGGATGAGACCGGCCGGACAGGGTCATTTCCGCTGCCCGTTTGACAGGCGCTTCGGGCCGGCTATAATCTCGGTCTCTTCGATGCGGGAGTAGCTCAGTTGGTAGAGCGCAACCTTGCCAAGGTTGAGGTCGCGAGTTCGAGACTCGTCTCCCGCTCCAAATTATGATCTACAGACTTCCACTGACGTCTGTAAGTCGTTGAAAAGAGGGGCTTCGGCCCCTTTTTTCATTCCAGCAAGCGCCACGGAAATCCACCCACAGCCAGCCTTTTTTAGGCGCCAATTTAGGCACAGGAATACGGGTGAGGTGGCTTCCGGATAGTTGCTGGGACTGAGCGGGAACCATGACGAGCATAGGGCCTAAGTCATCACTTAGGAGCCTCGAAATGGCACTCTCTGATCTGGTCGTCCGGCAGGCCAAGACCGCCGGCAAACGCTACACCCTCTACGACAACGACTGCCTGAGCCTGATGGTCTCTGCCGCAGGCGGTAAGTCATGGATCTTCCGCTATTCTTGGCTGGGCAAGCAAAAGCGCATGTCTGTGGGCTGAACGATGAACATGGGCACCTCGATGTCGGCGATCGCTACCGGCTTGCCACCCACGCGATAGCGCCCTTCCGCCAGATCGTTGCCCAGATACAGGCGCCGCAGATACTCGCTGTGCATGCGGTACGGCATGCGGGTCACGTCGGCGTTCCAGGCCATCAGGTCATTGAGTTCCTGCCGTTCGCCCATCAGGTATTCACGCACCCGGCGCGACCAGATCAGGTCACGCGAGTTGAGCATCTGAAACGCCCCGGCC
>JBAYOD010000163.1:0-7352 GCA_041678445.1 Burkholderiaceae bacterium | reverse complement strand
CGACCCAGTGCTGGAAAGCCGGCGGGTCGGGCGGCAGCAGGGGCAGGCGCTCGGCGTCGACCGGCACCACGGTGCCGACCGGCCGGCCGATCAGCAGTTCGAGCTGGCGGTGGGCATGGTCGAGGTTCTGGCGCGCCTGCAGCGCATCGGCGCGGTTCAGGTCGAGCCGGGCACGCGCCTCGTCGATGTCGGTGCGGATGCCCGAACCGGCACGCAGCGCCTTCTCGGCGGCGTCGAGCTGCACTTCGAGCATCTGGCGCTGCTGGTCGACGATGGCCACCTGGTCATTGGCCAACAGCACTTCCAGATAGGCGCTGGTCACCCGCTGGCCGAGCTCCTGCAGCGTCTGCTCCAGCGTCGCCTCGGCCTCCTCCACGATGTGGCGGGCCTGGTCCAGGCCAGCCATCAGCGGCTTGCGATAAAGCGGCTGGCGCAACTGCAGCGTCTGGTTGTAGCTGAAGTAGTCCTCGTCGCTGGTCACCGGCTGGCCGGTCACCCCCGGTTGTGTGCGGGTCAAATCGTTGCGGTTGCGCGAGACGCTCAGCCCGATGTTGGGCAGCAACTGGGCACGGGCCTGCGGCACGGTCTCGCGGGCGGCCTCGGTGGCGGCGCGCGCCGCGCGCACGCTGGCATCCTCGGCCAGCGCCGCCTCGTAGGCCTCGATCAGGTCGATGCCCCAGGCCGGCGCGGCGAGCACGCCGAGACCGGCGCCCAGCCCGGCCAGCAGCCAGGCGCCGAGCCGGGCGGCCAGCCAGGTCCGCCACCGGCAACGGCGCGGCCCGTTGCACAGCGAAGATCCGGGTTGCACGCCGGCAGTCGTCATCGCGCTCACTCCTCGGTCATCGATGCCGCCAGCCGCTTGGTCAGCGGGCTCAGCAGATAGGTCAGCAGGGTACGTTCCCCGGTGCGGATGATCACCTCGGCCGGCATGCCGGGCTGCATCTGGCGCGCCCCCAGGGTCTCCATGCCCTCGGGGGTGACTTCGACGCGCGCCAGGTAGTAGGACAGGGTGATGCCGCCGTGCTGTTCGGTGAGCAGGTCGCCCGAGACCGAAACGACCTTGCCCTCGACGACCAGCTGCGGCGAATGCGAGAAGGCGTTGAAGCGCACGTCGGTGAGCAGGCCGGTGTGCACGCGGTCGATCAGGTGTGGCTCGATGCGGGCCTCGAGCACCAGCGGCTCGCCCTCGGGCACGATGTCCATCAGCCGCTGGCCGGACTGCACGACGCCCCCCACCGTCTGCGTGGACAGTCCGACGACCTGTCCGGCCGACGGCGCCCGGATGACGCTGCGGGCCAGTTCGGCCTCGGCCGCCGGCAGCCGTTCAGCGTCGGACAGCACGTCGCGGGTCACTTCGGTGAGCTGGGCCTCGATTTCGGTCCGGTGCTGCTGCCGGCGCGCCTGCACGCGCTGGCGCAGCTCGGTGATCGTGCGCTGGGCGCGCACCACGTTGCCGTTCAGGTCGGCGATGGCCGCGGCCAGATCGGCAGCCGAGCGCTCCAGTTCGAGCTGGCGGTTGCGCGGCGCATAACCTTCGCTGACCAGTTCGCGGGTGTGCTTGAGCTCCTCGCGCAGCAAGCCGAGCTGGGTACGGCGGCTGGCCAGCATCTCGCGGTAGGCAACCAGCGAGCCTTCCTGGCCCTGGATGGTTTCCTCGAAGGCCTGGATGTCGGCCCGCAGCCCGGCCCGGCGCGACCGGAACAACTGCTCCTGGGTCTGCATCTGGGCTTGCATCAGCGGGTCCTTGGCCGCCGCGGCGATCAGGTCGGGGTGGAACTCGATGCGATCCTCGTCGGCCTGCTCGGCCAGCAACCGGGCCTGCACCGCGCGCAGTCCCAGGTAGCGCTGGCGCACGCTCTCGTAGTTGGCCTTGAACTGGCGGTCGTCGAGCTCGATCAGCGGCTGGCCGGCCTCGACGATCTGGCCCTCGCGCACCAGCACGCGCTCGATGATGCCACCGGTCAGGTGCTGGACCACCTTGCGCTTGGTGTCGATCGACACCGTGGCCTGGGTCGGCACGCCTTCGTCGATCGGCGCCAGCGTTGCCCAGGCCAGGAAGCCGCCAAAGCCCAGGATCAGCATCCAGAGCCCCAGGCGCGCGGCGCGGCCAGTGTCGGAAGGCGGGGCACCGACCTCGTCCACCGGTCGCGGTGAAACGGTCGTCGGCAGTCTGTCGGGATTGGCCATGGTACTCGCTGATAATTCGGTTCGGTGGGAGCGCATCAGCCGCCGGCGGCGGCCTGCTCGGCGGGTCGCGCGGCAGCCTGCAGGCGCGCCAGGACACTATCGCGCGAGCCGCTCAGGTGGATGCGTCCGGCCCGCAGCACGATCACCTGGTCGGCAAGCTGCAGCACGCCGGCGCGGTGGGTGATGAGGAAGACCGTGCTGCCGGCCGCCTTCATCGTGCGCACGGCTTCCAGCAGCGCGGCCTCGCCCGCCTCGTCGAGGTTGGCGTTGGGCTCGTCGAGCACGACCACCCGCGGGTTGCCATACATCGCGCGGGCCAGCCCGAGCCGCTGGCGCTGGCCCCCCGAGAGCCTGCCGCCGCCCTCGCCGATCGGCGTCTCGTAACCCTTGGGCAGCCGCAGGATCATCTCGTGCAGGCCGGTGCCGCGGGCCGCCGCGATCACCTTGGCGGGGTCGATCTCGGCAAAGCGGGCGATGTTCTCCGAGATACTGCCGTCGAACAGCTCGATGTCCTGCGGCAGATAACCGATCGAGGGGCCGAGTTCGGCGCGATCCCAGCCGGCCAGCGGCCGGCCGTCGAGCAGCACTTCGCCGCTCACCTGCGGCCAGATGCCGACCAGCACGCGGGCCAGCGTGGACTTGCCCGAACCGGACGGCCCGAGGATGACGGTGACGGTGCCGGGCTCGGCCTGCAGCGAGATGTCGCTGAGGATGGGCGCGGCGCGGCCCTCGGCCGTGGCGCCAACCCCAATCAGCGTCACCTGGCCCTCGGGCGGCATCCGGCTCAGCGCCGGGTCACGGGCCGGGTGGGCGTCGAGCAGAGCCTGCAGGCGCCGGTAGGCCAGCCGGGCGTTGAGGAAGCCGCGCCAGGTGCCGACGATCTGGTCGATCGGCGCGAGCGCGCGCGAAGTCAGTGCGTTGGCGGCAATCATCGCGCCGGCGGTCATCTGGCCCTGCACCACCAGCAGCGCGCCGGCACCCAGCCCGAGTGACTGCTGGCAGTAGCGCAGCCACTTGCTGAAGGCCGTGATCCGGTGCGTGCGGCCCTGCAGATGCGCGTGCCGGCCCATGTGCAACTGGTGCAGCCGCGACCAGCGCCGGCCCAGGTTGCCGAACATGCCCATCGACTCGACAGCTTCGGCATTGCGCAGCTTGCTCTGCATGAAGTTGTTGACCTCGCCGAGCGCCTCCGAGACTTCCTGCGCCGGCTCCACCAGCCGGCGATGACCGAACCAGGCCAGTGCCGCCTGCAGCAGCGCCACGACCACTGCGAACCAGCCCAGCAGCGGGTGCAGCAGGAACAGCACGGCGACGTAGATCGGCGCCCACGGCGCGTCGAAGAAGGTGAGCGCCCCGTTGCCGGTGATGAACTGGCGCAGCTCGGCCAGATCGGCGAAGGCGCGCTGCGCGCGGGCCCCGGACTGGCTCAGGCTGGCCTCGAAGGCGGCGTTGTAGACCCGCGAGGCGAGCACTGCGTCGAGCCGCACACTGGCGCGCACCAGCACCCGGCTGCGCGACCACTCGGCCACCGCCATCATCCCGTACAGGAACAGGGTGATCAGCGAGACGAACAGCAGGGTCAGCTCGCTGCGACTCATCAGCACCCGGTCGAACACCTGCAGCATGTAGATCGTGGGCATCAGCATCAGCACGTTGGCCACCATGCTGAACAGCCCGATCACGAAGAACTCGCGCCGGAAGGCCCACAGGACACGGGACAGTTCGCTGCGCTGGGAGGAGCCTGGGTTTGCCATCGATGCTTGATTACCGGGTTGCCGCGGCCGTCGCTCAGAGCGCCGGCGCCGGCGGACGGGGCACGGCCTGCAGCGGCGCCGGCGGCAGGGCCGGCCGCCCGCCGTTCTGCAAGGCGGCCAGCACGCTGGCGCTCGGGCCGAACGCCTGCTGCGTGCCGTCGCGCAGCACGAGGATCTGGTCGGAGAGTTCCAGCAGGTTGCTGCGATGGGTCATCACGACGAAAGTGGTGCCGCGCGCCTTCAGCGTGCGGATGGCCTCGGCCAGGGCAGCATCGCCCTCTTGGTCGAGACTGGAGTTGGGTTCGTCGAGCACGACGAAGACCGGATCGCCGTACAGGGCCCGGGCCAGGGCCACGCGCTGGCGCTGGCCGCCCGAGAGCAGCGCCCCGTCGGTGCCGATCATCGTCTGGTAGCCCTCGGGCAGGCTCTCCAGGAATTCGTGCAGACCCACGGCCCGCGCCGCCGCCACGAGCTTGTCCGGATCGGGGTCGCCGAAGCGGGCGATGTTCTCGGCCACCGTGCCATCGAACAGCTCCACACCCTGGGGCAGGTAGCCGACATGCGGGCCCAGCTCCAGCTTGTTCCAGTTGAATACATCGGCGCCGTCGAGCCGGACCTTGCCCGAACTGGCCGGCCACAGCCCCATCAGCAGCCGCGCCAGCGTGCTCTTGCCGGCCGCCGAGGGGCCGATCACCGCCAGCACCTCGCCGGGTTCGAGTGCGAAGCTCAGGCCACGCAGCACCGGCGGGCCGGCCACACCGGGCGGCCCGGCAACCAGTTGTTCGACACTGAGCCGGCCCTTGGGCGCCGGCAGCGGCATGCCCGGCTCGCTGGCCGGATGCGTGCGCAGCATTTCGTCGAGCCGCCCGGCGGCGTCGACAGCATGGACCACGCTGCGCCACTGCATGATCAACTGCGCCAGCGGCGCCAGCATGCGCGCACCGAGCACCGAGCCGACGATCATCAGGCCGCCCGCACCGGGCAGCACGCCGGCCAGCATCAGCCAGGCACCGAGCCCGAGCAGCAGCGAACTCTGGGTCACCTGCAGGAACTTGCCGGCCGCCTGGAAAGCGCCGGCCCGGTCGGAAGCCACCGCCTGGTGCGACAGGAACTGGCGCTGCAGCTTGAGCCAGCGCCGGTGCAGGTCGGGCAGCATGCCCATGGACTCGATCGCCTCGGAGTTGCGCAGCGAGCCGTCGGCCTGGCGCTGCGCCGCAATGGAGGCACGGCTGGCCGCCATCAGCGGCGCCGTGGTGGATCGCTGGTTGAACCAGCCGATCAGCAGTTGCAGCAGGCCGCCGACCAGCGCGGCCCAGCCCAGCATCGGATGAATGACGAACAGGATGAGCAGGAAGACCAACGACACCGGCGCCTCCATCACCGCGCCGACCACCGGGTGAGAGACGAAGTCGCGCAGCGTGCGGAAATCGTTCATCGGCTGCAGCGTGCTGCCGATCGAACGGGCCAGCCCGCCTTCGTAGGTGGCCTGGAAGACCCGGCCGGCCAGCACCCGGTCGAGCTGCAGCGAGGCCGCCAGCAGCGTCTGCGAGCGCGCCCAGTCGAGCACCTCCATGATGGTGTAGACCCAGACCACCAACAGGGTCAGCATGGCCAGCGTCATGTAGCTGCGGCTGTTGACGACCCGCTCGTAGACCTCGAGCATGTACCAGGTGGGCGCCAGCACCAGCAGCGCGCCGATCACCGAGAATCCGAAAGCGCGCCACAGATAAGGCGACAGCGCCAGGAGGGCGCTGGTCAACTCGCTGCGCTCGGAATTGGATTTCATTCGATCAGAGGGTCCCACGATGAAGAGGCGGCCATACCGCCCCCGAGCTTACAGGCCGCCGAGGTCGATCGGGCCGTCCTTGCTCAGGAAGTCCAGCGACACCGGCGCAGCGGCCCGGGCGCCCTGCCCGGCCGCTGCCTGGCCCGTCGCGCCCGCTCCGGCGGCCAGACGGCCATGTCCGTCGGCCAGTTGCTGCAGCAGCGGCAGGTGACGCATCGACAGCAGCTGGCACCAGGCCACCTGCAGCGCCCCCAGGCGGCGCAGCTCGAGAAAGGCGTCGTCGGGCAGTGCATTGAGCGCCGTCTCGTCGACCCGGTACAGTCCCTGCACGGTGGCCGGCTCGGCCACGCCCTCGGTGCGCAGCTTGATCTCCCAGGGCACCAGCAGCTGGTGGCGGGCCAGACCCTCGCAGACCCGGGCCGTGGCCTGCTGCTGCCCGGCGAACTGCTGCACCTGCTTGACCACGGCATCGAGCGTGGCCGTGTTCCTGCCCTCGGAATCGAACAGCGGCTCGCCCTCGGTGTCGGACAGCCGATCGCTGTCCTCATCCACACACAGCACCAGCCGGCCATCGGCCTGCTCGCCGAGGATGAAGGGATAGAGCCGGTAGACCGCCGGCAGATAGCCAGCCAGCCAGCGGCCGTCCGGACTCACATAGAGATTGCGCCCGGCGTGCAGCGACTGCACGGCCACCGGCACGAACTCGTCGTTGCTGCGCACGAACGCCATCGGCTGGTTGGTCAGCACAGCCGCCATCTCGTATGCCAGCAACCGCGCGTAGGTCTGCGTGGCTGCGAACTGGTAGCCGGCAGGCTGGCGCAGGCGCCTGGCGCCGTGGCTAGCCTGGGTAACCGGTTGATAACTGGGCATCAGGAGGACGTCGAAAGAGAAAAAGGCCCCGGCCTTGTGAGCGGGAGCCTGTCAAGTTTAACCTACGATGATACCCATGATACGGGTCCGTGTGGTGCGAATCGCAACAATCACGACAATGCCGGTTTTCCCATGCCCGCCGCTTGCGTTCCCATGCCCGGCGCTTTGTCGATCAAGCAAGGCGCTCGAGGGCCGCTTGAACGATGGGGCGTGCCCAGGCCGGCGTCAAGGCCAGGGCAACAGCGTTATCCGGCTCTCGCCCGTTGGCTTCGGCCCGTTGGCTTCACCCTGCGCCCGGCCCAGTCGCGCTACCAACCCGCATGAACCCGTCGCACGACATCCCGCAGCGATTCGCCGTTCAATCCGCCCGGAAAACCGCCTCGAGATCCGCTGCGCCGAGCGCCCGCTCGAACCACGCGATGATCTCGGTGAGTTCGGCCGCCTCGATGCGAGCCTGGATGTCGGGCGCAAGCTCCCCGAAGCGATGGGTCAGCAGGCGAGCCAGGGCCGCCGCCTCACCCTTCACTTGACCTCGTGCCTCACCCTCTTGCCGGCCCTCTTGCCGGCCTTCCCGCCGGCCCTCTTCCAACCCTCTCTTCTCCGCCGTCGCAATGATGTTGTCCGGAAACATGCCGTGCACCTCCGCCAGATCTTCCGTCTCGGGAATGTTAGCTTCCGGCAACCGGTGCCGCAATCGACGGCTCAGCCGGAACGCGGCCCGACCAGATCGCGAATGCTCGCTTCAGCCGCGCATG
>JBAYOD010000162.1:0-7378 GCA_041678445.1 Burkholderiaceae bacterium | reverse complement strand
GCTGATGGGCCAGCCGTACGGCGGGTTCAAGCAGAGCGGTCTGGGCAAGGAGATGTCGCTGAGCTCGATGCTCGAGGGCTTCTCGCGCCTCAAGACCATGACCGTCAACCTCGAAATCTGAGCCAGGGCGACCCGGCGGGTGACCCGGACCGCACGCCTCACGGCGGCAGGCTGCGACGCTGTCCGGCCTGCCGCGGCTGTCTGCTTACCAGGCGACTTCGAGCAGCGCGAGGATCTCGTCGCTCGAAGCGAACGGGCGCGGATTGGTGGCGACCCAGCGATCCTTGATCGCTTCGGCCGCGACCTGCGGCAGGACTTCGCGCGCGACACCGGCGTCGCGCAGCCGGCCGGGCAGACCCAGTTGTGCGACGAGTTCCGCGACCAGGTCGCCGGCCGACGTGTCGGGGCGGCCCATCGCCGCCGACAGCAGCGCCTGGCGCGATGGATCGGCCTGCGCGTTGTGGCGCAGCACATGCGGCAGCATCACGCACGAGGTTTCGCCGTGCGGCATGCCGGTGACGCCGCCCAGTGCATGACCGATGCCGTGGCTGGCGCCCAGCGCGACGCCGCGCGAGGCACCCTGGATCGACAGCCAGGCGCCGCTCTGGCATTGTCCGCGGGCTTGCAGATCGGCGGGCGCCCGGGCACAGCGCAGCAGGGCCGGGTACAGCAGCCTGAGCGCGTGCAGCGACAGCGCATCCGAATACGGTCCGGCGTCGATCGAGCACCAGGTCTCGATGGCGTGGTCGACTGCGCGGATGCCGGTGCCTGCCCAGAGCCGGGCCGGGGTGAACCGGGTCAGCGCGGGGTCGAGAATCACCGTGTCGGGCGGCAGGCTGGGATGACGAAAGAGCTCCTTGCCCGGAATACGCTCGTCGGTGATGCCGGCCAGTGGCGTGAACTCGCCGGCCGACAAGGTGGTAGGCAGCATCACGAAGCGCAGGCTGGCCGGCCGTTCGATGCTTGCCGGATCGCGCAGCGCATCGAGGGCCTCGATGCTGGCGATGTCGTTGACCAGGCACAGGCGGGCCGTCTTGACGAGGTCACAGACCGAGCCGCCGCCCAGACCGATCACGGCGTCGACGTTCGCGTCGCGCAAGCCGGCGGTGACGCGGACCACGTCGCTGCGCGGCGAGTGCGCGCGCACACCACTGATCCGGGCTACGCTGCGCTCGCCGAGCACGGCCTCGATCCGCGCGGGCAGGTCGCTGCCTGTCACGAGGCTGGTATTGGTGACGAGGGCCACCCGGCGTGCGCCGGCCAGGGCGTCGGCCAGGACGTGCTCGACCGGCTGGCCGTAGATCACGGTCTGCGCGAGGCCCGGTAGATGTATGCCGGCGACGGGCTTTCCGGCGACGGGCTTTCCGGCGACGGGCATCGACTGCTCCTTCATGCTTTCGTGAGTGGTCCGCGTGGGCGGGCAGTATAACCACCCCCAGGCGCTGGCCGGGGGTCCGAATCATCAACCGGAGTGAGTGCTGTGTCCAGGATTTCAGCTTCAACCGCCCTCGCAGGGCTGCGCGTGCTCGACCTGTCCAGGGTCAGGGCAGGTCCGACCTGTGTCCGGATGCTGGCCGATTTCGGCGCCGACGTGATTCGCATCGAACCGCCGCCGGGGGTCGATCCCAACGAGGGCATGGTCGGGGGCAACCGGCTCGGTGGCGACTTCCAGAACCTGAACCGCAACAAGCGGGCGCTCTCGCTCAACCTGAAGAAGCCCGACGGGCTGGCGGTCTTCCAGCGGCTGGTCAAGGATGCCGACGTGGTCGTGGAAAACTGGCGACCCGACGTCAAGGCGCGGCTCGGGGTCGACTATGAATCGCTGAAGGCGATCAATCCGCGAATCATCCTGGCCAGCATTTCCGGCTTCGGCCAGGACGGCCCCTATGCAAAGCGGCCCGGTTTCGACCAGATCGCACAGGGCATGGGCGGGCTGATGTCGGTGACCGGTTTCCCCGACAGTGGCCCGATCCGCGCCGGCATCGCCGTGGCTGACTCGAGCACCGGCCTGTACGCTGCGCTGGGCATCCTGATCGCGCTGCGCGAGCGCGAAACCTCGGGTGTCGGCCAGTGGGTCCATGCCTCGCTGCTGCACTCGCAGATCGCGATGATGGACTTCCAGGTGGCCCGTTATCTGAACGAAGGCGATATCCCGGTGCCGGCCGGCAACGATCACCCGACCAGTGCGCCGATGGGCATGTTCCATGCTTCCGACGGGGCACTCAACATCGGTGTTTCGGGCCAGGGAACCTGGGTCCGGCTGTGCGAGGTCATCGACCGGAAAGCCTGGGTCGACGACCCGGACTGGCTGGACGAGCGGCTCAGGGTCAAGAACCGGGCAAGGCTGAATGCCGGTCTCGAGGAAGTGTTCGCGACCAACACCGTGGCTTACTGGGTCGAGACGCTGAACGCTGCCGGCGTGCCCTGCGGGCCGGTCTATACCGTGCCGCAACTCGTCGACGATGCGCAGATCAGGCATCTGGGCGTCGTCGCCGAAACCCGCACCGGCGACGGCAGGCCGGTCCGGGTGATCACCCAGCCGGTGACCCTTTCACGCACGCCCGCAGGGGTGGTCACGGCGGCCCCCTATCTGGGCGAGCAGACCGACGAGGTCCTGCGCGAGGCCGGCTACGATGACGAGTCGATCGCCCGCCTGCGCAGCGACGGTGTGATCTGAACCCGCCATCGATACCTGATCCCTCCATCGATCCGAATCCCTCTTTCGCTCACGACGACTTGCACAAGGAGAATCCGATGTCAGAACTGATCGTCAAACGTGACGGCCCGGTCGGCCGCATCATCATCTCGAACCCCGCGAAGTACAACGCGATGTCCAACGACATGTGGCTGGCCCTGCCTGATGCCCTGGGTCGCCACGATGCCGATCCCGAAGTCCGGCTGGTGGTCATCGAGGGCGACGGGGAGAAGGCCTTCGTGTCGGGTGCCGACATTTCCCAGTTCGAATCCCAGCGCACCGACGAGAAGGCCCGGGAGCGCTATGGCGAAGCGGTCGAGGCTGCCTACCTGTCGCCGGGACGCTGCAGCAAGCCGGTGGTCGCCAAGATCCGCGGCATCTGCTTTGGTGGCGGGCTGGGCCTCGCAGCCGCCTGCGACCTCCGCTTTTGCAGCGACGACGCCCGCTTCCGGATGCCGGCGGGCCGGCTCGGCCTGGGCTACAACGCGATCGGTGTGCGGCGTTTCCTGCAGGTGTTCGGCCTGCAGAACACGCTCGACATCTTCTTCTCGGCACGGATCTTCGGAGCGGCCGATGCGCTACAGATGGGCTTCGTGAGCAAGGTCACGGCCAAGGCCGATCTGGACACCGTGGTCGACGAGTGGTGCGCACAAGTGGCCGACAACGCCCCGCTGACCCTGCGCGCGCTGAAAGCCACCGTCAACGAACTGAGCCGCGACCCGGACGACCGCGACATGGCCACGGCCGAGGCGGCGATTGCAGCCTGCTTCAGCAGCGATGACTACATCGAAGGCGCGCGCGCTTTCATGGAGAAGCGCCAGCCGGTGTTCAAGGGGGCCTGAGCGCCCTGCAAGCGGATCCGGGCGGTGCTTCGGCGGCCGTCCGGCGCCGGTCCGGGCACGGGCGACGCTCAGCGCCGCCCGTGCAGCTTCATCTGGGCGATCTCGAAGTGGCCGGCCACCATGTCGGGCAGGCAGGCCAGTGCCTGGTCGATCTGTTCGTCGATGGCCTGCAGGTGTTCACGCGACGGCCGGTGCAGGACGAAATCGACCACTTGCTGGTTCAGTTCCAGCGTGCGCGGGTGGCCGATGCCCAGCCGCAGGCGCCAGTAGTCGGATCCCCCGAGCCGGGCGCCGATGTCCTTCAGTCCATTGTGGCCGGCATTGCCGCCGCCGAACTTGAGCCGGCTCTGGCCGGGCATCAGGTCGAGTTCATCGTGCGCGACCAGGATCTGCGCCGGCGCGATCCGGTGAAAGCCGGCCAGAGCCGCGACCGCCTGGCCCGAGCGGTTCATGTAGGTGGCCGGCTTGAGCAGCCAGACTTGCTCGGCCCCGACCTGGGCGCGGGCCACGTCGCCGAAGAAACGCGCCTGCCGGGTGAAGCTTGCGCCGTGGGCCTGCGCAACGGCGTCGACGAACCAGAAGCCGGCATTGTGCCGATGTTGTTCGTATTGCGGGCCTGGGTTGCCCAGGCCGACGATCAGACGGAGGGCGTTCATCGATTCTTGCGTGGCGCAGTGTCGCGGGGTTTGGCGAGCGGAGCCGATTATCGCCCACTGCGTCGAGGGTCAGTGGTCTGTCCGATTTGCCGGATTACCTGAAACCGGTAGAATGATAATCATTCGTGTTCTTGGAACGGTCATCAATCGCCATGTGCGCGGAGCATAGCAGCCGCCACGACCGGAACCCCTGAAGCAGGCGAAGCAATCGGAACGGAAGGAAAACGGCGAGGTGGATCAAAGAAGGGCTGCGGCGGCCGCCAATGGGGCCGTTCCGAGTCGAGTTGCCGCAGCAGACAGCGCCGGGCGCCGCGCGCTGCAGCGGGCAAGCTGGCTCAGGCATCTTTATCGCTGGCACTGGGTGAGCGCGGCCGTGTCGCTGGTCGGCCTGGTGCTGTTCGCGTTCACCGGTTTCACGCTCAATCACGCGGCCGACATCGAGGCGCGGGCGGTGGTCCAGGCCCGTGAAGCAAACCTGCCGGCGGTCCTGTTGGCGGGGCTGCAGCCGGCCGATGACGACCGGCTGCCGCAGGCCGTGAGCGGCTGGCTGGCGCAGGAACTGGAGGTCGAGATCGGCCAGCGGCCGGCCGAGTGGTCGGAAGATGAAGCCTATGTCTCGATGCCGCGTCCGGGCGGCGATGCCTGGCTGCGTATCGACCGGGAGAGCGGTCTGGTCGAGTACGAGGACAGTGACCGAGGCTGGATCGCATGGCTGAACGATCTGCACAAGGGTCGGCACGCTGGCCCGGCCTGGGGGTGGTTCATCGACATTTTCGCAGCCGCTTGCCTCGTCTTTGCCTTGACCGGCCTGCTGATCCTGGGGCTGCACGCCCGCAACCGTCCGATGGCCTGGCCGTTGCTGGCGCTGGGAGCCGTGTTGCCGGCGCTGGTACTGCTGTTGTTCGTGCATTGACCGTTTATCCACTGATTCCATCGATCCGATTCTTCGAGAGATCCTCTTCCATGAAGCTTCACTACCGCTTTGCGGTTGCGCCCCTGACTGCGCTGATCGGCGTGCCTGCGCTGGCTGCCGAACTCGGCCTGACGATCGAGGTGCCGCGACTCGATGTCGCCGAATACCACCGGCCTTATGTCGCGATCTGGATCGAGCGCGAGGATCGCAGCGTCGCCGCCAACCTCAACGTCTGGTACGACCTGAAACTGAAGAACGCCGAAGGCGAGAAGTGGCTCAAGGATATGCGGATGTGGTGGCGCCGCAGTGGCCGCGAACTCACGATGCCGATCGATGGCGTCAGCGCACCGACCCGTCCCCCCGGTCGTCACCGGCTCGGTTTCAGCGACACCGGTGCAGCCTTGCAGTCCCTGGCCCCGGGCGCCTACCGGCTGATGGTCGAGGCGGCCCGCGAAGTCGGCGGCCGCGAACTTCTCGAGCTGCCTTTCCAGTGGCCGCCGACCGCCGAGACGCGGGTCGAGGCACGTGGCAAGACCGAACTGGGTGTGGTCGAAGCCACGCTCAAACCCTGAGCCGTGCTCGAAGGCCGAGTCTCGCTCCAACCCTGAACCTCCTGGAGAAATCTTCCGATGCCGACCCTCACCCCCGTTCTTCGCGGCTGCGCCCGGACCCTGGCTGCGCTCGGCGCCTGCGTCACGCTGGGTTCCGCTGCCCACGCGCACAATGTCTGGATGATGCCGTCGTCGACCGTGCTGTCATCGCCGCAGTGGATCACCGTGGATGCCGCGGTCTCGAACGACCTGTTCTACTTCAACCACTTCCCGCTGGCGCTCGACAACCTCGTGGTCGTGGCGCCGGATGGGCAGCAAGCCGAGGCGCAGAACCTGCATCGCGGCAAGCTGCGCAGCGTCTTCGACCTGAATCTCGACAAACCCGGCACCTGGCGGATGACGGTGATCAATCGCGGGCTGGTGGCCAGCTACATGCTGAACGGCGAGCGCAAGCGCTGGCGTGGCAAGGCCGACCAGCTTTCGCAGATTCCTGCCGAGGCGACTCAGGTCAGCATCACCGAGTCGTTCGGCCGGATCGAAACCTTTGCGACGGTCGGCAAGCCGAGCGCGCTGAAAGCCAGCGGCGAAGGGCTGGAACTGCTGGCCGACACGCATCCGAACGACCTGTTCAGCGGCGAGCAGGCAGTCTTCCGTCTTGCGATCGACGGCAAGCCGGCGGCCGGTGTCGAAGTGACCGTGGTCCCGGGGGGGACGCGCTATCGCAACGGACTGAACGATCAGACGATGAAGACCGACCAGGACGGACGCTTCAGCGTCACCTGGCCGAGCGCGGGGCTTTACTGGATCGAGGCCGGTGCCGAGGACGCGCGCACGACCGTCCCGCAGGCCGGCAAGCGCCGTCTCGGCTATACCGCCACCGTCGAGGTCCTGCCGCAGTGAAGCCGTGGCCTGTCGCGGCCGGGCCGCGACCGTGAGCCACTTCGGGGTGGTCGACGCCTACCGGCCCGCGCACCAGGCGGTGCCGGAAATCGGCGGGTTCACGATGGGGACCCACTGGCGGGTTCGCGCCGGCGGGCTGCACGACGCGGACCCGTCTGCGCTGCGAACCGGGATCGAGGCGATCTTCGACCGGATCATCGTGCAGATGAGCCCGTGGCAGCCGGACTCCTGGCTCTCCGGCTACAACGGCGCGGTCGCCGGCAGCCTGGTCGCCGTTCCCGTCGAGACGGCTGGGGTGCTGGCAGCCGGCATCGAGATCGCCCGGCAGACCGGCGGAGCTTTCGACCCGGCAATCGGCGCGCTGGTCGAGCTATGGGGTTTCGGTGCAGCCGAACGCCGCACCACGGTGCCGGAGCCGGCCGAAATCGATGCGGCGCGGGCCTGCAGCGGCTGGCAGCGTTTGCGTTTCGAGCCGGTGGCGACGGGCGGCCGGCTGCTGCAGCCGGGTGGCTTGCGCCTCGATCTGTCGGGTATTGCGAAAGGCCATGCGGTCGACCAGCTGGCTGACCATCTGGTTGCGCTCGGCCTGAAGGATTGCCTGGTCGAGATCGGCGGCGAGTGGGCTGCCCGCGGCCTGCGGCCCGACGGCAGCCCGTGGCGGATCGGAGTCGACGGCCTGCTGCCCGACGTCAACGGCCGCGTGCCGGGCGTGCCGCTGCGCAATGCCGCGATCGCCAGTTCGGGCGATGTCTGGCACGGCTTCGAGCACGGCGGCCGGCGCTATGGCCACACGATCGATCCGCGTAGCGGCTGGCCGGCCG
>JBAYOD010000161.1:0-7450 GCA_041678445.1 Burkholderiaceae bacterium | reverse complement strand
GCTGGCGGCAGCCGCTTGCGCGGGCGCCTTGAGCGTGACGAACACCACGTCTTGCGGCGGCAGCGTCTCCGGGCGATCGGTCACTTGCCGCGGCCGCACGGTAAGGCTTTCCTCACCCGACTGCAGCGTCAGGCCGTCTCGCTCGATGGCCTGCAACTGCTGGTTGCGGGCGATCACCGAAACCTCGTGGGTTCCGGTTTTCATCAGGCGCGCAGCGAGGTGACCGCCGATGGCGCCGGTGCCGTAGATGCAGAGTTTCATGGTCTGGCGGTCAAGGTTTCAGATTTGAAACGGTCGTTTTACACCTGAAACGCCATGCCTTTATTCACTTTCACTGACCACGGCGGCTAACCCCCGTAGATCACCTTCGGCAACCATGTTGCTAGCGCCGGGAACATCAGCACGATGGCAAGAGCCACCATCTGCAGGCCCACGAATGGCAGAGCGCCCCGGTACATGTCGCCCGTGCTGATGGTTCTGGGCGCTACACCGCGCAGGTAGATCAGCGAAAAACCGAAAGGTGGCGTCATGAAGCTGGTTTGCAGATTGACGCCCACCAGCACGCCCAGCCAGACGGGATCGACCCCCAGATGCAGCAGCGCTGGGGCGGTGATCGGAATGATGATGAAGATCAGCTCGAAGGTGTCCAGGATGAAGCCGAGCACGAACATCACCAGCATGACGATGATCAACGCTCCCATCGCCCCACCGGGCAGGCTGGACAGCATTTCATGCACCAGATCGTCGCCGCCAAGCATGCGGAAAACGACGGAGAATACCGCGGCCCCCAGCACCAGCACGAACACCATCGAAGTGATCGACGCGGTCGTCAGACAGGTCTGGCGCAGCATCGTCAGATTGAAACGCCGGTTGACGAGCACCAGCAGCATGGCGCCCACGGCGCCGACCGAAGCGGCTTCCGTTGGTGTGGCGATGCCGCCCAGGATCGAACCCAGCACCGCCAGCACCAATAACAGGGGCGGAACCAGCGAGAACAGCACATCCTTGAGCAAGGAGGCGCGTTCTGCCTCGGTCGGCGGAGTGGGTGGGCAGCTTTCCGGGTCCGTGACAGCCTTGTAGATCATGTAGAGCAGGTACAGGCCGATCAGCACCGCGCTGGGCAACACCGAACCGGCGAACAAGTCACCGACCGATACCGGCGTCGGCGCAAAGTTCCCTTTGGACATCTGCACCTGCGCGTTGATGCCGGCGAGCATGTCGCCCATGAAGATCATCACCGTGGACGGCGGGATGATCTGGCCCAGAGTGCCGGAAGCGCAGATCACGCCGCAGGCCAGTTTCGGGTTGTAGCCTGCCTTGAGCATGGTCGGCAGGCTGATCAGGCCCATCGTGACCACCGTGGCACCCACCACGCCGGTGGAGGCGGCCAGCAAGGCGCCCACCAGCACCACGGAAATGCCCAGCCCGCCGGGTAAACGCCCGAACACCTTGCCCATGGTGGCGAGCAGTTGTTCGGCGATACCCGATTTCTCCAACGTCACGCCCATGAAGATGAACAAGGGCACGGCCACCAGCACTTCATTGGTCATGAAGCCTACATAGCGTGAGGCCAGTGCACCGAAATTACTGGGATCGAAGATCCCGAAGAGCCAGCCCACCAGGGAAAAGAACAGCGAGATACCCGCTAACGAAAATGCCACCGGAAAACCCAGCATCAACGTGGCGATCACGCCCGCGAACATCAATGCGGCGAGAATTTCGCCAATCAGTACGGGATCCATGGCGCATCAATCCTGCGGGTAACGATAGAGTGGCGGCAACAGATCCTGCCGGTCGGCGAGCACGAGCACACTGCGCAGCGCCATGGCAATGCCTTGCAGGGCAATCACCACGACGAATACCAGAACGAAGCTCTTGAGGATGAACAGGCCGGGCATGCCTCCGACGTTGGCCGAACCCTCCATCAGGCGCCAGGAGCGTTGCACATAGGGCAGGGCATAGATCCAGACGATGACGCAGTAGGGGATCAGAAACGCCACGACGCCGAACAGATCACGCCAGGCCTTGCTGCGCAATCGAGCCGGCCCGTAGTAGACATCCACCCGCACATGCTCGTTTCTGAACAGGGTGAAACCGGCCACGCCCATGAACATCGCGCCGTTGAGCCAGACGTACAGATCCTGCATCCAGACCTGCGAGGTCGAGAAGAAATAGCGCTGCACCACCACGGTGAAGCACACCAGCACGGTGCCCAGTGTCAGCCAGATGAGCACGTTGCCGATCAGACGATTGAGCCGCCCGATGTTCACCACGATTGCGGCCAGAATTTTCATCATGGCGACTCCTTTTCGTACGAACACCTCATTCTTCTGCGAGCAAAAAGCGCACGACAAGATGGCTTGTACGTGCGCTGGCCTGCCCGGTCTCTGAATGTGATGTCAGATCTTGAAATATTTCTCGCGTGCGATCAGGAAGGGAAGGTCGGTCGATTCGGTTTTCGTCCTCAGCAAGGCCAGTCCCTGGATGAAGGACTCCACCACCTTCTTGGTCATTGAATCGCCGCTGTCGCGCAACCCCTGTATTACTTCGATCGACGCCTTGGCGCCTGCCTCCATGATGCTGTCGGGGAATTGAAGCGCCTTCACACCATGTTTTTCCAGCAAGGTCTGCAGGGCGCGCGGATCGTTGGCTGCGTAATCGCACATGACTTCATCGGCCTCGGCCTGGCAGGCAATCTTGACGATGGCCTGCAAGTCGGCGGGCAGCGCGGAAAACTTGGACTTGTTCACCACTACCTCGCCGGCCAGACCGGGTTCGATGAAGCCCGGGAAATAGTAGTTCTTGCAGATCTGGTAGAGGCCCAGCGCCATGTCGTTGTAGGGGCCGATGAACTCGACCGCATCGAGTGTGCCTGTCTGCATGGACTGGAAAATCTCGCCGACCGGCATGTTGTTGACCGAGGCGCCCAGTTTCTGCCAGACCTGGCCGCCCAGGCCCGGTGTGCGGAAGCGCAAGCCCTTGACATCTTCGAGCGATGTCAGTTCTTTCCGGAACCAGCCACCCGCCTGCGGGCCGGAATCAGCCATCAGGAAAGCCTGCACGCCGAACCGGTCGTACACCTCGTCCCACAGGGCCTGTCCACCCAGATAGCGAATCCAGGCCGCCGTTTCCCTGCGTGTCATGCCATAAGGCACGCCAGAGAAGAAGTTCAATGCCGGGCTCTTGTTCTGCCAGTAGTACGGACTGCTGTGACTCATTTCGGCCGCGCCGTCGATCACGGCATCCAGCGCCTGGAAAGCCGGCACCAGTTCTCCGGCCGCGAACACCTTGATGTTCAGGCGGCCTCCCGACATTTGCCGGATTCGCGTAGCCAGCCGCTCGGCCCCTACACCGAGCACCGGGAAGTTCTTGGGCTAGGTCGTGACCATGCGCCACTCGTATTTTCTGGTCGATACGGTCGGCGCGGCCTGCGCCATCGCCCCGGCGGCACCCAGCGCTGTGGCAGACAACACACCCGTTTTCAAAATCTTGCGACGATCCATTCCTACTCCTCCCGGGGTCGGTTGAGGTTGATGAAAGCGATACTGCCCCTGTTTTGTGCAGCCGTGGGCGCCAGAGTCAGTCAGCGATTCCATGTTGAATCGCTACCGGGCCGGTCAAGGCCCGTATTGAAAGCTGCTGCACACCTTTTCCTCTTCGAATTCCGGCGTGTGCTGCCTGCCTCGCGTTATTTCAGACATCTCTCACTGTCGGTGCCAATCTAACGGAACCAGGAGTTCTGTCATCCAGGAGCCGTCCAGAAAAAGCATTCTTGATTGATTTTAAGCAGCCGAAGCAAAGCTGCTCGGGCAGGTCGTCAAACCGGGGCAGCGATTTTAGTCGGGACAGTACGCGGGAAATTACAAACGGGGCAGCGTGGTCGATGTGAATGGCTTCCCACCTATCGACGCGGTGTCTGCCGCCTGCATGCCACCGCAGCAGCCGCCAGCAGCACGGCCGGTATCCCGTACAGCCATGGCGACGGCATGACCGGCAGCAGCAGACCCGCCACCACCGGTCCCAGGCCGGCGCCGACGTCGCGCCAGATCGAGCGTGCGGTCAGGGCTCTGACCCGTTCAGGGCCCGGATGACGGTTGGCGACGATGGGTGGCAGAAGAGGCAGTTGCAGTGCGCGCAGTACCACGATGGCCGCCGCGCAGCTCCACAACCATCCCGTGCCGAAGCCGATCAGGGCGCCTGCGGTCAGCAAGGAGAAGCCGACCAGCAACTGTTCGGCACCCCAGCGATCGGCCATCCGCCCGCCGAGCGGGCTGAGGATGATCTCGGCGCCGTAACGCAGCGCCAGCAGGATACCGGCCGCCACCACGGCACTGCCCGGCAGAACGGCCTGGCTCATGACCGACAGCCCGATGATGAACAGCCCATCCAGCGCAAAGCCTTCGAGGAAGGACCAGATATCCAGCGCATTGGGCCGTGTCAGCGTCCGGCGCGTCGTGGCGACCCCGGGGTGGGGGCGGCCGGGCAGGCGCCGGGCTGCGATCAGGCCGGCAAGGGCAACGAAGACGAGCGCCACGAAGATCCAGCGCGGCCCGGCCAACTGGCTCAGCAGGGCGGCTGCCGGCAGCGCAAGCACCGGACCCATTGCAATATAGGCGTGCGCCCGGCCCGACCGTGCTGCGGCACCGATCGGCACCGACGTCGCCAGGACCTGACTCGAAAGGTTCAGGGCGGCGTAGGACAGCCCCCACAGGATCCGCAGCGGCAGCAGGGCCCAGAAACCGGTCAACGTCGCATGGCCCAGCGCGCACAGGGCGGTGGCGGCCACGGCCAGCGTGCAGGCCCGCCGGTCGCCGTAGCGTGCATAGAAGCGTGCCACCCAGCCGTAGCTGATGATGCGCACCAGACGGTTGGCAGCCAGCAGGATGCCGGCTTCGGCCAGCGAGATTCCGAAGGCTTCGCCGTACATCGGCAGCAGCAGATAGAGCACGGCGTCACAGGGCAGGGTGGTGCCCAGTGCGATCGCGGCGTGCCTTGAATCACGGTCGGCGACCGGCACGGCATCGGCGGGCGGATCAGGGTGCGCGGTCTGCATCGCGCAGATGTTGCGCGTGCAGCCCGGCCTTGGCAAACGTCGTCGTGCGTGCCGGTGGTGCAGCGGATCCGAAAAAGGCCGATCCGGTCCGCCGGGTGGGATATTCTGTCGCTCCCAGTACTTCGATCCCCGTTCCCATCGGTTCGTCTGCAGACATGCGCGGTCTTCTCGATTTCAGTTCCTGGTCGGCTATCCTGACCACGCTTCTGGGCCTGGTGCTGATGTCGTTCGTGTTCCTCGGCATCCGGCTCGTCTTCATGCAGACCTTTCAGCGTCGGCGTGAACGCGAAAACCGCCAGATCAACGAGCGCCTTAAGACACTGATCGCTGCCTACAAGACCCTGGGAGGGTCGTTTACCGGCCAGTTGGCCGTCGACCCGGAGCACTTGCGCGACCTGCGCGAGCGGATCGGCGAAGACGACGATTTCGACGCTCTGGCCAGCGCCTCGGAGCGCCGCAGACGCATTCGCGATGCGGTCGAGGCTGCGCTGTCCGATGTGATCCTGCTGGGTACCGAAGAGCAGGTCCGGCTGGCAGCCGCCGCGGCGGCCGACATGGTGGCCGGTCGCAATGTGGAGACGGCCCGGCTGGTGGTTTCGCTGCGCGGCTTCATTCGCGCCGCCCTGGACCTGGCGCCGATCCCGGGCGATGTCACGGTGCCGGATCAGGGGCCGCTGCGTGTCACGGCAGGTGGCGGCGCCCGGCGCGGCGGAGCCGAGGGGCGTGCCGGGGCAGGGGGTCGGGGGGCCGGCGGAGGAGGACGTGGCGGAGGCGGTGGCGCCGGAATGGGCGTTGGCGTCGGGGTAGGGGGCGCCGCCGCTCATGGCGCATCGCAGGAACCCGGTTTGCCGGAATCACCGGCGTCCTCCTGACGGCCTCGCTGCCGATGATGATCGACAACTGCCTGTCGGTGACCGACTTCGAGCGGCGGGCGCCGGCCTCCCTTTCGTACTGAGCGGGCTGTCCACGTTGCCGATGGAAGAGCTTCGCCGGGCGGCACCGGACTTCTGGTACCAGGGTTACCTGCCGGGTGATCGGGAAGTTCTGCGGCCGCTGATCCAGCGTCTCGCCGACAACGGCGTCGAGGTTCTGGTGGTGACCATCGACACGCCGGTGGCCGGCAACCGCGAGAACAACCAGCGCAATGGCTTTGCGATTCCCTTCGACTTCAGCATGGGCCTGCTGTGGGACGGACTTTGCCATCCGCGCTGGTCGCTGGACGTTCTGATCCGCACCCTGGTCAGCGACCGCCGGATTCCGCGTTTCTGCAACGTGGTGGCCGATCCTCGGGGTTTCCGGATCACCGAGGAGCCGAAAGGAGGACTGCGCCAGGGCCGGGACCGGCTCGACTGGTCGCATCTGGCCTGGCTCCGCGAACACTGGCGGGGCCGGATCGTCCTCAAGGGTGTTGCCCATCCGGCAGACGCCGGGCGGGCCGAACAGGAAGGGCTGGACGCCGTCATCGTCTCCAACCACGGCGGTCGCCAGCTCGACGGCGCCCAGGCCGCGCTGGCGGCCTTGCCGGATGTCGTTGCAGCGGTGTCGTCGGCCTTCCCGGTGATGGTCGATGGCGGCTTTCGACGCGGCACCGATATCCTGAAGGCTGTTGCGCTGGGCGCGCGGATGGTCTTCCTCGGTCGCCCGATGCTCTACGGTGCGGCAGTGGCCGGTCAGGCGGGGGTTGCCCGCGTGATCGACATCCTGGCCGTCGAGATCGACCGCAATCTGGCCTTGCTGGGGTGTCCCGACGTCCGGGACCTGGGCGGGGATTTCATCGTCTCGACACTGGCAACACGGAGGCAGGCATGTACAAGGTGATCACGCTGATGAAGCGACGGCAGGGTTTGTCGATCGAGGACTTCCAGCACCAGTGGCTGACGCGGCATGCCGGGCTCGCCGCGCAGACACCGGGGCTGCGCCGTTACGTCCAGTCGCATACGCTGGCGCAGGGCTATGCCCGGGGCGAGCGCTTCTATGATGGCATCAGCGAGATGTGGTTCGATGACGCGGCGGCCTGGCTGGCAGCCAGCGCCGAGCCGGCCCATGCCGCGGCACTGGCTGCGGACGAGGCGACGCTGATCGACGCCGGGCGCAAGGTCGTCATGCCGGTCGAGGCGATGGTCGTGAAGGACGGCCCGATCCCGCTGGACGGAGTCAAGAACGTCGAGTTCGTGAATCGCCGTCCGGGGATGGCGCTGGAACCGTTCCGGGCCTACTGGCGCGAGGTCCACGGGCCGCTGGCCGCAGGGATCGCGCTGATGCGCCGCTACGAGCAGAACCACCTGCGGCTCGACCAGTACGAGGCGGCTAAGCCGCCGCGCTTCGATGGGCTCGCGATCACCTGGTTCGATTCAACCGGAGACATGAAGGCGGGAACGCAGACCGAGGTCTATGCGC
>JBAYOD010000160.1:0-7499 GCA_041678445.1 Burkholderiaceae bacterium | reverse complement strand
TCCCGCTGACAGTCGACTACACCGAGAAGTTCTACGCGGCCGGCCGGATCCCGGGCGGCTTCTTCAAGCGTGAAGGTCGTCCGACCGAGCGCGAGATCCTGGTTTGCCGCCTGGTCGACCGCCCGATCCGCCCGCTGTTCCCCGAAGGGTTCTACAACGAAGTCCAGGTCGTTCTGCAGGTGCTTTCGAGCAACCCGGAAGTCGACAGCGACATCCCGGCGATGATCGGCGCCTCGGCGGCGCTGGCCATCTCGGGCGTGCCCTTTGCCGGTCCGATCGGTGCGGCGCGCGTCGGTTACATCGACGGCCAGTACGTGCTCAATCCGAGCACCACGCAGATGGAAGCCTCCAGGCTCGATCTGGTCGTTGCCGGCACGGACGCCGCGGTGCTGATGGTCGAATCCGAAGCTCACGAACTGCCCGAGGACGTCATGCTCGGAGCCGTCAATTTCGGCCATGAGCAGATGCAGGTGGCGATCGATGCGATCAACGAACTGGTCGAGATGGGCGGCAAGGCCGAGATGCAGTGGGCGGCTCCGGCGAAGGACGAAGCGCTGATCGCCCGGGTCACCGAGCTGGCCGGCGCCGGGATCGCCGAGGCCTACGCAGTGCGCAACAAGCAGCAGCGCGTGGCCCGCATCCGTGAAGTCGAGCAGGCCGCGATCGCGAAGATCGTTGAAGAGAGCACCGCGGCCGGTCAGCCGGCACCGGATGCCAATGCGTTGAGCGACATCCTGTTCGAACTGCAGGCACGTCACGTCCGCGACCAGATCCTGTCGGGTCAGCCGCGCATCGACGGCCGCGATACGCGCACGATCCGCCCGATCTCGATCCGCACCGGCCTGCTGCCGCGCGCGCACGGTTCGGCGCTGTTCACCCGCGGCGAAACCCAGGCCATGGTCGTTGCCACGCTCGGCACCTCGCGCGACGAGCAGATCATCGATGCGATCAACGGTGAATACCGCGAGCGCTTCATGTTCAACTACAACATGCCGCCGTACGCCACTGGCGAAACCGGCCGCATGGGAACACCCAAGCGCCGCGAAGTCGGCCATGGCGCGCTCGCCAAGCGGGCCCTGCGCCCGCTGCTGCCGACCGCCGAAGAGTTTGCCTACTCGCTGCGGGTGGTCTCCGAAATCACCGAATCGAACGGTTCCTCGTCGATGGCCTCGGTGTGCGGCGGCTGCCTGGCGCTGATGGACGCCGGCGTGCCGATCCGCAGCCACGTCGCCGGCGTGGCGATGGGGCTGATCAAGGAAGGCAACCGTTTTGCCGTGCTCTCCGACATCCTCGGCGACGAGGATCACCTCGGCGACATGGACTTCAAGGTTGCCGGCACGACGGCGGGGATCACCGCGCTGCAGATGGACATGAAGATCCAGGGCATCACCCGGGAGATCATGCAGGTGGCGCTCGCGCAGGCGCGCGAAGGCCGGATGCACATCCTCGGTCTGATGCAGGGGGCGATCGGCGGCGCGCGTGAGGAGTTGTCCGATTTCGCGCCGCGCATGTACACGATGAAGATCAATCCGGAGCGTATCCGTGACGTGATCGGCAAGGGTGGCGCCACCATCCGCCAGATCACCGAAACCACCGGAACCCAGATCGACATCCAGGACGACGGCGCGATCACCATCGCTGCGGTCGACGGCGCCGCGGCCAAGCGCGCCCAGAAGATGATCGAGGACCTGACCGCCGAGGTCGAGATCGGTGCGATCTACGAGGGAACGGTGCTGAAGATCCTCGACTTCGGTGCCATCGTCCAGGTGATGCCGGGGCGCGACGGTCTGCTGCACGTCTCGCAGATCGCCAACGAACGGGTCAACCAGGTCTCGGATTACGTGTCGGAAGGCCAGGTGGTCCGCGTCAAGGTCATCGAAGCCGATGACAAGGGTCGTCTGCGCCTGTCGATGAAGGCCGCTGCAGCCGACGACGCTGCCGCCCAGCAGTCGGCGGGCTGATCGCCCCGGACGAGTCCGTCACGCCAGGCGCGCCGGTCACACGACGGGCGGGCAGCAGCCCGTCGTGAACCTGCAGGACCAGCGCCCGGCTCAGGCCGGGCGTTTTTCGTCTGTTCAGGCGCTGTCTGTTCAGGCGTTGCGCAGGCTCCATGACGCGCCATCCTGCGCTGCCAGGCCATCCTCGCGCAGTTTGATCAGGTGTGCCATCAGCGATCGCTTGGCCACCGGCCGGATGGCTTCGTCGACGTCGTCATAGGCGGTCATGACCAGCTCATCCAGACTGGCCGGTGCCGCGGTCGTGGTCAATGCGCTGATGACCTTCGCCTCGCGGGCCATCCGGTGAGCAATCAGGCGGGCGACTTCGCGCTTGGCCTCGGCAATCACGTGACCGTGGGCCGGCAGGATGTACTCGAAGGGTTCACGCGCGAGCCGATGAAGTTGGGCGATGTAATCGCGCATGCTCCCGTCCGGCGGCGTGATGACCGTCGTCGACCCGCTCAGGATGTGGTCGCCCGAGAACAGCAGGCCATCTTCCTCGAGCAGCAGGCAGATATGGTTCGAGACGTGGCCAGGCGTGTGCAGGATGCGCAGTGTCGAATCGCCGCAGCGCAGCGCCTCACCGTCTTCCAGCACCCGATCGGGTACGAACGCCCACTGGGGTTCGAAATCCGGTCCGGTCGGACGGCCGAGAATCGGCGCGCCCGTGAGCTGCTGCAGGGGTTTCGCCCCGGGCGCATGGTCCGGATGAGCATGCGTGCAGACGATGTACTGCAGACCGTCGCCGACGATTGCGGCGATCCGCGCGATGTGCTCGGGTTCATCCGGACCCGGGTCGATCACCAGGTAGCTGCCTGGCTCGCCGATGATGTAGGTGTTCGTGCCGGGGCCGGTCATGCGGCCCGGATTGGGGGCGGTCAGACGCTGGACGTGCCGCAGCAGCGGGACAGGCCGTTCGTGCTGCCAGTCGACCGGATGCACGACCTGACCGTCGGGGCTGACGAGTTCGAGTTCGCCGAATGGCAGGTCATCCTCGCTGAAGCGGGCCACATCGCCGTCGACCAGGCCGCCACGCGGACAGGAGATCCACTTGCCCGGATTGTCGCGGCAATGGGCCAGGATGGCATCCACATCCGGATAGCGGGTCAGTGCGCGCAAGGTCCGGATGGTCGGGAAAATGATGTTGAACTCCCCGCGCTCGTGTCGGGCCAGCGCCTCGGCGGGCAATATCCAGGTCGGCTCGAACTGCTCGCTTTCGTCGGCAATCGCCGTCTGGCCTTCGGGCATGCGGGCCACGAAGAAATGGACGTCGAAGCGCTTCGGCAGGTCGCGATCGGTGATCCAGCGACTGAGCCACCAGGTTTGATCAAGAGCGAGCACCACCCCTTCGGCAGTGGCCCGCCCGAAGAAATCGGCGCCAACATCGCGCGGGATCCGCTGTGCGGCATCGGCAACGACTACCCCGGCACGGGCCGGCCGCGCGAGCAGCACGCCCAGCTCTTCGAAAGCCTCGCGCACGGCTGCCGTGGCGAAGCGCAGCAGCTCGGGTGACTGGTCGATCCGCGATGCGATGACCGCGCGCGCGGCCGGCGAACCATCAGCCTCGTCGAGAACGCCGCCGGGAAACACATAGGCCCCGGGCAGGAAGCTGGCCGTCATCGAGCGGCGTGTCATCAGCACTTCGGGGCCGAGCACGCTGTCACGCACCAGCAGGATGGTTGCAGCGGGCCGCGGTGCGGCCGGGTCACGCCAGTTGTGCAGATACTTGGTCGGTCGGATCCGGGGTTCAGGTTTCATCTTCAATGGTGGTGATCGTGGCGGCTGGCCACGGCTCCGGTAGCCGGAGAGAAGCGGGCACCGTAGCGATCGGCCAGTTCGTTCGCACGTGAGGCGAAGTTTTCGGCGCCCAGTTGCTTGATCAGGGACATCGTGCCGCCGACGGCCTCGGGAAAGCCGGCGCCCAGAATGGCCGAGCGGTCCGCATCGGCCGGATCGGCCACGATACCGAGGGTCAGGCAGCGTTGCGAGGCCAGTGACTGGATGAACAACAAGCGGTCGCGGATATCCCCAGGCGGAATCACGACACGTCGTCGCTCGAAGACCTTCAGCCCCGACCAGAGCTCGGGTGGTTCACTGTCCTCGTAGTCGTAGAAGCCGCGCCCGGCGGCCCGCCCCATCCGGTTGAAGCCGTGTGCCATCTTCTCCAGCACATAGACCGCTTCCCCGGTCAGGCCGTGAGGGGTCGGATCATCACGATCGGCTGCTTGCGGTCCATGAGCGTGCCCATGGTGATGATGGCCGTGGCTGTGCTCATGATCGTGATCGTGATCGTGATCGTGGCTATGGCTATGGCTGTGGCTGTGGCTGTGGCTGTGGCTGTGGCTGTGGCTGTGGCTGTGGCCGTGGCTGTGGTCGTGGTCGTGGTCGTGGTCGTGGTCGTGGTCGTGGGCATGCAGAAGTCGGTCGGCTTCCGACAGCGAGATCGCATCCATCATGGCCAGAGGCCCGATCAGCATGCCGGCTTCGAGCGCAATGCGCTCGATCGTCGCCGCCGGGACGCCTTCGCCGAGCAGTGCCAGGCCCTCATTGGCGAAAGCACGCGCAAGCCCGCCTGCGTGACCGCCCGGTGCGTCCGTGACCTGGATCGATTGAATGCCTGCTTCGGCGAGCAAGGCACGAATGGCGTCCGCCGCATCCGGTCGGGTGTCTTGTCCAATGATCTCCGCAAAATCCGTTGCAAGATCTGGAGCCGGGAGCGAGAGTCCGAGATGGCGTTTGCGATCGTGCAAGGAACGGCCGAGCGCGGCAAGCGGGTCGATCCCGACCAGTGAGACGAGCAGGGTGGCAGATCCTGTTTCGTGCTCGATCCGGTGCAGGGCTTCTGAGCGCTCAGCTGTCGACCCCGCGACAGCCTCGATGATCAGGTCGCAGTCCGAAACCGTTTCAGGAATGGCCGGCGAGTGGTGAACCGGCAAAGCCGCGTTCGTCAGTTTTCGGGCCAATACTGCGGCAAGCGGCTGTTCGCCGACGACGAGAATTTTTCGAAAGGGCGGAGGTACCGGCATTGGAGATGCGGCAGGATGTACCGGGAAGGGTTCAGGAAGGTCAGCGCACGGCTGGCCGGCCTCAATCATAACGCTGCGCCGGGCCGGCGACTGGCTGGAAACGGATCGGCGGTGGATTGCTGCCCTGCGGGGCACGGCTGAACGAAGGTCAGCAGCTGTCAGACTGACAGAATGCTGCGCCTTCCGCCGATCAGCGGCGGTCGCCTGGAGAGCAGGGTGTTCTGGCCGATCACCGAGATCACCGGCGCATCGATGACGAAATCCATCCCGCTGTTCGCATGCAGCATGCGCTCCCGATCGACGGGACGTGACAGTGCAAAGCCCTGCGCGTAGTCGACGTTGAGCTTCATCAGTGTGCGGATGATGTCCGCATTTTCTGCCCACTCGGCCACGCAGGCCATACCGATTTCATGCGACAGATCGACGATGGCGCGCGTGATCGCATGGTTGGCAGGGTTCAGATTGACGTCGCGGATGAAACTGCCGTCGATCTTGACGAAGTCGCCAGGCAACTCCTTCAGGTAGTTGAACGACGTGTAGCCGGCGCCGAAGTCATCGAGTGCCACCCGTGCGCCAAATGACTTGACCTTGTCCACGAAGCGCCGGGTCGTGTTCAGGTCGTAAAGAGCGACGCTCTCGGTCACCTCGAAACATATCCGCTGCGTGGCATCAGGATGGTCGCGGATCGTAGCGATCGTGTCCTGGAGGAATTTCTCGTCGTTCAGCGACGCGCCGCTCAGGTTGACGGTGCAAAAACCCACCTTCTCACGATGCTCGGGGTTCTCGTCCAGCCACTCCAGGGTGGAGCGAAGTACCCAGCGGTCGATATGGCTCATCAGGCCATTGCGCTCCGCCGCAGCGATGAAGCGCCCTGGTGCGACCACATTCCCCATTCCGTCGTGCATGCGCACGAGCACCTCGTAGCACAGGCTCGAATAGGGAGTACGCAATGAAACGATGGGCTGCAACTGGGTGAAGAAATTCTCCACCGGCAGCCGTTCGCGCATGTTTGCAACCAGCTTGATTTCGTCCAGGTAGCTGGTGAGCTGCGAACTCTGGGCCTCGAGTGCCACGACGGACGAGCCCCCCAGCCGCTTGGCCTCGGAGCAGGCCCGGTCAGATGCCGTCAGCGCGTCCCGTGGGTTCATCGCCGGATCGAGCTTGATCAGGCCGATGCTCGCCGCGACCGTGAACGCCTTGTCCTGATGCTGGTAAGGGCGCTCGCCCAGCACCCGGCAAAGTTCCTCGCAAAGCTGCTTGGCCGCGGCAAGGTCCAGGTCGTGAATGATCAGGACGAACTCGTCACCACCGACCCGGGCAGCAAGGTGAGGAGGGCGGATCACCGATCGGGTTCGCGTGGCCATCTGACGCAAAACCTGGTCGCCCGCCACGTGGCCGAACAGATCGTTCACGAGCTTGAAGCGATCCAGGTCGACGTAGGCGATACAGACGTCGTTTTCCTTGCACCTTGAAACTGCCCGCTCCAGATGGACGTTGAATCCGCGCCGGTTCAGCAATCCGGTCAGAGAGTCATGGTTCGCCAGGAACTGCAAACGACCCTCGGCTTCCTTGCGAGCGGTAATGTCTTCGATCCAGGTCTCGATCCGGTCCCGCCTGCGAAGCGCACGCATGTGAAGCCAGCGTCGCCCGCCTTCGCGCGAGGATAGTGCTATCTCAGTGTCGGTCAGGCGCCCTTCTTCCGCCTGACGCAAGACGAACTCCAGGGCGTGCTCGTTCGCTACCTCAGACCAAAGGATCTTCTGCTTGTACTGCGACGGCGGAGGGAGATTGAACATCGTCCCGAACGCCGGGTTGTACTCGGTAATGGTCCCGTCCTCTTTCATGCTGAAGAGACCGACAGGTGTGGCGTGGTAGTTCTCTCGGAAGCGTTGGAGGGCGTAGATGGCACTATTCTGAGCTACGACGCGTTGCCTTCTCTCGTTGTTCAGATTCTGGGCGAGAGCTACAGCAGTGAGCAGAGCGGAAATAATTGCGCCAGTCGCTTGATTTAATCCCGGTATATCAATCAGTTGGTTACTGACAGCCCGAATAAGTTCAGCGGAAATTCCTGCGATTGAAGCTCCCCAGCCTAGTGCATACCATGCTGCAATCGAACTAAAGTTATGCCAGCATATCCTTAAAAGTAAGTAGCCAAGCACCAGGGCACCGGCGCCTGCCGTAGCCCACATTATTGGAAGAAATGTCTTGTAAGGAAGGAAGAGCGATGCAAGTAAGATGCAGGCGGTCAGTGCAATGCCAAAGGTAAATGGCTTTCTGAGTCGGAGTGAAATTATTTCTTTTTTAAACAAGCTTCCGAAAAGTAACCCAGATACTAAACAATATCCTCCTAGCGAAATCTGCCTAAAAATAAGCTCTCGATCGACGCTGAAACCTATCCAGGCAAAATCCCAGCCTAGGCTGACTGCAGCTATTCGGAGGTTAAGAATGATCCAAAGTGAAAAGAATAAGAACGTGC
>JBAYOD010000159.1:0-7537 GCA_041678445.1 Burkholderiaceae bacterium | reverse complement strand
TGGGGCTCGGGTTCGGGCTCCGGTGCGGCCTGCGCGATCTGCTCAGGGGGCGGTACCCAGATCTCGGCGGACACCGTCGGGGGTGCCTGCGTCTGCCAGCGCACGCCGATGAACAGCAGGGTGAACAGCAGCCCGTGCATCAGCAGGGCCAGTGCCAGGGCGCGCAAGCGGCCGCGGTCCCGACCCGGGACGGCGCTGCGGGTGGCGGGTGTTCTCGATCGGACTGCGTTCCTGCCGGACATCATGGGTGCTGCGATTCTCGATGAGCGGCGTTCAACTGCCTGGCTTGACCATTAGTCCGACGCGGCCGATGTCCATCTGCTGCAACTGGCTGAGCACCTCGATGACGCGCTCGTAGCGCACGGCGCGGTCGCCGCTGATCACCACCGGCAACTGGCCGTGTTCGTCCTGCATGGCCCGTACCGAGCTTTCGAGGTCGGCCGGCGCGATCTGCCGCTCCGACGGGTCGCCGGTGTTGCCGGTGCGCAGCTGCATGGTGCCGTCGGCGAAGACCTGGACTTCGATGTACTTGTCGTTCTGTGCGGTGCTGCGCCCCGCGGACGGCAGCTCGATCTTGCCGGGCGGCACCAGCGGTGCCGTGACCATGAAGATCACCAGCAGCACGAGCATCACGTCGATGTAGGGCACGACGTTGATCTCGTTGACCATCCGGCGGCGGCGGCCGTTGCGCGAAGGCGTGGCGGCCATGGCTTACCTTGCCTGACGCTGCAGGATGTTGGAGAACTCCTCGATGAAGCTGTCGAAGCGACTCGACAGCCGGTCGAGGTCGTGGGCGTAACGGTTGTAGGCGACCACGGCCGGGATGGCGGCGAACAGCCCGATGGCGGTGGCCACCAGGGCTTCGGCGATCCCGGGCGCCACGGCAGCCAGGGTGGCCTGCTGGACGTTGGCCAGGCCGCGGAACGAGTTCATGATGCCCCAGACCGTGCCGAACAGGCCGATGTAGGGGCTGACCGACCCGGCCGAAGCCAGGAAGGCCAGGTTCGATTCGAGGTCGTCCATCTCGCGCTGGAAGCTGGCCCGCATCGCGCGTCGCGAACCGTCGAGCATGGCCTGGATGTCGCCGGGTTTCTGCTGGCGGGTCTTCAGGAATTCGCTCATCCCGGCTTCGAAGATCCGCGCCATCGCGCCGCGGTCGGCCGAGTCGTGGCGAACCTGCTGGTACAGCGCGCCCAGGTCGCGATCGTTCCAGAACTCGTCTTCGAAGCTGTCGGTGGCCCGGCGTGCCGCCCGGATCGTGAACGCCTTGCGGAAAATGATGGTCCACGACGCGATCGAGATCGTGACCAGGCCGGCCATCACCAGCTGCACGAGAAGGCTGGCCTGGGTGACCAGCGAGAGGATCGAGAGTTCGGAGTTCATGCGTCGTTCGGGCCAGGGTGGACGGGGGCGCCGCGCGCCAGTGCGCGTTCGGCGAGATCGCGAGGAATCGGAGCGGGCCGGCCGCTTGCCAGGTGTACGGCGGCGATCCGCAGCCGGGCGCCGACCAGCAACTCGGGGTCACCGGGACGAAAGGCACGCTGTGCGAGCGTCCAGCTCGCCCGGCGCGCCTCGAGCAGGCGCACGTCGACGAGGAGTTCCTCGTCGAGCCGCGCTGGCCGGCGGTAATCGATCGACAGGTCGCGCACGACGAAGCCCACACCCGTTTCGGCGAGCATGCGCGAGTGTACGACACCGAGCGCGCGCAGCCAGTCCGTGCGCACCCGCTCGAACCAGCGCAGCCAGTTGGCGTGGTAGACGATGCCGCCGGCGTCGGTGTCCTCGTAGTACACGCGCATCCGCATTGAGAAATCGGCGTCGGCCGTCGGGGCGTGGGCAGCGGCTGTCACGTCGGCGATTCTACCAATTGGCCTCGGCCGGCACCCCGAGGGCGTCGCGGATGGCCGCGCGCCCGGGCAGCGGGTCGATGGCGCCGTAGCCGGTCGTCGACAGGGCGGCCGCCGCGCAGCCGGCCCGGGCGGCTTCGGCCAGGTCGTCACCGGCCACCAGCCTGGCCACGGTCACACCGCCGAAGCAGTCGCCGGCCCCGGTGGCGTCGACCGGATCGACCGCCAGCGCCGGGACCGCGTGCACGGTCTCGCCGTCGGAAACCAGCGCGCCCTGCGCGCCGAGCTTGACGGCCACCTTGCGGGCGCCGAGCGCATGGGAGAAGTCGATCAGTGCGCGGGCATCGTCGATGCCGAACAGCAGCGCCGCCTCGTCGATCGACGGCAGGAACAGGTCGCACTGCGCGATCGTGGCGCGTGCGATTGCCGCGGCGCGGGCGGCCGGCCACAGCCGGGGCCGGAAGTTCAGGTCGTAGCTGATCCGCACGCCGTGGCGGCGCGCATGCTCGATGGCGGCGAACACGGTGTCGCAGGCGCTGCTGCCGATGGCCTGCGAGATGCCGGAAGCGTGCAGCCAGCGCGCCGACGCGATCTGCGCGGCGAAGGCCTCGGTGAAGCGCATCCGGCTGGCCGCCGAACCGGCGCGCCGGTAGGTGAAGGCGTGGCCATCCGGGCCGTGGCTGACGAAATAGATGCCGGTGGGCGCGTCGGCCGCCAGCGTGATGGCCGAGCGGTCGACGCCTTCGCGGTCCCAGAGCTCCAGGAACATCTGCCCGAACGGCTCGTCGCCCAGCTGGCTCAGGTAGGCGGTCGACGCGCCGGCGCGGGCGGCGGCGATCGCGAAATTCGAAGTGTCGCCGCCGAAACCCTGCCGGTACAGCGTTTCCCCGGGCAGCTGGTTGAACTCGAACAAGGGCTCGCCGATCGCGACGATGTCGACCATGATTCCAGTAGAGTGACGCGAAAGTCGCCTATTGTGCCGGTTTCGCAAGGCGTTCTGTCGCAGTGTGCCACCGGCTCCGGAGTCCACCATGAATCATCCCGAAGTTCGCCCGTCCACTGTCCCGATACCGGCCGCGGGTGCAGACCTCGATGCAGACCCGGCCCCCGGGCGCTGGCTGGCCCAGCGCCTGGGTTGCCCGGTGATCCCGGTACTGACGGTCGAGGATGCGGGCAGTGCCGTGCCGCTGGCACGCGCCCTGCTGGCCGGCGGCATCCGGGTGCTCGAACTGACGCTGCGCACGCCAGCCGCCCTGGAGGCGATCAGGCGGATCGCCGCGGAGGTGCCCGAGGCGATGATCGGAGCGGGCACGGTGACCCGGCCGGCCGAGATGCGCGCGGTGCGCGAAGCCGGCGCGCGCTTCGCCTTCTCGCCGGGCTGGGCCCAGGGGCTGTCCGATGCGGCCCGTGACGAGGGGCTCGAATTCATCCCGGGCGTGATGACGCCGTCCGAGGTGATGGCCGCGGCCAATGCCGGGCATCGCGCGCTGAAGCTGTTCCCCGCCGCGGTGGCCGGCGGCATCCCGATGCTCACTGCGCTGGCCGGTCCGTTCACCGGCGTGCGCTTCTGTCCGACAGGGGGGGTCGGCCCGGCCAATCTGGCCGACTACCTGGCCTTGCCCAACGTGTTCGCGGTCGGGGGCTCCTGGCTGGCGCCCGCCGATGCGGTGGCCGCCGGCGACTGGGCGCGGATCACAGCGCTGGCCGCGCAGGCAGCAGCTGCCACAGCATGAAGAGGGCGATCAGCGCCAGGCCCACGGCCAGCAGGGCACGCGAGACGGCCGTACGCCGATAGTTGGCCCAGTCGAACTTCCCGGCCATGCACCAGGCGAGCAGATAGCCGGACACCAGGCCGCCGATGTGGGCGGCATTGTCGACCACGCCGGAAGTGAAGCCCAGGAACAGCGAATAGCCGACGAAGATCAGCAGCGACGCGCGCATCGACGCGACCAGCGGTGCCGGTAGCCGGTCGCGTTTGTGCAGGACCGCTGCCAGCAGTGCCCCGGTGACGCCGAAGATCGCACCCGAAGCGCCCACCGAGACGGCCATGCGGGCCGCAAAGAAGAGGCTGGCCAGCGAGCCGAACAGGCCCGAGAACAGGTAGATCAGCGCGAACTGCGTGTTGCCGTAGAAGCGCTCGGCGATGTTGCCCAGGTTCCACAGCGCCCACATGTTGAAGCCCAGGTGGATGGCACCGGCGTGCAGGAACATCGCGCTGAACAGCCGCCAGGGCTCGCGCTGCGTGAACGGCAGCAGATTGCCGCCCCAGGCGAGCAGTTCGCGGGCCGTCGGTGTCATCGGGTCGAGGCCGTCGGCGAGGTTGGCCAGCCAGATCGCCAGGTTCAGCGCGATCAGCGTGCGGGTGACCCAGGCCCGGGGCGTGCCCTGGCGCAGCCGGTACAGGAAATCCTCGACGGAGACCGCGCGCGCCCTCGTCATCCTCCAACCGCCTCGCGACCGATCCGTACTGCGGAGAATCCCGGGCCGAGCTGCACTGCGGAAGCCCCCTGGCTGAGCTGCACTACGGAAGATTCCGCGCAGAAGGGTCGTCGGACCACAGTTCCGGTTCGGCGCTCGCCGGCGCAGCGACACCCAGGTGGCGCCAGGCCGCGGCACTGGCGACTCGCCCACGCGGCGTACGCTGCAGGTAGCCCTGCTGGATCAGATAGGGTTCGAGGACGTCCTCGATGGTGTCGCGCTCCTCGCTGATCGCGGCGGCCAGGTTGTCCAGGCCGACCGGTCCGCCGCCGAAGCGGTGGATGATGGCCTCGAGCAGCTTGCGGTCCATCAGGTCGAAGCCGGCCGTGTCGACTTCGAGCATGGCCAGGGCGGCGTCGGCGACGCGCGCGTCGATGTGGCCGTTGGCCTTGACTTCGGCGTAGTCGCGCACGCGGCGCAGCAGCCGGTTGGCGATGCGCGGCGTGCCCCGTGAGCGGCGGGCGATCTCACGCGCGCCGTCGTCGCTGAGCGTGGCCCCGAGCAGTTGCGCCGAGCGGGCGACGATCAGCGTGAGGTCGTCGACGCTGTAGAACTCGAGCCGCGCGATGATGCCGAAGCGGTCGCGCAGCGGGTTGGTCAGCATGCCGGCCCGGGTGGTGGCCCCGACCAGGGTGAAGGGTTGCAAGTCGAGCTTGATCGAGCGGGCCGCCGGCCCCTCGCCGATCATGATGTCGATCTGGTAGTCCTCGAGGGCCGGATACAGGATCTCCTCGACGATCGGGCTGAGCCGGTGGATCTCGTCGATGAACAGGACATCGTTGCGTTCGAGATTGGTCAGCAGCGCGGCCAGATCGCCGGGTTTTTCCAGGACCGGGCCGGAAGTCTGGCGCAGGCCGACGCCCATTTCGGCGGCGACGATGTGGGCAAGCGTCGTCTTGCCCAGGCCTGGCGGGCCGAACAGCAGCACGTGGTCGAGCGGCTCGCTGCGGCCGCGCGCCGCGCTCACGAAGATTTCGAGCTGTTCGCGGATGCGTGGCTGGCCGACGTACTCGGCCAGCCGCTTCGGACGCAGCGCGCGCTCGACGGCTTCTTCGGCCGGCGTGGCAGCCGACGGGGCGATCAGGCGATCGTGCTCGATCATGGCCGGGCCAGGTGCCTGAGCGCCTGGCGGATGCCTTCGGAGACCGCGACATCGGCCGGCAGCCGGCGAATCGCCAGCGTGGCCTCACGCTCGGAGTAGCCAAGTGCGAGCAGGGCGCGCAGCACGTCACCGCCGGCCTCGTCGACGGGACCGCGGTCGACGGCCGGCAACTCGGCGGCGAACTTGCCTTTGAGTTCGAGCAGCAGGCGTTCGGCTGTCTTCTTGCCGATGCCCGGCACCTTGATCAGGCGGGCGCTTTCCTGAGCGGCGATCGCCTGTGACAGTTCGCCGACCGACATTCCCGACAGCACGGCCAGCGCGGTGCGCGGGCCGCAGCCGGCCACCTTGATCAGTTCACGGAAGGCATTGCGCTCGCCAGGGGTCAGGAAACCGTAGAGCAGGTGGGCGTCTTCGCGGACCACCTGGTGGACGAGCAGCACGAGTTTCTGGCCGATGGCCGGCAGGTCGTAGAAGGTGCTCATCGGGACATCGAGTTCGTAGCCGACGCCGCCGACATCGACCAGCACGGTGGGCGGGTGCTTCTCGAGCAGGGTTCCTGACAGACGTCCGATCATCGGTCGAGTTTAGCGCAGCCGGCCGGCCTTGATCCGCAGGCCGCGCCCGCGCGTCGACAGCCCGGTGTGCGCGCCGGCGGCGACCGACATGGCCGCCGCATGGGCGTGGCAGATGGCGCAGGCCAGGGCATCGGCGGCGTCGGGCGGCGGCAGGCCGGGCAGCCCGAGCAGTTCGCGCACCATCACCTGCACCTGCGACTTGGCCGCGCGGCCGTAGCCGACCACGGCCTGCTTGATCTGCATCGCCGTGTATTCGCTGACCGGCAGGCCGTGAGTGACCGCGGTGGTGATCGCCGCGCCGCGGGCCTGGCCCAGCAGCAGCGTCGACTGCGGGTTGATGTTGACGAAGATGATCTCGACGGCCGCCACGTGCGGGCCGTACTGGCCGATCACTTCGGCGAGCCCGTCGTGGACGGTCTTGAGCCGCGGCGGCAGCGCACCGCTGCCGATCCGGATGACGCCGCTGGCCACATAGCGCAGCCGCGGGCCGTCGGCATCGACGAGCCCGAAGCCGGTGACCCGCAGCCCGGGGTCGATGCCGAGGATGCGGGTCACGGCTGCTTGCGGACCCGCTCAGTGCCGGAAATGCCGCACGCCGGTGAACACCATCGCGATGCCGCGCTCGTTGGCGGCGGCGATGACTTCCTCGTCGCGTACCGAGCCGCCGGGCTGGATCACGGCAATGGCGCCATGGTCGGCGACCACGTCCAGACCGTCGCGAAACGGGAAGAAGGCGTCGGAGGCGACGACCGAGCCGGCCAGCGACAGCCCGGCATTGCCGGCCTTGATCGACGCGATGCGGGCCGAGTCGATCCGGCTCATCTGGCCGGCGCCGACGCCCAGCGTGCCGCCGTTGCCGCAGAAGACGATCGCGTTGGACTTCACGAACTTGGCTACCCGCCAGGCGAACAGGAGGTCGGCGGCCTGCTGCCCGGTCGGCGCCTTGCGGGTGACGACCTTCAGCTCGGAGGCATCGATCCGCCGGTTGTCGGCCGTCTGGACCAGCAGGCCGGAGCCGATCCGCTTGACGTCCTGCGCATTGAGACCGCGCGCCCAGTCGTTGTCGGCGTCCGGACGCACCTGGTCGAGTGCGATCTCGAGCACCCGGACGTTGGCCTTGGCCGACAGGATCTGGCGGGCCTCCTCGCTGTAGGCGGGCGCCAGCAGCACTTCGACGAACTGCCCCGAGACGGCCTGCGCAGCGGCGCCATCGACCGGCCGGTTGAACGCGATGATGCCGCCGAAGGCCGAGGTCGGATCGGTGGCGAAGGCGCGCGCGTAGGCGTCGGCCGGATCGGCACCCAGCGCCACCCCGCAGGGGTTGGCGTGCTTGACGATGACGCAGGCCGGGGTTTCGAAGGACTTCACGCACTCCCAGGCGGCGTCGGCGTCGGCGATGTTGTTGTAGGAGAGCTCCTTGCCTTGCAGTTGGCGGGCCGTAACCAGCGAGCCCGGCGCCGGGTGCAGGTCGCGGTAGAAGGCTGCCCGCTGGTGGGGGTTCTCGCCGTAGCGAAGATCCTGCAGCTTGACGAAGC
>JBAYOD010000158.1:0-7546 GCA_041678445.1 Burkholderiaceae bacterium | reverse complement strand
TTCCTTGCCTTGCAGTTGGCGGGCCGTGACCAGCGAGCCCGGTGCCGGGTGCAGGTCGCGGTAGAAGGCCGCCCGCTGGTGGGGGTTCTCGCCGTAGCGAAGGTCTTGCAGCTTGACGAAGCAGCCGTTGGTCTGGCCCGGGAACTCGTTGCGTGCGCCGTCGGGGCCGAGCGCCGACAGATGGTTGCTGATCGCGCCGTCGTAGCGGGCAACGGCGTCGAAAGCGGCCACCGCCAGCGCAAAGCGGGTGGCATCGGTCAGCCCGCCGTGCGCGCTGATCTCGGCCAGGGCGTTGTCATACTGCGCCGGGTCGGTCAGCACGCCCACGCCGCGCCAGTTCTTGGCGCCCGAGCGCACCATGGCCGGGCCGCCGATGTCGATGTTCTCGATCGCTTCCTCGAGCGTGCAGCCGGGCCTGGCGACGGTGGCTTCGAACGGATAGAGGTTGACGACCAGCAGGTCGATCGGCGCGATCCCGTGCGTGGCCAGCGCAGCCATGTGCGCGTCGAGCTCGCGCCGGGCGAGCAGCCCGCCGTGGATCACCGGGTGCAGGGTCTTGACCCGACCGTCGAGCATCTCGGGAAAGCCGGTGTGCGTGGCCACCTCGGTGACGGCGATGCCGCTGTCGGCCAGCAGCCGGGCCGTGCCGCCGGTGGACAGGAGGTCGACGCCGCACGCGGCCAGCGCGCGGGCGAGTTCGACGACGCCGGTCTTGTCGGAGACGCTGATCAGTGCCCGGCGAACCGGCAGGCGGGTGTTCTGGCTCTCGAGGTCGGTCATATCAGTCCATGCATCTGGAGTTTCTTGCGCAAGGTGTTGCGGTTGATGCCGAGCATTTCGCTGGCGCGCAGCTGGTTGCCCTGCGCCTCGCGCATGACGATCTCGAGCATCGGACGTTCGACGGCCTGGATCACCATCTGGTAGATGGCGTTCGGGGGGGTGCCTTCGAGGTCACGGAAATAGCGTTCCAGACTTTTCGAGACGGCTTCGTCGAGGTTCGATTGCCTGCTCATGCGAGATGGCTCCAACGGAACTGCCTGTCGTTGGCGGCAGCGGGCGCTGCGAGGTTGGCGGCAGCGACCGGAGCGGCGGGCCGGCCAGGGTCGTCGTGCGACATCGATTCGAGGGTGTCGAGATGGTCGTCGATCGCGGCCAGTTGCGACTCGGGAGATTCGATCCGGTTGAACCGGTCGAGGAAGCTGCGCAGGCCGGGCTGGGCAGCGTCGAAAGCGCGCAGATACCAGCCGACGTGCTTGCGCGCGGTGCGAACGCCGATGAACTCGCCGTGGAAAGCGTAGTGGTCGGGCAGGTGCGCATGCAGCAGCGCGCGCAGCTCGGCCACTGAGGGCGGCGGCAGTTCGCCGCCGGTTGCCAGATGGTGGGCGGTCTCGCGGAAGATCCACGGCCGGCCCTGCGCCGCGCGCCCGATCATCACGGCATCGGCGCCGGTGAGCTCGAGCACGCGCCGGGCCTTGGCCGGGCTGTCGATGTCGCCGTTGGCGACGACCGGAATCGACACGGCGGCCTTCACCGCCGCGATCGTTTCGTACTCGGCATCCCCGCTGTAGCCGCAGGCGCGGGTGCGGCCATGGACAGCCAGCATCGCCACGCCGGCACGTGCGAAGTCGCGTGCCAGCGCCACGGCGTTGCGCGCGTCCGGTGTCGTTCCGGTGCGCATCTTGACCGTGACCGGCACATCCACGGCGGCCAGCACCGCTTCGACGATCGCCAGCGCGAGCGGCGCATCGCCCATCAGCGCCGAGCCCGACCAGGCGTTGCACACCTTCTTCACCGGGCAGCCCATGTTGATGTCGATGATCTGGGCGCCGCGATCGACGTTGAAACGGGCCGCCTCGGCCATCATCACCGGGTCGGCGCCGGCCAGTTGCACCGCCCTGGGTGCCAGCTCGCCGGCATGGTCGATGCGGCGCGCCGTCTTCACGCTTGCCCACAGCCGGGGGTTCGACGCGGCCATCTCCGAAACGGCGTAACCGGCGCCCAGCCGCTTGCACAGCTGCCGGTACGGACGATCGGTCACCCCCGCCATCGGTGCAACGAAAACCTTGTTGGGCAATGTGAACGGGCCGATCTTCATCGCTGCGGACATGGCGCGGAACCGGGTCGAAAACGGGGGCGGGTGGATGCAGGGCGCGGGGATCGGGATTCTAACGCCGATCGCCCGGCCGTCCCGATTATGCGCTGCCCGGCGCCACCGACCGGCGCGGTGCCCGGCGCTGCCCGGCACGTAGCTCAGCGCAGCCCGAACATGAAGGCCCGCGCCAGGGCGCGGCGACTCGGGCCGACCAGGTCGAGCGCCCCGAGTGCGAGCGATTGCAGCGGGTGCAGCAGCGGTTGCGTGAAGATCGTCGCGAGCGTGTCGGTGACCGCGACGACGGCGAGCCGGTCGCGGCGCCGTTGCCGGGCGAACTCGGCCGGCAGCGTCGACAGCGGGCGGGCGCCGGCACGGGCGGCACCCAGCAACCCGGCCAGGACGAAGGCGTCGCGAAAGCCCAGGTTCAATCCCTGGCCGGCGACCGGATGCAGGGTCTGGGCAGCGTTGCCGATCGCGATCGTGGCCGGCCCGGGTGGGTGCTGGCGCACGCGCCGCTGCAAGGGGGCGAGATGCGGCGCGGCGACGAGCGACAGGCGTCCGAGCGCGGTCCCGAAGGCCTGCTCGAGGGCCGCTTCGAGGGCGGCGGGTGGCAGTGCCTGGCGGGCCCTGGCGATTTCCGTCGGGGCACACCAGACCAGCGACCAGCAACGATTCTCGGGCAGGGGCAGCAGCGCGAGCGGGCCATCCCGCGTGAAACGCTCCCAGGCCACGCCCTCGTGGGGCCGCGACGCCTGCACGGTGGCCAGCAGCGCCGACTGGCCGAAGTCGCGCAAGTCGCTGTCGTCGCCGGGATTGCCGTCGGCGATGATCGTCAGCGCCGGGGCCTGAGTCGAGGCTGCGGCCGGGGCAGCCGCAGCCTCGGTAGCGGCCGGGGCCGGTCGGCCGGGGCCGGTCGTGAGCCGGTGATCCAGCCCCTGTTGCAGCGCCCGGTGCAGGGCCTCGTAGCGGACGACCTGGCCGACTGCCGGCACGCCGAGTTCGGCCGCGCGCAGCCGGGTGCGGCCGAGCGCGCCGGCCAGGCTGATCTCGACCGTGGTGATCGGCGCGCCGACCGGCGGCGGTGCCACACGGGCCAGCAGCTGCCAGCTGCCCAGCGACAGCGCGATCGCCCGCTGGCCCAGCCAGTCCGGCAGGCTGGCCGGCGGCGGGTCACAGTGCAGTTCGTGTTCGCCGAAACCCTGCCGGACGAGCAGGCCGCGCAGCAGCAGCGACACCGGGCCGGTGCCGATGATGTGCAGCGGCGTGTCGCCGGAAACCTGGGTGGGCGAGCTGATGACGGAGCCGGGCGACATCTCAGCCGCGCATCAGCGCTTCGATCTCGTCGGCGGCCTTGGGTACGTCGCCGGTGGTCAGCGCGCAGCCGTCCTCGGTGACGACGGCGTCGTCCTCGATCCGGATGCCGATGTCGTGATAATCGGCCGGCACGTCGTCGGCGGCCCGGACGTAGATGCCGGGTTCGACCGTCAGGACCATGCCCGGGCGCAGCACTCGCCAGGGCCGGCCGCCGTCGGGGCCGGCCGGCGCGCCGGGTTCGCGATAATCGCCGCAATCGTGGACGTCCATGCCCAGCCAGTGGCCGGTGCGGTGCATGTAGAAGCGCCGGTAGTCGCCGGATTCGATCAGGCCGTCGACGCTGCCGGTCAGCAGCCGGCAGTCGACCATGCCCTGCACCAGCACCCGCACGGCCGCATCGTGGGGATCGGTGAAGCGGGCACCGGCCCGGATCGCGGCAACCGCGGCGTGCTGGGATTCGAGGACGATGTCGTAGAGCGTGCGCTGCGGGCCGCTGAAGCGGCCATTGACCGGGAAGGTGCGGGTGATGTCCGACGCATAGCCGTCGAGCTCGCAGCCGGCGTCGATCAGCAGCAGGTCGCCGTCGGCCATCTGCGCGTCGTTCGACACGTAGTGGAGCACGCAGGCGTTGCGGCCCGATGCGACGATCGAACCGTAGGCCGGGTATTGCGCGCCGGCAGCCCGGAAGCTGTGCAGCAGTTCGGCATCGATCTCGTACTCGTAGCGCCCCGGCCGGCTGGCGCGCATCGCGCGCACGTGTGCCGCGGCCGAGATCTTCGCCGCGCGGCGCATGATCGCCAGTTCGTGGGCATCCTTGACCAGCCGCATCTCGTCGATGATCTGCAGCACGTCGAAGGCGCGCGCAGGCGCGGTCATGCCCGCCCGCGCCTGCGCGCGCACGGCGGCGAGCCAGCCCCGCAGGCGGGCGTCGAGCGTGGCGTCGGCGCCCAGCGCGTGCCAGATCGCCGGCTGGTCGGCGAGCAGCGTCGCGAGCCGCTCGTCGAGCCGGTCGATGGTCCAGGTCTCGTCGAAGCCGAAGCGTTCGCGCGCCAGCTCCGGGCCGTGGCGCCAGCCGTCCCAGGTTTCACGCTCGACGTCCTTGGCGCGGCAGAACAGGATCGAGCGATCCTCGTCGGCGCTTGCGCCGGCCACGATCACGACCGCCGCCTCCGGCTCCGGAAAACCGGTCAGCCAGTAGAAGTGGCTGTCCCAGCGATACGGGAAGTGGCTGTCGCGGTTGCGCGTCTTCTCAGTTGCGGTGAACAGGATCGCGACGCCGCCGCCTTGTGCGCGCATCGCGTCGGCCAGTCGGCGGCGCCGGGGGGTGTGGATCTGGATCGGGGACTCGATCGGGGTCTGCATGGCGGGTTCCGTCGCGGTTCGGTTGCGGGCTTCGCCCGCGGTCTTGTCAAGCGATCTTGCCAGGGATAGTCACTGCAAGGCCGCGTCGAGCGCGGCCAGGCGTTCGGGTGTGCCGATATCGGCCCAGCGGCCGTCGTAGCGTTCGGCGCCGACCCGGCCCTGCGCGGCCGCGGTCCGCAGCAACGGAGCCAGCCGGGCCGGCGCGTCGGGGTCGAGGTCGGCGAACAGGGCCGGTTCGTAGACGCCGATGCCGGCGAAGGTCAGCGCCTGGCGGCTGGGGTCGAGCCGGCCGCCGGCCAGCGCGAAGTCGCCCTGCGGATGGTGGGCCGGGTTGGGCACCAGCACGCACCAGGCGAGCAGGGCCGCGGCCTGCATCTGCGCAGCGATGGTCAGCGCCCGGCCCAGTGGAAAGTCGCAGGAGACGTCACCGTTGAGGACCAGAAAGGGCGCATCGCCCAGCAGTGGCAGGGCATGTGCGATGCCGCCGGCCGTTTCCAGCGCCGGCGCTTCCGGCGACCAGGCGATGCGCAGGCCCCAGCGGCGGCCATCGCCGAGCGCCTGTTCGAGCTGTGCGCCGAGGTGGGCATGATTGATGACGACCTCGCGAAAGCCGGCGCCGGCCAGCGCTTCGAGCTGCCAGACGATCAGCGGCTTGCCACCGGCGACGAGCAGCGGTTTCGGGCGCTGGTCGGTCAATGGCCGCATCCGTTCGCCACGGCCGGCTGCCAGGATCATCGCGCGCATCGGTCGGTTCAGAACGTGTAGCCGGTCGTTGACTTGCGCTGCTCGGCCCGGTCGATCAGCCGGGCGAGTCCGGCAAACTCGCGGTAGCGGTTGGCCACGCCGGTCGCCGCGGCCAGCACGCGCGGCATGTCGGCGAGGTAGCGGCTCTTGCCGTCGCGATGGTGCAGGCGGGCGAAGATGCCCAGCACCTTGAGCTGGCGCTGCAGCCCCATCCACTCGAAGTCGCGCCAGAACTCGCCGAAATCCGCCTGCACCGGCAGGCCGGCGGCGCGCGCCGACTCCCACCAGCGGATCGCCCAGTCGAGCTGCTGCGCTTCCGGCCATTCGACATAGGCATCGCGCAGCAGCGAGACGAGGTCGTAGGTGATCGGCCCGTAGACCGCGTCCTGGAAGTCGAGCACGCCCGGCAGGTCGGGGTCGTCGGGGGGCGAGCCGTCCGGCTTCGGCTGCGCCATCATCAGGTTGCGCGAGTGGTAGTCACGGTGCACGATTACCCGCGGCTGGCCAAGGGCGTTGGCCAGCAGGGCATCGAAAGCCTGGCTCAGGGTATTGCGGTCGGCGTCGCTCAGCGCCATGCCGAGGTGCCGGCTCAGGTACCAGTCCGGATAGAGCATCAGCTCGCGTTCGAGCAGGGCGCGGTCGTAGTCGGGCAGCAGGCCGGGTTTGCTGGCCTGCTGCATCCGGGTCAGTGCCCGGGTGGCCCCCCGGTACAGCCGGTCGGCCTCGCCGATCGGGGCGCCGGTCAGAGCGCCGGACTGGCGCAGCCGGTCGAGGCGGGCGAGCAGGGTCTCGCTGCCGAGGTCGCCGATCAGCAGGAAGCCCTGCCCGAAGTCGCTCGCGACGATGGCCGGCACTTTCAGGCCGGCGGCCGCCAGCAGCTGCGCCACGCGCACGAATGGACGGCAGTCCTCATGGGGGGGCGGTGCGTCCATCGCGATCAGGCTGCCGCGGTCGGTATCGAGGCGGAAATACCGGCGAAAACTCGCGTCGTCCGAAGCCGGGCGCAGGCTGGCCAGGTCCAGCGCATGCTGTCCGGCGAGCGTGGCGAGCCAGGCGCGCAGGGCCGACAGGCGGGGGTCGTCGGAAACGGTGGGCGGGGGAGCAGTGCGCATCATGACGGTCCGTATAATACGGCCAGCCTTCGCCTGCACCGGGCGATCCGCGCTGCGTCCCGGCTGCGGCTGCTCCCGCAGCTCGGTCGTGGTCTTGATTTCGCCAATGGGTTGCCGATACACGCCAGTCCCACGTCATCGACCTTCGTTGCGGGCGCGGACTGCCGCAGCGATGGTCGTCGTGCTCGGCCTGTGCGCGTGCGCTCTGGCCGGCCCTGGCCCTGTGCGGGCCCAGGCGACCGACCCCGGGCCGGCCGTGCAGCTCAGGATGGCGCCGGCACTCGACGAACGCAGCGCCGCATCGACCGAAGGGCGCGCGGTCTACGGCAGTGCCGAGCGGCTCAGCGGCAGTCCCGGTCGCGAAGCCACTCTCGAAGGCGATGCCGAATTGCGGCGTGCCGGCACCGTGCTGCGTGCCGACCGCATCACCTGGTACGAAGCCGACCAGGAGGTCTTCGCGGTCGGCAATGTCCGGGTCAGCCGCGGCGGCAATCTGTTCTCCGGCCCCAGCCTGCGGCTCAAGCTCGACACGCATGAAGGCAGTTTCGATTCGCCGGCCTATTACCTGCCGCAGTACCGCGGGCGCGGCCGGGCCGAACTGATCGAGTTCCTCGGACCGTCCGTCACGCGGCTGCGCGACGCCAGCTATACGACCTGCGAACCCGACGACGCCGACTGGGTGCTGCGTGCGCGCACGCTCACCCTGGACGAAGCCGCCGGCCTGGGCACCGGCCGCTCGGCCAGCCTGACCTTCATGGGCGTGAAGATCCTGGCGCTGCCGGTGTTCGGCTTTCCGGTCGGTGACGAGCGCAAGAGCGGTTTCCTGCCGCCGACGCTGTCGATCAACTCGCGTACCGGCTTCGACGTGGTTGCGCCCTTCTACTGGAATCTGGCGCCCAACCGCGACCTGACCCTGTACCCG
>JBAYOD010000157.1:0-7579 GCA_041678445.1 Burkholderiaceae bacterium | reverse complement strand
CCTGCGCGACCTGAAGCAGCCGATCGTGCTGCGGCCGCTGCCGGGGCTGCCGGTGATCCGCGACCTGATCGTGGACATGACGCAGTTCTTCAAGCAGTACCACTCGATCCGGCCCTACCTGATCAACGACACGCCGCCGCCCGAGAAGGAAAGGCTGCAGTCGCCGGAAGAGCGCGAGGAGCTCGACGGCCTGTACGAGTGCATCCTGTGCGCCAGCTGCAGCACCGCGTGTCCGTCGTTCTGGTGGAATCCGGACAAGTTCGTCGGCCCGGCCGGCCTGCTGCAGGCCTACCGTTTCTTGGCCGACAGCCGTGACGAAGCGACCAGCGAGCGTCTCGACGACCTCGAGGATCCCTATCGTCTGTTCCGTTGCCACTCGATCATGAACTGTGTCGACGTCTGCCCGAAGGGGCTGAACCCGACGAAGGCGATCGGAAAGATCAAGGAGCTGCTGGTCAGGCGCGCCGTCTGATGACAGCCAGGCTCCAGGAAGACCCGGCGCGCCGCCGCCGCCTGCGCTGGCGGGCGCGCCGCGGCCTGCTCGAGAACGACCTGGTTCTCGGCCGGTTCTTCGACCGTTACGAAGCCACGCTTACCGATGACGATGTCGCAGGTCTGGATGAACTCCTCGACCTGACCGACAACGAACTGCTGGACCTGATCCTTGGCCGGACCGAGCCGGGTCAGGACGCCTCGCCGCAGGCGCGGCGCGTGTTGGAGGTGTTGCGCACCGTCTGAGTGCCGCATACCCCCGAACCCATCAACATTGAGAGGACGAGCCCGATGACCTCGCAGCACAAAGCGACCCTTTCCTTCTCCGACGGCACCCCCTCGGTCGACTTCCCGCTCTACAAGGGAACCGTGGGTCCCGATGTCGTCGACATCCGAAAGCTCTATGGCGCGTCGGGAAAATTCACCTACGACCCCGGCTTCATGTCGACCGCCTCGTGCGAATCGAAGATCACCTACATCGATGGCGATGTCGGTGAGCTGCTCTACCGCGGCTACCCGATCGAGCAGCTGGCCCAGCAGTGCGATTACCTGGAAACCTGCTATCTGCTGCTCAACGGCGAACTGCCCAACGCCGAGCAGCGCCGCGACTTCGACCACCGGGTGACCCATCACACGATGGTGCACGAGCAGATGACCCGCTTTTTCCAGGGGTTTCGTCGCGACGCCCACCCGATGGCCGTGCTGGTCGGCTGCGTGGGCGCGCTGTCGGCCTTCTATCACGACTCGCTCGACATCAACGACCCGGAGCACCGTTTCATCTCGGCGATCCGGCTGATCGCGAAGATGCCGACGCTGACCGCGATGGCCTACAAGTACGCAGTCGGCCAGCCGTTCATGTATCCGCGCAACGACCTGTCGTATTCGGCGAACTTCCTGCGGATGATGTTCGGCACCCCCTGCGACGACTACCAGCCCAACGACGTGCTGGTGCGGGCGCTCGACCGCATCCTGATCCTGCATGCCGACCACGAGCAGAACGCGTCGACGTCGACCGTCCGGCTGGCCGGTTCGTCGGGCGCCAATCCCTTCGCCTGCATCGCCGCCGGCATCGCCACCCTGTGGGGGCCGGCCCACGGCGGGGCGAACGAAGCCTGCCTGCTGATGCTCAACGATATCCAGAAGCAGGGCGGGGTCGAGAAGATCGGCGAGTTCATCAAGCAGGTGAAGGACAAGGACTCGAGCGTCAAGCTGATGGGCTTCGGGCACCGGGTCTACAAGAACTACGATCCGCGCGCCAAGCTGATGCGCGAAACCTGCCACGAAGTCCTCGGCGACCTGGGCCTGCACGACGATCCGTTGTTCGCCCTGGCGATGAAGCTGGAGCAGATCGCGCTGGAAGACGACTACTTCGTCCAGCGCAAGCTCTATCCGAACGTCGACTTCTATTCGGGCATCGTCCAGAAGGCGATGGGCATCCCGACCGGCATGTTCACCTGCATCTTCGCGGTTGCCCGCACGGTCGGCTGGATCGCGCAATGGGGCGAGATGATCGCCGACCCCGACCAGAAGATCGGCCGGCCCCGCCAGTTGTTCACTGGTCAGACCCGGCGTGACGTGACCCCGATCGGCGAGCGCTGATCGCGCCAGCCGTCTTCGGAAGTCATATGCCGGCGGCCCTTCGGGGCCGCTTGCTTTTCATGGCGACGTCGATCGGGCAGATTCCGGACGCTGGCGCAGGCCCAGCCAAAGCAGCGACAGTGCCGCCAGCGCGAGCCACGGAACCAGGATCAGGTTCATCATCTGCCAGCCCAGCTCCTGCAGCAGCCCGCCGGCACCGAAGGAGCAGCTCAGGCCGACGACGAAGATCGTCATGTCATTGATGGCCTGGGCGCGGGCCCGCTCGGCCACCGTGTAAGTGCTGGTCAGGAGGGTGGTGCCGCCGATGTACATGAAGTTCCAGCCGACTCCCAGCAGCACCAGGGCGGTGGCGAAGGAGGCGAAACCGGTACCGGTCAGGGTCATCAGGATGTGGCCGATGAACAGCACCACGCCGCTGAGCATGATGCGCAGTACGCCGAAGCGCGCAATCAGCGAACCGGTGAAGAATGACGGCAGGAACATCCCCAGCACGTGCAGCTGGATCACCGTGGCGGCCGTGCCCAGCGAATGATCGTAGTTGACCATGGCAATCGGCGTGGCCGTCATTGCCAGGATCATGATGCCGTAGCCGGTCGCGGCACCGAACAGTGCCACCAGATAGGCGGGCTGCAGGACGATTTTCGGCCAGGGCCGGCTCCGGTCTGTCGCGGCGGCCGACCGGGCAACTGCGGGGATGTGCAGGTTCAGCAGCACGCCCGCACCCACCATCGACACGATCGCCAGGATCAGGAAGGAGCCCAGGTACTCCGGTGAGACCAGGGGCCCGCCCAGGCGTGCCAGCAAGGGTCCGGCCAGGGCGGCGACTACGCCGCCAGCCATCACCAGCGAGATCGCGCGCGGACGGAAGGCATCGTCGGCCACTTCGCTGGCCGCAAAGCGGTAGAACTGGGCGAAGGCCTGGTAGCAGCCGACCAGGAAGGTACCGAAGGAAAGCAGGGCCAGCGAAGCCTGGTAGATACCCCAGGCCCCGGCCAGGCCGCCCAGCACCCCCAGGGCAGCGCCGAAGAGGAAACCGGTGCGGCGGCCGACGCGAGCCATCCACATCGAGGCCGGGAAGGTCATGACCGCGGTGCCGAGGAACATGGTGGCGATGGGCAGGGTGGCCCAGCGTGGTGACGGGGCGATCTGCCCGCCTGCCAGTCCGCCGACGGTCATCACCATCACCGAGACGATCTGGAACAGGGCCTGCGAGCAGGCCAGGATCAGCACCTGGCGGTACATCGGGTTCTTGAGCATGGTGGTTGCGGGGCGTGGAGCCGGCGGGTGGTGTCAGAACACCAGTACCTTGTCGGCCGCTGCGGTGACGGCGGCCAGTTCGTCCATCGTGCTGCGCCGCGCACCGGGCATCACTTCCGTGTCCTGGATACCGCGGGCATCGAGGCAGGTGCTGCACAGCAGCAGTTCGCCCCGGGAATGACTGGTGACCCGGCGCAGCATCCGCTCGACGTTGTAGTAGCCGTCCGGCGTCTTCTGCCCGGATTTGCATCCGGAAACGGCGTCGGCCATCAGGAAGACACTGACCTGGCTTTCGGCATTCTTGAGCAGGGCAGCGGCCAGGCGCAGTCCGTTGTACATGCGTTCAGTGCCGTAGGGCGGATCGTTGATGATGATGAGAGTCTTCATGGCTTTCGTCGAGGCTTGATGGCAGCAGGCAATCATGCCATGATTCAATCAGTATGTTGATAGTAAGATAATGAAAGCATTGTCGCCCGAATCGTTGCCGCCCGAATCGTCGTCGCCCATTTCATCCGGCAACCCCAAGCAGGTGGTTTTCGAGAACCTGGCCACGTTGGCGCAGGCGCTGGGCCACGCGCACCGGCTGGAACTTCTCGAAGGCATGGCACAGGGGCCGCGCAGTGTCGAAGACCTGGCCAGACTGGTCGGCCTGTCGATGGCCAATGCCTCGCGCCACCTGCAACTGCTGCGGCGTGCGCGGCTGGCGGAGGCCGAGCGGCAGGGCAGGCGGGTGTTCTACCGCTTGGCCGGGCATCCGGAAGTCATGGGACTGCTCGGGGCGCTGGGCCGCCTGGGTGAGCGCAACCTGGCAGAAGTGCGCGATGTCATGCGCGACTTCTTCTACGGCCGTGATGCCCTGGAAGCGGTGTCGCGTGAAGAGCTTGCAGAGCGTCTGAACGGCGACCAGGTAACGGTGCTGGACGTCCGGCCGGAGGCGGAGTACGCGCTCGGCCACGTCCCAGGGGCCATCAACATTCCGACTGCTGAACTGGAGCGGCGACTGGCCGATCTGCCTCGCGAACATCAGATCGTCGCCTACTGCCGTGGACCCTATTGCGTGATGTCTTTCGAGGCCGTGGCTGCGCTGCGCGCCAGAGGATTCGACGTGCGCCGGCTGGAGGACGGTTTCCCGGAATGGAAGGCCGCCGGGCTGGCCGTCGAGGTCGACTGACGGCTTTGCAACGAGGAGACTCTCAGATGAACATCCTTTCACTCGTCCTTGCGACTGCCTTGCTGGGTGCGGCCGGTAGCGTTGCGGCGACCACGCCGCAAGCCGCGCCCGGTCCCGTGGAGATCGACGGCAGGAAGGTCCTGACCCTGGTCGGCAACGATCCGCCCGGGCTGCGCTGCAACAACAACATCCAGGTTGCCGCCGAGCTGGCCAACACCTACAAGGTGCCTATCCTCATCTACCCGGTGTCCTACATGCCGCCGGGCACCCAGGCGCCGATGGTCTGGTACGGTGGCGAGAACATCGCTGCCAGCGGCGGCAAGCTCAACGGCATGATCTCGTTCACCGAGGTCGCCGACCTCTTCGAGGTCGAGGGTGTGATCAGGCAGGACAAGGCCGGCCTGCTGATGCGGCCCGGCGTCAGGGACAGCTTCGAGGCGCTCAGGCAGCGCATCAAGGATCAGTGAGCTTGAGCCAGCGTCGATGAAAGCCATCCAGGATCACTATCCGGCCGAGTTCGCACACTGCTACGGATGCGGGCCGGCGAATCCGCATGGCCTCCACCTGAAGAGCTTTCTCGACGGTGAGCGGACTCATGCGCGCTTCACACCGGCCACGATGTACAGCGGCGGCTATCCGGGCAATGTCTACGGCGGCATGCTGGCTTCGTTGCTGGACTGTCACGGCACGGCCAGCGCCGCGGCATTCGCCTGCCGGGCCCAGGGGCGGACGATGGGTGATGAGGGCCCGCCGATCCGCTTCGTCACGGCTTCGCTGCAGCTGGACTATCGGCGGCCCACGCCGCTGGGGGTCGAACTGCTCATCGAGGGCGCGCTGCGTTCGCTGCAGGGGCGCAAGGCCGTCATCGAGCTGACGCTGAGTGCGGACGGCGCGGTGTGCGTCACCGGTGAGATGGTGGCCGTGCAGTTCGTCGCCAAGCCCTGAGCCGCCGCGGGGCCCTGTCCTGCTGCAGCCTGGCGCGACAGCGCCCCGGTCAGACCGCCCGCCAGGCCGAAGCCAGCATCGCGGCGCCCGCAATCAGCAGCAGGCCATCGAGCAGCACTTCGTAGGCACGCGCCGGCAGCCGCAGCACCAGCGGCTTGCTGAGCACCGTGCCGGCCGTGATGCCGGCGCCGACCAGCAGTCCGTACAGCACGATGTCGAGCGGCAGGGCGTCCTGCGCACCGAAGGTGGCCAGCTTGCCGGCGTAGAGCAGCAGCGAGGCGGTCGCCTCGGTACCCAGGAAGGCCCCGCCGCTCAGGCCGTAGATCATGAAGGCCGGCACGCTGAGCGGACCGGTGGACAGGACCAGGCCGGTCAGGAAGCCGATGACCGCGCCGCACAGGCCCAGTTGCGCCAGCGACAGCCGCCGCTGGCGGGCGCGCAGCCGCCGGCGGATCGGCAGCAGGCACCAGAAGAACAGGCCCAGTGCGGCTTCGACGGTCCAGGCCGGCAGGGCCAGCAGGGTGTGTGCACCGAGGGCGGCGGCAGGCACACCGGGCAGGGCGTAGGCGGTCGCCGCGCGCCAGTCGATCAGCCGCCACCAGGCGATCATTCGCGAGAAATTCCCGATCAGTGCCGCGATCGCCATGATCGGCATCGCCGCGCGCGGTTCGTAGGCGTGGACGAGGACGGGCAGCAGGATCAGTGACGAGCCGGTGCCGATCACGCCGCCGACGGTGCCGGCGAGCAGCGCGATCAGGAAAATGGAGAAGTGGATCACTGGCTGACGGAGATCGGTGAGTGGGGTCGGACCATCCGTCCGGAGCTTCATGCAGGCCCGGAGCTTCGGGCAGATACTATGCACCGGAATGCGCACCGGCCGCTCGCCTGCGACCGGATCGGCACGGACTTGTCGAAACTCGTACGGATCACCCCCCATGAACGACAGCTGCGATACTGCTCGCAACGACGCCCGCGAACCCGCCGCCGCTGCCCGGCGCCTCGCCACCGCCTTGCACGATCGCTTCGGCGAGACTTTCGAGATCCCGGCGGATCTGGCCGGCATCGACGAGCTGGCCCGGATCGCCGGCCATGCCACGCATCGCCAGTGGGCGGACACACCGGTCGATCCGGCCTTGTCGCGGCTGCTCGCAGCCTGCGCGCTGAGCGCCCCTTCGAAGAGCGACCTGCAGCAGGCCGACATCATCGAACTGCGCGACCCGGCGCGGCGCGAGGCGCTCGCCGCCTTGCTGCCGACCCTGCCCTGGTTCGCTTCAGCGCCGCTGGTGGTGCTCTTCTGCGGCAATGGCCGGCGCTTTCGGCGGCTCTTCGAGCGGGCCGGGCAGGCTTTCGCCAACGAGCATCTCGACGGTTTCTTCAATCCGGCGGTCGATGCCGCACTGGTCATGATGAACTACCTGCGCGCAGCGAGCGCTGCGGGCCTGGTGCATTGCCCGATCAGCCTGCTGCGCGACCAGCCAGCCGAGGTGGCGCGCATTCTCGGGCTGCCCGCCCATGTGTTCCCGGTTGCCGGGCTCTGCGTCGGCCATCCTGTTGCGACACGCAGTGTCGTCCCGCGCCTGCCGCTCGACGAAACCTTCCATCTGGATGGTTTCGACGACCGCGGGCAGGATGAGCGGATCGACGGCTACGACGCCCGCCGGGCGGCCATCGAGGCTGGCTGGGGGCGGCAGAATCCGCAACCCTGGTCGCAGGCGAAGCGCGCACAGTATGCGCAGGCGCATCGCGCCGATTGGGGTGCGTTCGTTCGCGGGCAGGGTTTTTCGACCGACTGATGCTTGGCGCCACGGCGGGCGCAGCCAGAAGCGGAATCACCGGCATCGCAAGTAACGGGATGCATTCGGCTTTCAACCGGACAGCAGGGATGTCGAATTTCTTTACATCCCATCGCTCGATTCGGGCGAGGATTTCCGGATGATCTGAGCAAGTAATTGAATTGTCGGTAGTTTCTGGAAATGGTGCATATCTTGCGTATGGCAGAACGCAGTGACCCATCCTGCTTTTGCTGCTCGACAATGAGGCGTGACGTGAACCCGAAGCATTTCAGGAAGCTGGTCGGAGCCATCCTGCTGAGCGGTGCGTACGCCGCGCAGGCGG